>CAYMRB010000811.1:0-1551 GCA_964392615.1 uncultured Planctomycetia bacterium | reverse complement strand
ACCCCGTCGCACGCGTCGGCCGCGGACTCGACCTGCTGCCCGGCGCGGTGATCGACCAGCACTTCCTGGCGCGCGGCCGCAAGCCGCGCCTCGTCGGAGTGCTGCGCAACCACGCCGGACTCGTCGGCGTCGGCGTCGACGAAGGGACGGCGTTCGAGCTGCGGGGACGACGCATTCGGGTGATCGGCAGCTCGTCCGTCACGATCTGCCTCGCGCCGGGCGCGGCGCGGGCGCCTCGAGAAGTCACCCTGCACGCTGGGGATGTCGCCGACTGGACCACGCTGCGCCGCGCCGCCCGCGGTCGCGCCGGCCCGCAGTTCCCGACTGCCGCACCGGCGCTGCCGAGGGTCGATCGCGGCGCGTTGTTCATCGCCGGTGGCGGCTGGCTGCCGCCCGGCCTACTCGAGGAGTTCATCGCGCAGGCCGGCGGACCGGACGCGCTCATCGTCGTGATACCGACCGCTGCCGGCGGTCCGCTACGCACATGGTCCGGCGAGGCCTCTCTGCTTCGCAACGCTGGTGCGCGCAACGTGCAGGTGCTCGACGCGCGCGAGCAGCGGAAGGTCGAGTCGCCGGAGTTTCTCGCGGCTCTCGACGCGGCGCGCGGCGTCTGGTTCGGCGGTGGGCGACAGTGGCGATTGGTCGACGCGTATGGCGACACGACCGCGTACGAACTCTTCCACCGCGTCCTCGAGCGGGGCGGTGCGATCGGGGGCGGCTCGGCCGGCGCGTCCATCCAGGCCGAGTACATGGTCCGCGGACATCCGCTCGGCAACCGCGAGATGATGGCCGAGGGCTACGAACGCGGCTTCGATTTCCTGCACGGCTGCGCGATCGATCAGCACTTCGCGCAGCGCAACCGTTTCGCGGACATGAGCCGTCTCGTCGACGCCTATCCCCAGCTGCTCGGCATCGGCATCGACGAATCGACGGCGATCGTCGTCCGCGGTAGCCTGGCGCGCGTCGCCGGTGCGCACGACGTCCGGTTCTACGACCGACGCGCCGGCGGCGAGGTGGTCAAGGTGTCCGCCGGCGCGGTTTACGACCTCGTCCGGCGTCGCGTCGCTGCGTCTCCGGGCCCCGTGCGGCGGTTCTGATCCGCAGCGGCTCGAACAGAGTCGCGGTGACCGCTCCCTTCTCCCCATCGAGGCGGGAGCCGGCGTTCGGGGGTTCCTCCACCCTATCCTTCCGGTTAGTGTGTCCTGCTCGACGTAGCCTCGCAGACACGCAGACTCGGAGTAGAGAGTCGTGGACCTCCTGACCGCCGAAAACGGCATCGCGCTCCTGACACTGACCGCCCTCGAGATCGTTCTCGGGATCGACAACATCCTGTTCATCGCGATCTTCGTCGGCAAGCTGCCGGAGCATCAACAAGCGCGCGCACGATTCATCGGCCTGGCGCTAGCGATGCTGATGCGCATCGCGCTGCTCCTCGGCATCACGTGGATCATGCAGCTCACCGAGCCGTTCTTCTCACCGTTCGGGAAGGACTTCAGCGGCAAGGACCTGATCCTGCTCGGCGGCGGTCTGTTCCTCGTCTGGAAGGCGACG
>CAYMRB010000810.1:0-1557 GCA_964392615.1 uncultured Planctomycetia bacterium | reverse complement strand
GCGAGGGCATCTGCGGCATGTGCAGCCTCGTGATCAACGGGCAGGCGCACGGCAACGACCACGGCACGACCGTGTGTCAGCTGCACATGCGGCGCTTCAAGGACGGCGAGACGATCTCGGTCGAGCCGTGGCGCGCGCGCGCGTTCCCGGTCGTCAAGGATCTCGTCGTCGACCGGAGTGCCTTGGACGACATCATCACCGCCGGCGGCTACGTCTCCGTGCGCACCGGCGCACCGCAGGACGCGAACGCGATCCCGATCCCGAAGCCGAAGGCCGAGGCCGCGATGGATGCGGCCGCATGCATCGGTTGCGGCGCGTGCGTGGCGTCGTGCCCGAACGCGTCGGCGATGCTCTTCGTCAGCGCGAAGGTGTCGCAGCTGGCGTTGTTGCCGCAGGGAGTGCCGGAGAGGCGCACGCGCGTGCTCGCGATGGTCGAGACGATGGACGAGGCCGGCTTCGGCAACTGCACGAACCACGGCGAGTGCGAGGCCGCGTGTCCCAAGGAGATCTCCGTCTCGAACATCGCGCGGCTGAACCGCGAGTACACCTGCGCGGCGGTGCTCGGCGCGGAGTAGTCTCCGCCCCGGTCGATCCACCCGTCAGTCTTCGTGGCGCTCGAAGATCCAGTGTTCGCGCGGATCGCTCGAGCCGCGCTCTCGCGCGATCACCCGCTCGAGGTTCTTGCTCGCCTTCACGATCTCGAAGTCGTCCGGGGCCGTCGGGCCGACGAAGTCCAGAACGCCGACCAACTCTCCGCTCGCCACATCCAGGATGTGTGCGCGTCGCTGCTCGGATTCGCCGACGAGCACGTGTGTGCCGGCAGCGGAGAGACGGCCCGGCGCGAGAAGCTCGTACCGGACCGAGCCGGTCGCCATATCGAGCACGGCATCGCCGGCGAGGACGAGGTCGTCTTCCGCGGAGAGCTCCACCCGCTCCGGAGCCGTCCCGAGGGAAGTGCGCCAGAGCCTCTGGCGGGCGTCCGAGTAGCAGACTACGTCCCGTGTCTTCTCGACCCGGACGATTCTCTTGCCGTCCTCCGTGATCGCTACGTGCTGGCGTGAAGGTGCCTTGCAGACGAGGACGGACTCATCGTTCTGCGTGTCCCAGATCTGGTAGCGTTCTGGCTTGCCGGCCGCCAAGAACAGGAATCTCCCGCCACGGCTCGTGGTGGCGGAGCTCGAGAAGCGTTCCGGGATTCCGCACTTGCGGACCTTTCCGGTGGCGCGCGTGACGATGTCGAGTGTCGAATCGTCTTCCGACCTACCGATCACGAATCGCGGCGTCACGGCGACGGGCTTCTCGAGTTTGTGCCCCCAGCTTCCCGGGAGCTTCTTCTGGCGGTCCTGGTCGTCTTCGAACGAACAGATACGATTCGTGTACAGATAGGGGCCGTCGCGTACCTGGACGAACGAGTTCGGCTCGTCGGTCGGCTTGAACGCGCTCTTGTCGAGTCTTCCGGTGAGAGTGCCCAGCGTCCCGGAGTCGGTGAACGCGTACGGGGCGAGCTCGAACTTCGGAGTCTCCTCGGCAGAGAGGCTCCTGGTGGCAAGAGGGCGC
>CAYMRB010000809.1:0-1581 GCA_964392615.1 uncultured Planctomycetia bacterium | reverse complement strand
CCCACCAACCGTGGCTCCGAGTCACTCGCCAGAAGCGCTCGGCGATTCCACTGCCGACGTCATCCTCCCGCTCGTTCCACTCGTAGTCCGGCGACACGATCCCGTCAAACCGCCACTCCGGCACGCTTAACGGCCCCTCGACGTCACTCGTGGCCCCCTCGATCAAAGGCGCGAACGGGCGTCCGTGGCCCTGGTGGTTCGCGATCAGACAGAGGACCAGGTCGGAATCGTTGCTCTCGTCGGCGGCACCTGCGGCCTCCGCCAACCGCGCAGACAGCAGCTCGTGGCGAGTCCCCTTCGGGTAGCCAGCGCTGAGGCGAGCGCTACGAATCGCAGACGGAGTCTGCCTGGCTCGCGGCGATTTTGCCAAAGGTGCGCCGCCAGCCGCCATCGGCCCTCCGCCCGCAAGCCATGCCTGGAATCGCGCGTCGATCTTGCCGACGTCATGCCACAGTGCCGCACGCTCGAGGTCGGCGACGAGGTCGCCGTCGAGGCCGACCGAGTTGGCGTAGCGCACGGTTTGCACACGTACGTTTTCGAGGTGCAACGCCAGCGTCTGGGGGGCACCAGCCCGCGACGCTCCGTCGTCGCCGGTTTCAACGCTCGGGAGCTCGACGACGGTCTCGGTGCCAGGTGGACGATACGGACGACGACTTCGGAGCATGAGCCCCCGGGCTTCGTCGCCGGGCCCAGGGTAGAGATCGACTATGACGCGGCGCTTCGCGTGTTCTTGGCGCAAGAACGCTACGACGTCCGTAATCTCGCCAGCCTCGAGCTTGTCGTCCGAGATCGCTTCGAGCGCTTGATTCGCGAGCTCATCGAGATCCGGCTCGTCGTTCCACGCGATGTCCGTCAAGGCTGACGCGGCCGCGCAGAGCTCGGTCGCCGCGTCGAAGGCGGGCGGGAGTCTGCCGGGGTCCTTTCCCTGCTCCCGATCGCGTTCGGCCGCGATCAGCGCGGGCGGCACGCGCAGCACAGCCCGACGCTGCGATATCGCGCTCGCGATTTCCGCCACGTCTGGAACAGGAGCGTTCGCCTCACGCGCCGGTACGTCGATCAGCGCCCAGCTCGCGACACTGTCAGCAGGAAACACGATCGTGTCGCCAGGTCGAACGGCGTGTGGGCTGCTTATGACCTCGCTGTCTTCAGGCCCTCGCCACCTCACGGCCCGTAGTGCGACGTCAACGTCGTCTTCTGCCTCGCCGTCGGAAGCGGAAGATACCGCATCGGCACTGATGGAATCGGCCGCGACGTCGTCCGTCCAGACCTTCCTCAGGAGCGACAACGGCGCCGATGCACACTCCGTCCCCCGGGGCGGGCACAACGCGATCGTGTCGAGCCAGACTGAATTCTCGTGCGTTGAATCGAGGTCCGCGCGCCACGCGACGAGCGCTTCCGGAAGGCCGCGTTCGGGACCGTGGAGGAACGGCGCGGGATCGGGATCTGGGAGCGGTTCAGGTCTCGTCTGCACGAGGAGGTCGAGGTGGGCCGGCAGCAACACCGGCGCGGCGGGAGCCGGCGCCTCAAGCGACACGAGACGCCCCTCATCGCGGAGTCCTTCGATCGAGGTACCGAGGCTCG
>CAYMRB010000808.1:0-1629 GCA_964392615.1 uncultured Planctomycetia bacterium | reverse complement strand
GCGAGGCGCGCGAAGGAGTCCATGCCGGAGGCCCATAGTCGACTGAGCGCAACGAGGCCAGCGGGCGAAGGCGCCGGCGATATGCACAATGATCTGTGAAAGGCGGCACCGAAGCGCCATGAGATTCACGGCCGCTCCCGGCATCCGGCTCGTCGACTTCGAGGCGGCGATGCTGGAGACACGAACGCGGATTCCGTTCCGCTACGGCATCGCGTGCCTGACCGCGGCACCTTCGCTGCTCGTCCGCGTGACGATCGAAGCGCCGAACGGCGAACGCGCCACGGGCCTGGCCGGCGACGGCCTGCCTCCCCTGTGGTTCGACAAGGATCCATCGAAGGACTTCCGCGCGAACGTCGAGGATCAGCTCAGCGCCGTACGTGAAGCGCGCCGTGCATGGTTCGACGTCGGTCGCGAGCCTCGACCGCTGGCCGCGATCTGGACGGACGCGCTGCCCGCGGTCGTCGAGGCGTGCTCACGGGAGAGGATCAACGCGTTGACCGCATCGTTCGGCAGCTCGCTCATCGAGCGCGCGGCTCTCGACGCGCTCTGCCGACTGCACCGTATGTCGCTGTTCGAGGCGCTCGCGCACGACCTGACCGGCCTGCACACGGCACCGCTCCTGCCGCCGCGTCCCGCGACGCACATCGGCTGCCGACACACGGTAGGCCTCGGAGATCCGATCACCGTCGCCGAGATTCCCGCCGAGGAACGCCTCGACGACGGCCTGCCGCAATCGCTCGACGAGTGCATCGCGGCGTACGGCCTTCGGTACTTCAAGGTCAAGGTGCGCGGCGACCACGACGCCGACCTCGACCGCCTGACGCGCATCGCGGAGCTTCTCGACGATTGCCATCCCGGCGAGTGCCATCCCGGCGAGTTCGTCATCTCGCTCGACGGTAACGAGCAGTACCGCGATCCGACGCACCTCGCCGAACTTCTTCGCGCGCTCGAAAAGACGCCGGACGGCAAGGCGTTCGTCGACGCCATCGAGTTCATCGAACAACCACTCCACCGCGACGTCGCCCTCTCCCCCGACGCCGAACCCGGCATCCGCGAGCTGAGCCGTATCCGGCCGGTCGTGATCGACGAATCCGACGACAGCCTCGACAGCTTCGCACGGGCGATCGAGCTCGGCTACACCGGGACCTCGCACAAGAATTGCAAGGGCGTGCTCAAGTCCTTGGCGAACCGCTCCCGAACGATCGCGGCCAACGTGGCGAACGGCGGCGTGACACCGTACTTCCAGACGGCCGAAGACCTCGCGAACTTGCCGGTCATCCCGCTGCTGCAGGACCTCGCCGTCGTGGTCGCGCTCGGGATCCGACACGTCGAACGCAACGGTCACCACTACTTCCGAGGCCTCGATCACTTGCCACGCAGCGAGGCGGAATCCGCGCTCGAGCAACATGGCGACCTGTTCGAACGCCGGCGAGACGGCGGGGGCGAGTCGGTCTTCCTGCGCATCGAGGGCGGCGAGATCTCCACCGCCTCGCTGGCCCGCTGCGTCGGGCTGGGCTACGACGCTGATATCGCTTTCGACGCGCGGACGCCCCTCGAGGAGTGGAGCTTCTCGTCCTAGGAGGCTGTCCAAGAAACCCTCGTCAGGACCGAGCCCGACAGGCCGAGCCG
>CAYMRB010000807.1:0-1632 GCA_964392615.1 uncultured Planctomycetia bacterium | reverse complement strand
GCGTCCGATCGCGTCGGCTCTGCCGTGGATGCTCTTCTGTTCCTGGAGGTACTCACACCACCGCCCGACCAGCGTCACCTCGTGCGTGCCCACGGGCACTCCCTCGAAGACGCACTCGCCGTTGGCGTCCGTTGTCGATGTGCGCGGCTGGCTGTTGCCATCGACCTTGAGCTCGACGCCCATGTCGACGAGCGGCTCGCCGAAGAAGTCGACGACGAGCGTCGACAACGTGCCGGCCTGGGCCACGTGCAGCTTGACGGTGAGTGTGCCTTCTGCCGCCTCGTCCGCAGATTCCTCGACGCGACCGGTGACGTACCCCTCTGCCGAAGCCTCGAATGTCTGGTGCTCCGGGCCGAGCGTGCTGACGACGCAGACGCCGTCCGAGTCGGTCACGCCGCGGGCGCGCCCGAACTCGGGCAGTGACGGGCCGATCGAGAGGTAGCGACGCCTGAGCTCCGTCAGGGCGAGGACCTGCGCGCCGGCGATCGGCTCGTCCGTGGCAGCGTCGACGACGCGAACCGCGCGATCGCGAGCGTCGCGCACGACGACCTCGACCTCGAGGAGCTCGCCCCTCACCGGCTGGAACGTGACGACCTCGCTCGTGGAGTGCAGTGGAGTGAACGCAAAGCACTGGAGGTTGATCCCCGCCAGATCGTCGGGGATATCGGTGAAGGTCCACGGGTTGGCCGTACCCAGGTCATGCGCCTCCTCAGTCGCTTCACGCCAGGGCTCGAGTATCGCCTTCTCGCCCTCCGGCAGACCGTCGAGCTTCCACAGCGAGCCGAGCGGGATGTTGAGGCGAAGCTCGCCGAGGGGAACCTCATCGCCACGCTCGTCGACGACGCGGATCGCGACGCGCGTGTCGCCGGTCTCCGAAACGTCGGCGTCTGCGTCCTCGTCGGCGCCTCTCGGTTCGCCCGCTTCGTCGACGTTCGCCTCGACGGCGACAGTCGGCGTCTCTTCGGCGCCGGACGCGTCGTCCGCACCGCTGCCGTCGCTTGGCTCGCCGTCGACGGAATCGTCGTCGCCCGGCTCGAAGTCGACGTCAGCTGTCTCGTCCACGGCGTCTGGCGCCAACGCCGTCACTTCGTTCGCGGGTCGCGCGTCGCCCTGAAAGAGCACGCAGCCGCCAAAGCAGAGGAGCGGGACGAGCAGCGCGGCCGCGACCGCCGCGACCGCCACGCGCGCCGTGCCACTGAGTGCCGTCCCCGACGCGGAGCCCGCGGTCGCGGACGCACGGCGCGCCCCGTTCGCGAGCGCGCGAATGAGGCCGTCCGGAATCTCGGGTGACAGTACCGCCACTGCCGAAGCCGCCTTCGCGGACGACGTCTTTCCGACGAGGAGCACGAGGAGGATCGCGGCCGCGTACGACGAGAGCTTCCGCTTGAGCACGCTGAAGCCCTTGTTCAGGTCGGCCTTCACGGTGCTGACGCTGCAACCGTGCGTCGCCGCGATTTCCTTGATCGAAAGGTTGCCGAAGACGCGCAGCTCGAGGCTCGAGCGGACGCGGCCGGGCAGGCCCTGCATCGCGTCGCGGACGTCCATCATCGCTTCGATGGCCGGGTCCGGCGCCGCTCGTTGCTCGAAGAACTCGGACGGCATCCTGTGTTCGTGCTTGGCGCTGCTCTCCCT
>CAYMRB010000806.1:0-1660 GCA_964392615.1 uncultured Planctomycetia bacterium | reverse complement strand
CTCGATCTCCTTCATCACCTCGTCGACGATCTTCTGCGCGATGTCGCCGAGCTCGGCCGTGGCGATGCGCTTGTCGATGTGGCGCAGGAACGTCGGACTGTTGATCACACGGCCCATGACCTCGCGCGCCTCGAGCAGGTTCTGCGTGCTCGAGACGTCGAAGTCCTCGCGGTACTGGATGTCGCCCGTGAAGAGCCGCTTGTTGACCGGCGCCCCCTGCTTCGTCTGGTAGCGCAGGACGAGCTCCATCATGCGCGTCTCGACCAGCTCACACCGATCTGAGACGCGCGACAGGATCCGCGCCTCGGACGTCGAGAAACTCCAAGCGCGAGCACGGCCGGACGCTTCGAACGTCGAGCCGCCGGGCTGCAGGACGCCGAGCGGATCGGTACCGGCGTGCCGGTAGATCTGCTGGACCTTGTCCTCGATCAGCGCGCGCAGCGCTTCGAACGACGATCTCGGCACCTCGGCGTAGCCGACCGCCTCATCGCCGTCGGGCGCCAGCTTGATGTAGGTGTTGCTGCCAACGCCTACCTTGTCGAGATCCTCAGCGGTGCGAATCCACATCTGCGGATGCGCGTGCAAGTGGGTGTCGTACTGCCGGTCCGATTCGGCCTGGAAGTGCTGCACGTCGGCCTTGGCCGCACGGCGCAGGTACCCGGAGCCGATCATCGGCTTGATCTCTTCCGGGTAGTACTCCACCACCATCGGCACGAAGCCGAGATTGTGCTCGTTCGTGCCGCTCTCGTCTCTGACGAGCTTGTTCTTGCCGTCCTTCTGCTCGAACTCCCACCACTGCGCTCGGGTACGGGTGTACTCGTAGAACGTCACCCGCTTGCAGCGCTTCCGCTCCTCGCCCTGCGAGACGGTTCGCTCCTCCCGGATGCGCACCATGTCCAGGGTGCCACTGCGATCGGTTTGCCAGTCGATGACGTTCAGGGGCGAGTAGCAGATCGCCACGGGGCGGAAGTCGCCCTCGAGCTCCATCTGCCGCGTCGGGATGACGCCCTCCGGGAGCTCGCCCGTACGGACGTTGACCAGCACGCGTGTCGAACCGTAGCCGAGCAAGAAGCGCGCGACGCGTTCCATGAACTGGTCGAGCGATTTGCCCTTGCCGTCGCAGTTGTCGGCGAACGCGTCGAGCCGCTTGTCGCCGAGCTCGCGCTTCGGCTTGCGGTCGAAGATCGCGCCGATGATCTTTTCGACGGCGTTCGGCGATTCGGGGATCCACTGCGCCAGCTGCAGCCGGAACTTGTAGAGATCCTCGTTCTCGATCGGCCCGCGCGGCAGGTACTTGCCCGAGTCGACCTCGACGTCACCGATGACGTCGCGAATCAGCTCCCAGTGGTCGGCCCACTCGACGTAGTCCGGGTGCAGGGAGCTCAGGCGTTTGAATTCGCGATCGTCGTTGTCGGACACGGGAGAGTCCCTTTCGGTGTGGTAGCAGGGGCGGGATTCGAACCCGCGATCTCCAGGTTATGGGCCTGGCGAGATGGCCGCTTCTCCACCCTGCGCCAACGTTCTACGTCAGGCGTCGCCGCCGTCGCCCTGCGGGTCGACCGCGACCGGCTCCGCCGGCTCGTCGACCACGGCCGGCTCCGTGCCGGCGCCCTCGACGGTGGAGCGCTCGACGATCGGCTCGTCCGGGCTGACGTCATCG
>CAYMRB010000805.1:0-1674 GCA_964392615.1 uncultured Planctomycetia bacterium | reverse complement strand
CCCCCATCTTTGCGCCCACCTGCCGGCGTAGTAGTGCGGGAATACGCCGGCTCCGGTTCTGCAGTTATCCGTGCGCGAGGAGTGCACGGGTTGTCATCCGCGCTCCGTTCTTGCGCCGACCAGCCGCCGGATTGGTGCGGGAGTAGAACACCTTGACCTCCGCCTCTTGCCGCCGCCCTGCGCGGTGGGTGATGGTCAGCGTACTCGTCGGGGGCGGGGGCATCTACTCGCAGGGCAGCCTCATGCTCTGATTCGTGGGGGGGCCGTCACGGACGGCGAAATGTCAACGGCGCGGCTTCGCCCCAGTCGCCCTCGTCCGAATCGGTCGACGTTATCTCCTCTCCGCGGCTCGAGAGCTCGTAGCCCGCCTCGAGGCGCCTATAGCGCAGCGGCGCGTCCGCGAAAGGGTCGTCTGGCACCTTCGCGAGAAAGCTCGGCGTCAGAGCATCGAGGGTACTCGGATACTCGCCACGTTCCGCACGATAGCCGTCGAGCGCGATCGTCACCAGTAGCAGACGATGGCGCGCCTCGTTTCGGAGTGTCGGGAGGTAGCGGAACGCGAGGACCGGGCAGCACGCCCAGATACTGTGAGCCCCGGCGAGCCGGCTGAGCCGAGAGCGCACGAACTTCGGGCCTAGGACCAGACGCTCGGCCCACCACGAGCGCTCGAGCTCCTCCGAAAGGCACCTCACCTCCTCGATCATGGCGCCGAGAGCATCAGAACGCGCCACTAGATTCGGATGTGATAGAGCATCATCGACGCGGTCGAACCATCGATTCACTTCGCGGAACGCCTCGTCGTTCAATTCGGCCTCGATGTGCGTTTCACGCCATATCGTCGACAGCCGATCGAGAGCGTGAAGCCGTTCCACGCGCAGCGAGCTCGCCAGCGACTGGCGTGGCGGCAGCGCCTCGAGCTGCTTGATGAGCTCACGCGCGAGTCGAGAATCGACTGGCCCTGCCTCGATCAGCGACCTGGCGACGAGGCATTGCGCGGCGCCTTCCATGCCGATCGACATGGACCGCCGCACGGCTCCACCGCCTCCGCAGCCCCGACGGGACAGGCGCAGGAGCGTCAGGAGGTTCGCCCACGCCCCTGCCGCATCGCCGGCGTCCATCCGTCGCTGTGCACGGCAGCTGAACGCCGTCAGCGCGTCCAGCCAAGAGCGGTGGTCGATCCAGGCGACGTCGACAGTTGACGGCGGGGTCGACCCCGACACGAGCGGCAGGTACCACGCCGGTCGCCGCGCCGACGCCTCGAGAAGACCCAGGGCGTGCTCATTCGACTCGAGCCAGGCGTGAACGCGCGGCAGTTCGTCCGGGCTCCACGGAGCACGAAGGCCCCGCCCGACTTGGTCGTCCTGTTCGTCGTCCGCTGCGGCGCTCTCATCCGCCTGAGCTGAAAAGCGACGGAAGTACCGCCCCTCCGACGGCAGGTCCTCGAGTCCCAGCCGCGTCAACAGCTCTCGGCGCAGCGAGTCGTCGCCTTCTGCTGCGCTGTGAAGCACTCGCGGCCCCAGGGCCTGCAGGAGCGGAATCAGTGCGTTGTCTTCTGGCGCGACCCGTTGCTCCGCATCAAGTGCGGCGACGTAGTTGATCGTGCCGTCGGGAAGAACCGGCCCTTCAAGATAGGTCGTGTCGCGGCCGATCTCGAGCGGCTCCGACGGCGGCGTC
>CAYMRB010000804.1:0-1685 GCA_964392615.1 uncultured Planctomycetia bacterium | reverse complement strand
CCGAGCGTCTTCGCGGCGATCGCGAAGCCGCCGGTGTAGCAGAACGCGTCGAGAACCTTGCGCCCGCGCACGAGCTCTGCGAATCGGCGGCGGTTCTCGCGCTGGTCGAGGAAGAAGCCGGTCTTGTGCCCCGCCGTGTTGACGAGGAAGCGCATCTTGCCTTCGCGGATCTCGACCTCTTCCGCGTCGCCCGCTCCTCCCCCGGCGCGCTCGCGGCCGCCAGGGAACAGCATGCCCTCGTGGCGCGAGGACGCGGAGTCGACGTGCTGCGCGATGCGGCAGCCGGGCATCAACTCCTCGATCACGTGGACGAGCAGGTCGCGCCGCTCGAAGAACCCCCGGGCGTGGTATTGAACGACGACGAGGTCGGCGTACACGTCGATGATGAGCCCGCTGAGCCCATCCCCTTCGCCGTGCACCCAGCGGAACGAGTCCGTCTCGCGGGCGAGCCGCAGCACGTCGCGACGCAGCGACAGCGCGCGCTCGAGGCGCTCGCGCAGGAAGCCGCGATCGATCGCCCGACTGGCGTCGGCGCTCAGCAGCCGCACGGCGATCGTCGAGCGACCGTGATAGAACCCGCGCCCGAGCGGCTGGCCGTCGGACGACAGCAGGGCGACCTGCGCGCCGTCGTCGATGCGCTCCGGCGGAAACTGGATCTGGCGCCGGTACACCCACGGGTGAAGGTGCGCCGAGCGCGCGGAGCGCAAGCGCACGACGGGGACGTCGTACTCGATGGGAGCGTCCGCGTCGGGGGCGGATTCGTGGTCGTGATCGCGTGGGTCGGGGGCCATGACCAGCCGGGGTTGCTGAGAAGGGCGCCCAGGGTACCCACGCGGTCGCGCCTGGAGAAGGAGAAAACCACGGCGGCGTGATAGAATCCGCCGCCGTTTCTCTGCAGACCGATCGATTCGGAGACGGCACTCCATACCACGCGACGACTCCACCATGCCGCCAAGCGACTCCGCCCAGCCCGTCCTGCAGCCCGATGCGATCCTCGTCCACTACGACGAGATCGCGCTGAAAGGCGGCAATCGCACGTGGTTCGAGAATCGCCTGATGCGCAACCTGCGCGCCGCCCTCAAGCCGCTCGGAGCCACGACGGTGGCGCGCATGTACGGCCGCGTGCGGGTCGACCTCGGTGCGGACGTGTCGGTCGATGCCGCCAGCGGCCACATCGGCCGCGTGTTCGGGGTGTCGCGTTATTCGCCGTCGATGCGGCTGCCCCTCGATCGCGAGGCCGTCGCGGAGAACCTCGACGCGCTGGTCGAGAGACTGCTCGCCGAGATCGACTCCGGAGCGCGCTCGGCCCCCGCGAGCTTCGCGATCGTCACGCACCGCGCGAACAAGGACCTGCCGTTCACGTCGGTCGACGTCAACCGCGAACTCGGCGCCCGTGTCGTCGACCGCACCGGTTGGAAGGTGCAGCTCGACCGCCCGGAGCTCGAATTCCACGTCTACTTCGTCGAGAAGCACGCATACCTCGCGCTCGAGCGCCTCGCGGGGCCGGGCGGCCTGCCGAGCGGCTCGACGGGCAAGGTCGCGTGTCTGTTGTCGGGCGGGCTCGACTCACCCGTCGCGTCCTATCGCATGTTGAAGCGCGGCGCCGCGGTCGTCTTCATCCACTTCCACAGCGCCCCGCACACGAGCGCGGCGAGCCAGGACAAGGTGCGCGAGCTCGCCACTCA
>CAYMRB010000803.1:0-1696 GCA_964392615.1 uncultured Planctomycetia bacterium | reverse complement strand
TACTACGACTACTAACAGCCCGAGGCCTACATCCAGCAGCGCGACCTCTACATCGAGAACGACGCGTCGATCAACAACGAAATAGACCGACTCCTCCAGCGCGCGACGAGTGCGCTGCAGACACGGCGTGATGTCATCATCGTCGCGAGCGTCTCCTGTATCTACGGTCTCGGCGATCCGGACGAGTACCGCGAGATGCTGGTCGACATCAAGCGCGGCGGCACGTTGGATCGCGACGATCTGCTGCACGCGTTGGTGGCGATTCAGTACGAGCGCAACGACCTCGAGCTCGTGCGCGGCACGTTCCGCGTGCGCGGCGACGTCGTCGAGATCTTCCCGGCGTACGAGGAGATCGCGTATCGCGTCGAGCTCTTCGGCGACGAGGTCGAGGAGATCACCGAGATCGATCCGCTGACCGGCGAGGTGCGCGCGGAGTTCGAACAGGTCACGGTCTACCCGGCCAAGCACTTCGTGATCGGGCGCGAGAAGATCGAGGCCGCCGTGCGCACGATCCGTGCGGAGCTGCGCGAGCAGCTCGACGAGCTGGAGCATATGGGCAAGGGGCTCGAGGCGCAGCGGCTCAACTCGCGGACGCGGTACGATTGCGAGCTATTGCTCGAGATCGGCTACTGTCCCGGCATCGAGAACTACTCGCGGCACTTCACCGGGCTGGCGCCGGGCCTGCGGCCGCACAACCTGCTCGATCACTTCCCGGACGATTTCCTCGTCGTCGTCGACGAGTCGCACGTGACGCTGCCGCAGATCGGCGGCATGTACAACGGCGACCGCGCGCGCAAGCAGAACCTGGTCAAGTACGGCTTCCGTCTGCCGTCGGCGCTCGACAACCGGCCGATGCGGTTCGCCGAGTGGGAAGAGAAGGTGAAGCAGTCGATCTTCATCACGGCGACCCCCGCGTCGTACGAGCTCGAGAAATGCCGCGGCGAGGTCGTCGAGCTCATCAACCGCCCGACCGGGCTCCTCGATCCGCAGGTCGAGGTGCGGCCGGCGACGGGGCAGGTGCCGGATCTGCTGCAAGAGATCCGCGCAACGATCGACATCGGCGATCGCGTCCTCGTCACGACGCTGACGAAGCGCATGGCCGAGGATCTGCACGAGCACCTGCAGGAGAACAGCATCCGCTGCCAGTATCTGCACAGCGAGGTCGACACGATCGAGCGCGTCGAGATCCTGCAGGACCTGCGGCGCGGGCAGTATGACGTCGTCGTCGGCGTCAACCTGCTGCGTGAAGGGCTCGACCTGCCGGAGGTCTCGCTCGTCGCGGTGCTCGACGCGGACAAGGAGGGCTTCCTGCGTTCGGCAACCGCGCTGATCCAGACGATCGGTCGCGCCGCGCGCAACGTGCGGGCGCGGGTGTTGCTCTACGGCGACCGCGTGACCAACTCGATGAGCCGAGCGATCGAAGAGACCGCCCGCCGGCGCGAGCTGCAGGAAGCGTTCAACCGCGAGCACGGCATCGAGCCGGAGAGCATCGTCAAGGAGGTGCGTCCGGGCATCGAGAGCATCGTGCGCGGACAGAACGTCGCGCGTCGCGCCGTGCACGAGGACACCCAGAGCTACGATCGCCGCGAACGCATCGCCGCGCTCGAGCGCCAGATGCTCGAGGCGGCGGAGGCGCTCGAGTTCGAGCGGGCAGCCGAGTTGCGGGACGAGATCGAGAGCCTGGTTTCCGGCCTCG
>CAYMRB010000802.1:0-1705 GCA_964392615.1 uncultured Planctomycetia bacterium | reverse complement strand
GGCTGCGGCGGGGCGGTGGGCTCGGGCGATCCGCGCCCGCGCGAGCTCGCCGTAGCGCGGCTGGCCGTCGGGAAACGAGATCGACACGACGGGACCCGGCTCGAAATGCGGCGTCGGCGCGACGCGGGGTTCGCCATCCGACGAGCACGCGGCGAGGACGACGGTCACGAGCGCGAGAGCGGTGGCGCGAGAGCCGAAGCTCAACGGCGATCGCCCCATTTGCGGTTCGACCCGTGAGCCCGATACGACAGCGCTTGCGGATTTCATGGCCCAAGTGTAGGTAGATGCGGTTCGACGATCGACGGACGGGAGTAGCAGATGCCTCCGAAAAACCAAGGTACCTTCGTCGGGTTCGGATTCGGACCCATCCAGGCGGGTCTCTTCGCGCTCGAGGCGCACCGCGGCGGAGAGTTCGACCGCATCGTGATCGCGGAGGTCCTCCCGGACGTCGTCACCGCGGTGCGCGGCGCGGCGGGGCGATTCTCGATCAACGTCGCCGGGAAAGAAAGCATCGAGACGGTCCGCGTCGGCCCGGTCGACCTGTTGAACCCCCGCGACCCTGCGGACCGCGAACGTCTCGTCGACGCGATCGCCGCGGCCAGCGTGATCACTACGGCCATACCCAGCACGAGGCTCTACGCCACCGACGGCGACGACAGCTTGCACCGCATCCTCGCCTGGGGCCTCGAGCGGCGCGCGAGGCGACAGCCCGACGCGACGATCGTCTACACGGGCGAGAACGACAATGCGGCCGCGGAGATCCTCCGAGACCGCGTGCTCGGCGAGGTCGCCGCGACGACGCGCGAACAGGTCCGCGGCGCGGCGGCGTTCGTCAATACGGTCATTGGCAAGATGAGCGGCGTCATCTCCGATCCCGACGAGCTCACGCGAAGCGGCCTGACGCCGATCGCGCCGACGCTGCCACGCGCGATTCTCGTCGAGGCGTTCAACCGCATCCTCGTCTCGCGACCGCGGTTCGCGTCCGGCGTGGAGCGGCCGCGCGGCATCGACGTGTTCGAGGAGAAGGACGACCTGCTCCCGTTCGAGGAGGCGAAGCTCTGGGGCCACAACGCGGCCCACGCTCTCGCCGCGTACCTGGCGGCCGATCGTGGCCTCGAGACGATGGCCGACGTGACGCGGCATGCGGATCTGCTGGAGCTCGTTCGGGACGCGTTCGTCGAGGAATCCGGCGCGGCGCTCATCCGTCGGCACGACGGCGTCGACGACCTGTTCACGCCGGCCGGCTTTCGCGCCTACGTCGACGATCTCCTCGAACGCATGTTCAACCCGCTGCTCGGCGACCGCGTCGATCGGGTCGCGCGCGATCCGAGACGCAAGCTCGGCTGGCACGATCGCCTCGTCGGCCCGATCCGGCTCGCTCTCGCCCACGGCATCGAGCCGCAGCGCTTCGCGGCCGGAATCGTTGCGGCCGTTCGCTACCTCGACGCGACGATCCCCCGCAATGCCGCGGCGATACGCGACGTCCTCGAGGAGCTCTGGCGCTCCGAGGAGGCGCCGCACGAGGAGGTCGAACGCGTTCTGGAGCTCGTCGCCGCGACCGCCCGTTGAAGAACTCGGCCCATTCAGCGATAATCGCGCCCTTCGTCTCCGACGCCCGGGCTTCTCGAGCCCCTAGCAGTCCGTTGAACGAGGGCTTCGAGCGCGAGGGCGAGTCATTTCGGTCGGGATCGAGGCGCCAGAACGC
>CAYMRB010000801.1:0-1726 GCA_964392615.1 uncultured Planctomycetia bacterium | reverse complement strand
GAGGACTTCTACCGCGGAGACACGGCTGCGCTGACGCGTGCGCTCAGCGCCTTCGCCGCGACCGAGATCGACGAGCGAGTCGTCATCTTGCGTCCTGGCCGCGGTGAGCTCTCCGAGTCGGTGCTGGGTTCGAAGCACTACGATTGGCGGCTCGGCATGATCGGCGGTCTGGCTCGAAGCCTCCACGACGAGCAGGACGCCGAGCTGATCTGGAGCCGGCACCCGACGCTCACGATCTATGTTGGTGGTGGCGTCGACCTGGACGAGCTCCGCATCCCTGCGCGCATCACGCGAGTGATCGGCGTCGACGATCTGCGCGAGCGTTACCTGCAGGGAGTCCGCAGCTCGAGCGCGCGCGTTCGGAGCTACGCGGTCGATCTCGTCGCCGAGGTCGATCCGTACGGCGCGAAAACCGCGGCGACCATCGCCACGCTCGCGAACGACGACGGGGCCCGAAGCGCGGTCGAGCGAGCGCTGGCGGAACTCGAGTCGCGCGCGAACGACGCGGCAGAGGTGCGATCGCGACACAGGGCCGACACGCGCCGCATCCGTCGATTCATCTTCGCCTGGAGGTACCCGTGGGTGAACCCGGCGCTCTGGACCGGCTCGGCCGTAGCGGTGGCACTCCTCGCCTTCACGCTCGTCGCGGTCGCCAAGAGGAAGCGCCGACGGAGGGAGGCGTTGCGCGGCGCTGACTAGCAAACCCGACTTTTCTTCTCGCAGAGACACTCCTCGCCGCGGATGATAGGGCGACTCGGGCCTGAAGGGAGTCCGGCCCGCGTTCCAGAAGAGATCCGCACAGGAGCCTCGCTACGAGATGCGACCTCCGGCTAGCCCGCGCGTTCTGATCGTCCTGCTCGGTTTCTGCCTTCCGTCGGTCGTGCGATCTGCCGAGCTCGACTCGGTCGACTTCGCCGACGACGTGCTGCCGATCCTGTCCGCGAAGTGTTTCGCGTGCCACGGGCCCGACGCGAAGGAAGACGAACTTCGTCTCGATTCGTACGACGCGGCCACGCGCGATCTCGGCGGCTATCGCGGCATCGACCCGAAATCCCTCGAGAAGAGCGAAGTGCTCGCGAGGATCCACGACGCCGACGATCCGATGCCGCCGGTCGACGCCGACGAGCAGCTGACGGACGCCGAACGCAAGCTCCTGACGCGCTGGGTGCGTGAGGGCGGCGAGTACGACGCCCACTGGGCTTTCGTCCCCCCGCGCAAGACGACGCCGCCGAAGACCGCGACCCGCGAGAAGCCGGTCGATGCGTTCTTGCTCGCGCCGCTCGAACGCCGCGGCCTCGGTTTCGCCCCCCAGGCCGACCGCGCGGCACTCGCACGCCGCGCCGCGCTCGTCCTCACGGGGCTGCCGCCGGAGCCGGAGGTTCTCGAGCGGTTCCTCGCCGACGAGCGCTCCGACGCGTACGAGCGCCTCGTCGACACGCTGCTGCGCGATCCTCGCTATGGCGAGCATCAAGCGCGCTACTGGCTCGACGCGGTGCGCTACGGCGACACGCACGGCCTGCACCTCGACAACCGTCGCGGCATCTACCCGTACCGCGATTGGGTCGTGCTCGCATACAACGACAACCTGCCGCTCGACGACTTCCTGACCTGGCAGCTCGCCGGAGACCTGCTTCCGAGCCCGCGGCTCGAGCAGCTCGTCGCGACCGGCTTCGTTCGCATGAACCCGACGACGGCCGAGGGCGGCGTCATTCCCGCTGAGTTCCAG
>CAYMRB010000800.1:0-1743 GCA_964392615.1 uncultured Planctomycetia bacterium | reverse complement strand
ATCGAGTGAGAACACGCCCCTGAGGATCTGCTTCGTCGGGTCTCTGGCGAGCATCCACACGCAGCGGTGGGTGCGGTACTTCGCCCAACGCGGCCACGAGGTGCACGCGCTGTCCTCTTCCGGCTCGGAGGGGGCAGACCTCGGCGCAGCGAGCGAGACGACGTTTCCGCCGATTCGAACCGGCGTCGCGGTTCTCGACCTGCTCGCGAACTCGCTCGCCCTGATCCCGAAGGTCTTGCGGCTGCGGCGATATCTGCGCAGAATCGAGCCGGATCTGGTGCATGTCCACTACGTGAACGAGCTCGCGCTCTTCGCCTTGCTCGCCGGCGTCCGCCCCTTCGTCCTGACGGCGTGGGGGTCGGATATCCTCGTCGCACCGAAAGAGTCGTTCATCAGGGGGAAGGTCGTTCGGTGGATTCTGAAACGCGCCGACTTGATCACGTGCGACGCGGATCACATGCGCGACGCCCTGGTCGAGCTGGACGCCGATCCGAGGCGCGTCGAGGTCGTCTTCTTCGGGACGGACGTCGACCGCTTCTGTCCTTGCGAGAAGGACGCGGATCTCTTGCAGCGATACGGTTTGTCCGGGCGGCCGACCGTCATCAGTCTCAGGAACATGGAGCCGATCTACGACCTCGAGACGCTGATCCGCGCGGTGCCGATCGTGCGAGACGAGGTTCCCGACGTGCGGTTCCTGGTCGGAGGTCGCGGCTCTCAGGAGGAGATGCTGAAGGCGCTGAGTCGTTCGCTGGGTGTCGAGGATCACGTCGTCTTCACGGGAGCGCTCCAAGAAGCCGAGATGCCGGCGCATCTGACCGCCAGTGACGTCTACGTCTCCACATCGCTTTCCGACGGCGGGATCGCCGCGAGCACGGCAGAGGCGATGGCGTGCGGACTTCCGGTCGTCATATCAGACGTTTGCGACAACGCGGACTGGGTCGAAGAGGGAGCGAGCGGCCACCTCGTGCCGGCGAGCGATCCGGCGGCCCTCGCGTCCCGGATCACTCACCTCTTGCAGAGTCCGGAAAAGCGACGAGCCATGGGCGCCGCGGGCCGAGACGTCATCGTCAGGCGCAACAATTGGGGTCGCGAGATGGCGCGCATGGGCGAGCTGTACGAGCACCTCGTCGGCGAAGACGACAGCGACAACTCGCAATCGAAGGAAGGCTCTCCGAACGAGTTGATCGCGGAGGACGCCCGGTGATCTCGCAGTGCAAGAGTTTCCTGCGCACTCGCTGCGGGCGGCCCTATCGCAGTCTCCAGCGGCTGTACTACGGCGCGCGAAGATTCCTCGAGGAGAGGGTCTTCGGAACGCGCCTGAACGCATTCCTCTGGCGGTTCAAGAACCTCTGGGACCGCGGAATGGCGCAGGACTACATCCGTTCGGCGAACCACCCCCACCGCCAGCTGATCATGGACGACGTGACGCGGCACGAAGACGTTCGAAGCGTCCTGGAGATCGGCTGCAACGTAGGGCCGAATCTCTACGTGCTGGCGCGCAGGTTCCCGACGCTCCGGCTCGAGGGAATCGACGTCAACCGAAAGGCGATCATGGCCGGTCGCGAGTGGCTCGAGTCCGAGGGCATCGCGAACGTGGAACTGTCACACGCCGACCTCGAGTACCTCTCGGGCCTGGAGGACAATAGCCGCGATCTCATCATCGCCGATGCCGTATTGATGTACTTCGGGCCCGACCGCATCGAGCAGGTTATCCAGGACGCGATGCGTGTGGCGAGCAAGGGC
>CAYMRB010000799.1:0-1752 GCA_964392615.1 uncultured Planctomycetia bacterium | reverse complement strand
TCTTCCCCTCGCTTTCGAGGGAGTGCAGCATCGCGAGCGCCAGAGCATCGTCGATGTCGTTGCCGATATCGGTGTCGTAGATGACGCGGAGCGGGCCAACGTTCGGATCGACTCTGCGCGTCGCGCGTGGCGCGCAGGAACTGCCCAGGACGACCAGCAACACGCCGGCGGCGATTCCGGGCAACGCAGTCCTCGCAAACATCATCTCGTCTCGATCTCCTCGGCTCGTTCCAGCTCACCGCCGTTCGTTGCGAACGGCCAGTTCCTCCTCGGGCGCGCCCGAGGACACGATCATTTCACCAAATTTGCTGGTTCCGCTCGACGGGCTTTTCTATAATCCGCGGCTGGGAGTCGGCTGTGTTCTCATGCTGCCGGCTCGAAGGTGGCATGGCCCGTCCAGGAAGTGCTTCATGATGACGGGCTGCCGAAGGTTGGTGGCATCGGATCCAGAGGAGTCCCTGTGTCGCGGGGATCGGGTCTCTCATGAGTAGAGCGACATCGTCTACGAGTCGTCCGGCGAGGCGCAAGGTGTGCTGGTCGGATGTCCTGTGGCGCTGTGCCCTCCTGGTGTTCGTCGTGTCGGCGTTCGACGTCGGCCACGTCGCCGGGTATCCGGATGACGACAAGAACGCCAAGCTGCGTGCCGCGTTGGCGTCTCGAGGCGTGAGGAGCGAGGCGGAAGCGAGACGCGCCGCGGCTGCCGCCGGCATGAGCGAGGATGAAGCGAGGCAGGCGGTCGAGGAGCAGCTGGGAGCCGATGGCGGCCTCAGCACGATCGACCGAGTCTCGACCCGGCGCGCGGCCTCGAGGGTCACCGGGCGCGACCGAACGAACGGGAGCGAGCTGACGCCCCGACTGCCGGCGGCGCCTCGAGCCGTCGAGCCGATGCTCGGCACGAGTCCGTTCGAACAGCAGCTCGAGGGCTACTCCGATCCGGCGACCGGCGTGAGGGTCACCCAGTTCGGCTACGCTCCATTCGCCTCGGACACGATCAAGGAGGGCGACAAGCCGGTCGGCCCCGACTACGTGCTCGGCAATGGCGATCAACTCGTCGTCAGCGTCTGGGGGGACGTCGTCGACGAGGACGTGCGGGTCATCATCGATCGCGAGGGACAGGCGCGGCTGCCTCAGGTCGGTCTGGTCGTCTTGTCCGGCCTGAGCGTCAAGGGGGCGAAGGAGGTTCTGACGCGCAAGTACGATCAGCTCTACAAGAACTTCCAGCTCGAGGTTCGAGTCGCCAAGGTCCGGGAGATGGCGGTTCACGTCGTGGGGCGGGTTCACCGGCCCGGTCGCATTCGCATCGCATCCGTCGGCTCTCTGATCGACGCGCTCGGTCGCGTCGGCGGGGTCACGAAGGACGGCAGCCTGCGGCGGATCATCGTCCGTCGCGCCGGCCAAGAGGACCGCGCGGTCGACCTGTATTCCTATCTTCTGGACGGCGATATCTCGGTCGACGTGACGCTGGCGCCGGGAGACGTCGTGGTCGTGCCGGCGGTCGGGCCGCGAGTCGCCATCGCTGGTCGCGTGCTGCGACCGGCGATCTACGAGCTGCGGGAGGATACGACCTCGTTCGCCGAGCTCCTCGCGATGGCGGGCGGATACGGCCGACTGGCCGATGAGTCGCGTGTCCAGATCGAATCGTCGTCGGGAGCCGGCTCCTCCGGGCGGTCTGTCGATCTGACGGCGCCCGCGGCGGCCGCCCGCGAGCTCCGAGGTGGCGACGTCGCCATCGTACGCCAGGGCGCTCCGCTC
>CAYMRB010000798.1:0-1752 GCA_964392615.1 uncultured Planctomycetia bacterium | reverse complement strand
CTCGATGCGATGTCACCGTCGTCGACGAAGGGCGCAGCGAGTGCCGAGGAGCTCCGCCGAGTCGTCTACGAGAAGAGCTACCAGTTCTACTCGTGGTGGCGCGCCCCGAACGCATCGTACATCCACGGTCGACGCAATCGCACACCGGGGGCGACGAAGCTGAAGGAAGAGCGCGCGCGGCAGCTCTCGCTCATCGCCTCGTGCGATCGCGAGGTCTGGACGGCCGCGAAGCCGGCGCCAGCCGCTGTCTGGAGCACGGAGCCGACCGACGGTCGACCGATCTGGTTTCCGACGCCCGCCGATGTCGCCGTGTCCGTTGACGCTGCGGAGGCCGGGGAGGACGGACCGGCGGAAGAGGAGAGCGAGGAGATCCCGGCGCGCAGCCCGCAGGAGACGCTCGCGTCACTTCGCGTTCCGGAGGGCTACCGAGTCAGCCTGTTCGCGTCCGAAGCCCGCTTCCCGATCGCCAATCCGCTCGCGATCCAGTTCGACGCCGCCGGACGCCTGTGGGTCGCCAACTCTCCGACGTGGCCACATCCGTTGCCCGGCCGGCAGCCGCGTGACTCGTTGGTCGTTCTCGAGGACACGGACCGCGACGGCGTCGCCGATCGGCACACCGTCTTCATCGACGGCTTGAACATGGTGCATGGCTTCGCGCTCGGCAACGGCGGCGTGTACATCTCGCAGGCGCCGAACATGATCTTCGCCAAGGACACCGACGGCGACGGGCGTGCCGACTGGGTGCGCATGGTCCTGCACGGTTTCGGCACCGAAGACGTCGAGCACGCGATGAACAACTTCCGCTGGAGCCCCGGAGGGTCGATCTTCCTGACGCAGGGCATCTTCTACCACACGCAGGTCGAAACGCCGTACGGCCCGACTCGGGTGCAGGACGCGGCGGTCTTCCGCTATCGGCCGGCGGAGCATCGATTGGAGGTGTTCGTCTCGCACCACTTCTGGAATCCGTATGGCACGGCGTTCGACCACTGGGGTCGCGGGATCGTCCTCGACGCGTCGGCCGGTCAGTACTACCCGATGGACGTGCTGTCGGCGAACTACGTCTACCCGAAGAAGAAGGAGCGTACGGACTACCTGTCGTTCGCTCCGCAGGGCGGCATCACCGCGGGCTGCGACTTCCTGCGCAATCGCCACTTCCCGCCGGCCGTGCAGAATCGCTTCCTCGCGAATCACTGCGTCGGCGATCTGGGCACACGGTGGTTCGACCTGGAGTCGAACGGCACGGGCTTCCGCGCCGAGAAGCACGATCCCTCGCTCTTGAGCTCGAACGATCCGACATTCCGGCCGATCGCGATAGCGTTCGCTCCGGACGGCGCGTTGTACATCGTCGACTTCCACACCTACATCTTCGAGAACGTCCAATTCGCGAAGCGCCACCCCGGGCGCGATCACGCGCACGGGCGTATCTGGCGGGTCACGTGCAAGGACCGACCTCTTCTGAAGGTCCCCGTGATCACCGGACGCCCGGTTCGCGCCCTGCTCGAGCTGCTGCTGTCCCCTGACAATACGGTGCGCGATGCCGCGAGACGCGAGCTGCAGGAGCGGCCGCGCGAGACCGTCGTGCCGCAGCTCGACGCGTGGGTTGCGGAGCTCGATCCGTCGAAGTCCGAGACCGAGCATCACCTGCTCGAGGCGTTGTGGGTGCGCCAGGGGCTCAACGCGGTCGACGGCGCCTTTCTGCGGCGCTTGCTTGCGTGCGAAGAGCCGCGCGCACGTGCCGCCGCGGCCCGCGTG
>CAYMRB010000797.1:0-1780 GCA_964392615.1 uncultured Planctomycetia bacterium | reverse complement strand
GGAGCGAGCGCTTGACGTCGCGAAGTGAGTGCTTGGGAGGGCCTTCCGATTGAGTAGTGTTCCACTCCTCTGGCTTCTGCTGGTATCGGTGACGGGTGTGGCGAGCGCGGACGACGGCCGCTTCGGCGGCGCCCTCGACCCGTCGCGAGGCCGTGCGCTGGCGGCTCCACAGCCGGCGTACGACTCCCGCCCGCTGACCATCGAGTGTTGGGCGAAGATTCGGAGCAAGCGGGGGTTCCACATCCTCGTCGCCAACGAGCTCAAGTCATCGCCGACGCATTGGGAGATCTACTCCTACGCCGGCACCGGTGGCTTCTCGCTCTACATGCCGAGCAACCGTCCGGCGGAGATCAAGTCGCGCCAGGACATCGCGGACGGCAAGTGGCACTACCTCGCTGCCGTTCTGGACGGTCGCTTCATTCGCCTCTACGTCGACGGCGAAGAGGTCGCTGCGGTGAAGGAGAGCCGCCCGGCTGGCCTGACGCGCCAGGTCGGACCGCTCGCCATCGGGGCGCTCGTCTCGGGTCAGATCGGCTGCGACGGGCAGGTCGACGAGGTGCGGCTCTCGAAGACCGCGAGAGCGATCGACTCCGTTCCCTCCGCACCCTTCGAGGCCGACGAGCACACGATCGGTCTCTGGCACCTCGACGCGAAGTCGAAGGACAACGCCTACGCGGACGCCTCGACGACGGGAAACCCCGCCGTGATGCACGCGCCGCGGCCGCGGCCGAATCGACAGCGCTCGCTCGTCAAGTTGCCGCCCGAGCCCGATCTCGTCGCCACGCGTCGCACGCTCGACGCCGCGCTGAATGAACTGAGTCTTCCCCGTGTCGAAGTCGGCGCGGTGCGCGACGGCGTGTTGCGAGACTGGGAGGAGCAGTTCTGGCAATTGGACAACCGAGTGAAGGGCCGCGAGAAGCTGCCGAGGGGAGCTCGCGAGCAGGTCTTCGATTCGCACGCTCTCGTGAGCGCTTCCGATGGCGATCCGCTCGGCGTGTTGCTTCGTCGGACCGCCGCCCTCCTCGATCACCTCGACGGCAAGCTCGGCGCGCGCGACCTGGCCGTCTCGAAGAGCTCCCTCGAGTCCATCCGCGCCGCGAGCGACAAGGTCGCCGTGGACGAAGTGGCGCAGCGCAAGGGCTACTTCCTCGCCGCCTGCCTCGTGCGCCGCCAGATCGCCCTGTGCAATCCGCTGCTCGATTTCGACGCGCTTCTCTTCGTC
Source organism: uncultured Planctomycetia bacterium (assembly GCA_964392615.1). Lineage (GTDB taxonomy): Bacteria > Planctomycetota > UBA8108 > UBA8108 > UBA8108 > CAYMRB01. The sequence goes on along the minus strand of CAYMRB010000797.1, from coordinate 558 downwards.
GCCCGCGGCGTCTACCAGGGCTCCCGCAAGACGGGGCCGCGAGTCACCGGAGACTTCTACGGCCAGCACTTCGCCACGCAGTACTTCGGGTTCAACAGCATCCCCGGCGGCGGCCTCTACGTCGTGAAGGACTTCAAGGCGGCCCCCGAAGTGGTCGATGTGCTTCGTGACTCCGTCGTGGAGAACGGTCGCAACCGAGGGCGCCGACTCGACCGTGGCGCGTTTCTCTCGCCGGACCTCTCCTACGACGGCGAGACGATCCTGTTCTCCTGGACCGAGAACCAGGCGCATGAATACGTCTGGTCGAAGGAGACCACGTGGAGCATCTTCAAGGTCGGCGTGGACGGCTCGAGGCTGAGGCAGCTGACCGATTCAGTCCACGACGACTTCGATCCGTGCTGGCTACCCGACGACCGCGTCGTATTCATCTCGGAGCGGCGGGGGGGATACATCCGATGTTTCTCGAGTCTGCCCGTGCCTCAGCACGTGCTGCATTCGATGAAGCCCGACGGCAGCGATCTGTATCCGATCAGCTATTTCGAGACGAGCGAGTGGCAT
>CAYMRB010000796.1:0-1791 GCA_964392615.1 uncultured Planctomycetia bacterium | reverse complement strand
TCCCGTGGGCGGTACGAGTAATGCCGCCTGACGCGGAGAACCAGAGGAGCACCCTGTCCGAATGCACGCGAAGCGTTGGGGCTTCGACGTGCGCGAGTTCGACATCCACCGACGACGGAACGGGCGTAACGGCTCGTGAACAACAAAGATGGCTCGGCAGATCCAACGTGGAGGCAAAAATCATGCGTAGAGGTGTCTTGGTCGCGAGTGCGCTGTGCATCTTGGCGCTCTCGACGACAAGCCTCGAGGCCCAGCACAACCCCAACGGCTGGATCCAGACCAGCGGTTGGAACCTGCTCTTCCCACTCGAGAATCCGTGGGGTTGCGGCGCCGGTCTAGGGCCGCAGATGACGACGAACTGGGTCGCGCCGCACGACATCGCCATCGAGGACCCGAAGGCCGGTGATGAGTGGAACGACATCGACTTCGGCGGTGCGGCGACTGCGCCGGGCTTCCTCGGCGGTCCCCTCTTCGACGGTGCCGTCCGCTGGACGTCGCTCGGATGGATGGAACTCGTGCAGGACTTGCCGGCCGGCACGCTGACCGGCGATCCGGCCGTAAACAACGACGTTGTCAACTTCGAGAACCTCGCAGTCGGCGCCGGTCTGCCCAACAACTGGGTCGTCGGCATAGCGACGACCTACGTCGACAATCGCACCGACGGCGACCTCGCCGTGCGCATCTGCTCGTCGCAGGACGACGCGATCCAGGTGTGGGTCAACAACTGCCGCGTGACGAATCACCACGCGTGCCAGGGCTCCGGCGATCGGTGCGACCGCTACAACCTGGGGCTGCTGCCGCCTGGGATCAGCAAGATCAGCGTGCTCAACTGGGAGCAGAGCGGCGGCTGGAACTTCCGCATCGCCGTCTATCGCGACAGCGACGGTCACCGCTACACCGACGCGGACGCCGCCGAGCTCGCGTTCCTCGGCACGGGCTTCGGCGACGGCGGCATCGTCGGCCAGGAGGTCCTCTGCGTCGACCGCTCGGTCGATACGAGCCCGTTCCACTGCCCGCAGACTCGCCGCACGGTCACGCTTCTCGGCGACGGGCCGGGCGACCCGGCGACGGTCGATCGCCTCACCGAGATCATCTCGACGCCGCTCGACCTCACGGATGCCAGCGGCGAAAACTTCGACGATCGCGTGACGCTATCCGATGTCTCGGACGACGGTGTCGTCGAGGACATCGTACCGACGATGAACGACGCGCTTCCGAAGGTCACGGCATTCGACGTGCTCGACGCGGTCATCGGAACGGACGAAGGCGGCGGAAGCACAGGGTCCCTCGACGCGGGCGAGTACACGTCGGTCAGCACGACCGGCGGCGACATCTGGGCGGACTGCGACGACTTCCAGTTCCAATACACGTCGACTCCGGTAGCGGGCGACTTCGACGTGTCGCTCGAGTTCCTCGAGCGCTCGCACGAGAACGGCGCGGGCCGGTGGGGCAAATTCGGCCTCATGGCGCGGCAGTCGCTCGATCGCGAGTCACGGCACTTCATGATCCAGGACCACTTGCCGAACCTCACCGATGGGGTCCGCGCCGCGGGTCGACGCGAGCACATGGTCTGCGGCACGACCTTCGAGGTCGGTGCGTCCGGACATCCGCGTTTCTTGCGGCTGACGCGCCGCGGCACCGTTCTGAGCGCGTGGGTTTCCGACAACCCGGACCTCGCCGACGCCACCGCGGATCCGTGCCAGGACTTCAACTGGCGCCACGTCCACTCGGAGGACTGGGTCGATGCACCGGACGTCATCGTAGGCATAGCGAACAACCACCACCACTCGC
>CAYMRB010000795.1:703-1811 GCA_964392615.1 uncultured Planctomycetia bacterium | reverse complement strand
ATCACCTGCTCCCCCACCTGCTCCCGCCGTCCGAGGAGATCGCCTTGATCGACCCCAGATACGAGAAGCTCGCCGAGACTATCGTCCACCACTCCTGCTCCATCCGGGAAGGCGAGAAGGTCCTCGTCGAGACCTTCGACATCCCCGAGGAGTTCACCGCCGTCGTCGTCCGCGCGATCGCCCGCGCCGGCGGCCTGCCGCTTTGCTTGACCAAGCAGAACCGCGTGCTGCGCGAGCTCTACCGCAACGCGACGGAAGAGCAGATGAAGTTCATGGGCGCAATCGAGCGTCAGCAGATGGAAGGCGTCGCGGCCTACGTCGGCCTGCGCGGTAGCCACAACGCGACAGAGTTCGCCGACGTTCCCCCGGAGCGCCTCGACCACTACCAGAAGCACGTCCTGCAGCATGTGCACATGGACGTGCGTGTGCCGAAGACGAAGTGGGTCGTGCTGCGCTGGCCGACGCCGTCGATGGCACAGCAGGCCAAGATGAGCACCGAGGCGTTCGAGAACTTCTACTTCGACGTCTGCACCGTCGACTACGGCGAGATGGGCCGCTCGATGGAGCCGCTGAAGAAGCGCATGGAGGCCGCGCGCGAGGTCCAGATCACCGGACCTGGAACCGATCTGCGGTTCTCGATCAAGGGGATCCCGGCGGTCGGCTGCGCCGGCGAGCACAATATTCCCGACGGCGAGATGTTCACGGCGCCCGTGCGCGACTCGGTCTCGGGCAAGCTCAGCGTCAACACGCAGAGCCTGTACCAGGGCATCGTGTTCGACAACATCGTGCTCGAGTTCGAGAAGGGCAAGGTCGTGCGCTCGAGCGCCAATCACCCCGAACGCCTGGAGCGCTTCCTCAATACCGACGAGGGCGCGCGCTATATCGGCGAGTTCGCGTTCGGGTTCACCCCGAAGGTGCGCGAGCCGATGATGGACATCCTCTTCGACGAGAAGATCGCCGGCTCGTTCCACTTCACGCCCGGGCAGGCGTACGAGGATGCCGACAACGGCAATCGCTCCGAGATCCACTGGGACCTCGTGACGATCCAACGCCCGGAATACGGTGGCGGCGGGATCTACCTCGACGGCGAGCTCATCCGCAAGGACGG
>CAYMRB010000795.1:0-693 GCA_964392615.1 uncultured Planctomycetia bacterium | reverse complement strand
TCGTCCCCGAGGACCTCGCCGGCTTGAATCCCTGAGGACATCGAGTTTCGCAGTCTGCGGCTGCCGCCGCAGAGCAGCGAAACTCGAGTGTGGTAGAAAGCGGAGTTGGATTCGGCCGGCCGTCATCTTGGGACATGGGGCACTCTGAGGCCTTTCTCGGGGGTTTACTGTTCGGGATCATGCCACGAGACCCAGAGCCATGTAGACCGCGTCGAGGGTATTCTTTCGCCCCGGGAATCGCGCGGGGATGACGGAAGAGTGCTCGCGCAGCGACTCGGCCCGGAGCGTGTCGACCCTGGCAACGAAGAGCTCGGGCGAAACGGCCGCTTCTGCGCCGGATTGACTTCTTCAACGGGCTGTTAGCGAGGCTCGAGTTGACGGCCGGTTGAGAAGGGACTCCGAACGCGAAGCCTTCGGCACTACGATGCGGTGCTGAGGAGAAGCGCCCGACGAGCGCCATGAGCCCGATCGACACTCGAGTTTCGCGGTTCTGCGACGACGGCGAGGCCGTCGCAGAACCCACTCGCTCGACGTCGCAGAACCGCTAAACTCGAGGCTACGCGGAACTCGCCGCGGCGCCGTCGCGGTTGCGGCGCTCGGCGTGAGTCGCGCCCCACAGCGCCCACAGCGAGAGCGCGAGCAGGCAGACGTCGAGCAGGATCTCCTTCTTCATCTCCCAGAACTTCTCGGCGT
>CAYMRB010000794.1:0-1834 GCA_964392615.1 uncultured Planctomycetia bacterium | reverse complement strand
TCGGCCGCAGTCGTAAGTAACTGCGGCCGCTTGAGTTATCTGGTGCCGAGGAGAGGACTTGAACCTCCACCCGCGTAAAGCGGACTAGGACCTGAACCTAGCGCGTCTGCCAATTCCGCCACCTCGGCGCACGGAAGCCGCGAGTCTACTCGGGGATGTGGATATTTCAAGCCCCAAACACGGGAAACGCGCGCGGCCCGTGGTGCGACCTCGGCGTTAGTTGCAAGTTGGCCGGCACTGCGTCATCGTTCCCGGGTTCGGGGAGCGATTTCCCGTGAGACGTCCTGACCGGCGCGTCTCGACTGACGGCGGCAGCGGAGACTCGAGCTTGCGCGGCACCTGGAGGAGACGCATCGGGCGCTGGGGGCGGCGGCTTTTCGTCGCGGTCCTCGTGATCATCGGGCTCGCCGTCCTCTTCCATCGGCCGCTCCTGCGCTGGTACCTGGTGCCGCGCGTGCGATCGGAGCTCGAGCCTCGCCTCGGCCTCGCGGTGTCGATCGACGCGGTGCGGGTCGGGACCTCCGGCACGGTCTCGCTTCTCGGCGTGCGCGCGGCCGAGGGCTCCGGACCGCCGCTGCAAGCCGCGCTCGAGCGGGTCGCGATCGACCGCATCGATGTGACGCTCGACATCGCGAAGGCACTGCGCGGCGCGCCGGACAGCGTCGTCGAGGTGAAGGTCCACGGGGCCGACGTGCGCTTCGATCTCGATCGTTCGCCGCTGCTGCCGCCGTTCGACGCGCAACGGGCCAGCGATCCGGACGCGTCCGAGCCGCAGCCGCGCGTCACCGTTCGCGACGCGACGATACGCCTCGAACGCGCCGGCGAGCTGCTCGTCACCAGCGGCGTCGACGTCGACCTCGATCTCTCCGACGGCCTCTTGAACGCACGCGTCGCACGGCTCGACAGCGCGTGGAGCACGCCTCGCCTGGACGGCGCGCTTCACTGCCCGCTCGATCTGCGCGCGCGGCTCGCCGTAGAGGACGGCGAGCCGTTCGATCGGATCGTCGTCGAGCAGCTCTCCGACACTCGCACGACGCTCGCGCGCGGCGTCGAGATCGACCTTCGCGATGCGACGACGACGCGCGTGTCCGGCGACTTACCGGCTCTCGGGCTCGCCGTCGTCGACAGCGCCGTCCGCAGGGACTCGCTGACGCTCGATCTCGAGGCCGACGGCGCCGACATCGCCGCCGTCGTCGCCCTCTTCGTCGAACGCGACGAGCCATTCCTGCCGGGTACGCGCGCGTTCGGCGTCGCGCACCTGCGATTGCCCTTCGCTGCGCTCGCCGAGTGGGATGCCGACGCCCGGCTCCTCCTCGCCGACGTCGAATGGCGGGATCCCGAGCTCGACGCAGCCCGCGTCCGTCTCGATCTCCACCGCGCCGCGGGCCGTCTCGACGTTCACGTCGACGCATCGGGAGTGACGCTCGCCGACCTGCCTCCCGTCGACGTCGTCGGCTCGGCGCGCGTGGCGCCGACATGGGACGCGATCGAGCTGCCCGCGGTCGCCATCGAGGTCGACGACGGCGCTATCGACCTCAACGCCGCCCTGCGTCGGCACACGACCGGCTGGCGGGTCGAGTCGGGCCGTATCGCCACGCACCGGCTGCCGTCGCGCGCGCTCGAGCCGTTCCTCGACGGGGCCGTTCCCGATGGCGAGATCGACCTCGACGCACTCGTTGCGTACGCCGCGGTCGACGACTGGTCGGTCGGCGGGGCCGCGCGCTGGCGGGGTAGGGGAACGGTGGAGTCGGAGTCGGAGTCGGGGTCGGAGTCGGAGTCGGGGTCGGAGTCGGAGTCGGCGTGGGCGGCGGAGGCGGCGTGGGAGTCGGGGGCG
>CAYMRB010000793.1:0-1871 GCA_964392615.1 uncultured Planctomycetia bacterium | reverse complement strand
CGGGAGCTCCCCGAGGACGACGGCGAATCAGTTGTCTCCCCGCATTTGCAGGCCAGGGTCCAGTTCCTCTTCCGCGATGTGTTCTCCGCGATCCTCGCGTGGGAGGCGCGCGACCTCGATCACTATGCCCCTGGACCCGACGATTGGTTCGGCGACCCGGAGGTGCTGAGCGAGGAGCTCGGTGCCACCGGCGCCTTCCTCGACGAATTGCGACGCGCGCTGCGAACCGGCGGCCGCGAGGGGCGGCGTCAAGCGCGCGCGCGACTCGCGATCGAGAGGCGCGCGCGACCCGGGCTTCGGGAGTTGGCCGAGTCGGAGACCTGGGCTCTGCGGCCCGACGGCGTGGACGAGCTCGCGGCGACGGCGGCCAGCACGGCCGCGCCCGTGGAACATCGCGTCGCGGCGATCCAGCTCCTCGGCTGGCTCCTGGTCGAGCTCATCGCGTTCTGGGAGTTCGCGCCCGACGCCGCCGACGCTCTGGTCGATCTTCTCGACGATCCGGATCCGGCCGTCCGCGAGGAGGTCGCGACGGTGCTGCGATCGATCGTCCGAGAGGTGTCGGAGACGGCCGAGCCGGGCGAGCCAGCCGTCTGGGAGCGCGCTCACGAACTCGATGCGCGCTTGAAGCCGCCCGGCGCTACCGCGCGTCCCCCAGAGTGACGATCGACACCTCGGGCGGACAGAGGAACCGCATGCGCGGCGATTGCCCGCGTTCGCAGCCGACGCCGCGGCTGACCCAGATCGCGTTGCCGCGGTGGTGGCCGAGGCCGCCGGCGGCGATCGATCGCGGTACGCTCGACAGCGTGATCGGTGGACCGAAGAGCGGTACCTGCACCTGGCCGCCGTGCGTGTGGCCGGCGACGACGAGGTCGACGCGCGACTTGCCGTCGAGCTCGAGCACCGCGTCGGGGTAGTGTGCGACGAGGACGCGGATGTCCGCATCGCCCGCGGCGGTCTGCAGCTCGTCGACCGCGCGCCGATGCCCGGACGCCAGCGTCGACAGCTGCACGCCGCAGAGCGTGATGCGGCGGTCCTTCACCTCGATCGTCACGCTGCGGTCATAGAGCAGGCGCACCTTCGATCCCGTGAAGACGCGCTCGACCGCGTCGCGGCCGCGCTCGCAGTTGCCCATCACGAACCACACGCCGCCGGGAGCATCGAGGGGCTCGACGAGATCGCGCAGCGCCGGCAGCTCGTCCTCGAAGGCGCGTTCGGTGCCCTGGAACAGATCGCCCGGCAGCAGGATGATATCGGGCGACTCGGCCATCAGCATCTCGACAGCGCGGTGCTCGTGCGCCCCGACGCCGGCGGTCTGGATGTCGGCGAGGACGCCGATCCGCACGTCGCCCGAGCCGGCGCGCTCAGGCGCTAATGCGACGCGGCCGGTCTCGATCACGAGCTGAAACGGCTCGATGTAGCACGCGTAGAAACCGACGCCGTAGAGGCTGAGCGCGAGGACCGCGAGGATCTTCACGAGCGGCCTCGCGGGCCGCGCGAGAGTCCAGCGTCGCGGCAACAGCATCGCGGACACGAGGATCCCCACGGCGAGCGTCGGCGCGACGAGCACGAGGTCGATCCACACGAGGTGGATGATCCCGAACCCGCTGAGGCCGAGCGGCCGCAGCACGACGACCTTGCCGACGAGCACGACCGCCACGGCCAGCACGGCGAGCGCCACGCGCACAGGACCGATCGGTACCGGCGGCCGAGCGACGGAGGCGCATGGGCGCGGCAGGAACAGGAAGAGCGCGGCGACGAACGCGTCGAGCCCGCTCGAGAGGAGGAACACCAGTTTCAGAGTCGAGTCGGCAGAGATCATGGTTGCGAAGCCTACCTCCGTACTCGGACCCTCGGGGGCAGAAACTTCCGGG
>CAYMRB010000792.1:0-1892 GCA_964392615.1 uncultured Planctomycetia bacterium | reverse complement strand
CCGCTCCGGCAGCTCGAAGCTCCAGACTCGCAGCTTCAGCGGAACGCGAGCCGAGAACCCCTGCGCGCGCAGGTCGACGTGACCCGTGTAGACGCCGGCCTTCGCCGCCCGCGGCACGGCGATCAGGATCCACAGCGGCTGGTTGCGCCCGGCGGCGACGTCGATCGGCTTCGTCAGCGGCGGCAGCGCGTCAGGCCAGAGACCGCGTACGCCGGTCGCATCGGTCGGGTGGCGGACGTCGTGGTACGCTACGCGCAGGATTTTCACGCTGGAGCCCGGGATGATCGCGCCGCTCGATCCGCGCAGGTCGGTGGCGGTCGCGTGCAGGCCGATGAGCTTCCGGCGCGCGTGCACGACGACTTGCGCCGCCTCGCGATCGGCTCGCGCCGCGGCGAGCTCGACCGCTCTCGTCGTCGCGTCGTCAGCGGGCGGTGCCCGGTGCGGCGGGATCTTGCGCGTCGCGTCACACCACCAGACGGTGGTCGAGTCGTCGGAGGCGCCCTCGACGCGCGCGCCGTAGTCGCTGCGGTGGTAGTCCGGCAGCGTCAGCGCCAGCGCGAGCCGGCCGCGGCTCGTCGCCGACGTGCCGATGTCGAGCGTGATGTCGTGTCGTCCCGGCGTGCGCAGCCACAGGGGCACATAGAGTCGAGCCGTTTCGCCGGCGCGTGCGATCGCTCGTAGGGCTGGAAGGGCCTTTGCCGTCCCGTCGGGAGAGCGGATCGAGCCGCTGAGCAGCACGTTCGTCGCTCGCGTCGGGTGACGCACGAACAACGACAACGCGGTGTTTCCTCCGCTGCCCGGTGTATCGAGGGTCAGCGCGTCGAGCTCGAGGCCGTCGATCGACTTCTCGATCATCGTCGCGAACCGCGTCGCGCCGGACCCCTCCGCCGTCGGCGCGCCGGCCTTCAGCTCGAGAGCACCGTCGAACTCGATGCGGTTGACCTGGAAGGAGCTCTGTTCCGCGGACGAACGCAGACGCAGAAGCAATGTCCTCGCTGGCAGCAGCGCCGGCGGCACGGTCCCCCGGGCTTCGCCGACGCGATCGATCGACGCGATCGGTTGCCAGTCCTCCGCGCCGTTTGCTGCGCGGACCTCCGCCGTGCAGCCGCCTCGCACGTGGTAGTTCACGTTGAAGCGCACGGCAGCGCTCCGCAGTCGGCGGCCGTCGACCTCGAAGCGGTACACGACCTCGCTTCCCGCGCCGAAGAGCCAGCGATCGCTGTTGAAGCCCGCCGCCGCGCTGTGGAGCGTTCGGTGGTAGTTGCTGCCGCGATGCGCGAACGTGCCGCGGAAGCCGTAGCTCTCGCCGCGCAAGGCCTCGCCCTCGCCGAGGAGTGTGCCGCCGACGTGCGCGTGGACGGGCATCGCACGGTGCAGCTCCACCGCGTCGAACTGCACGCCGCCGCTGTGGTGCCATTGGCCGAGGCGAACGTAGGCGTTGTCGACGCGGTCGGGCGCGCGAAAGACGAAGTCGTACCAACGCCACTCGGTCGTCAGCGATCGGAAGTCGCGGTTGACGAAGACCGGTCCGGCGACCGCCGTGCCGGTGCCGTGCAGCTTGCGCGCGCGAAATCGGAATCGGTAGAGAGCGCGCGGCGTGAGGGCGATGTCGCAGCGCCAATAGCACGAGTCCTCGCCCGTGCCGCGGACCTCCAGGATGCTGCCATCGATCCAAGCGCCGTTGCCACCGTGCAACGTCCAGTGCTGCGGGCTTCCGTCGCCCGCCTCGAAGTCCGCGTTCGGAATCGACTCGGACGCGGTCCCGCGCGAGGTGGCGAACGAGAGAGCGACGAGCAGCGCGGCCGCGACGGCGCTGCGGGCGAGAGGGGAAGCGAGAGGCATCGTCGTGGACTCCTGTGCGAGAGGACCCGGATTGCACATCGAGCCTATCG
>CAYMRB010000791.1:0-1894 GCA_964392615.1 uncultured Planctomycetia bacterium | reverse complement strand
CGACGCGGCACCGTGGCGTCCCGTGCGCCGTGCTTCGTCTCGTGGAAGGCCGCGTCGAGCGCGATCAGCCCCGCGGTCCGCACGTCGCGCTCGTTGCTCCCGACGAAAGCCGCGAACGCGGCTTCACCTCCGTGGCGCGCGATCTCGACGGCCGCAAGGTAGCGCAGCCGCGGATCGTGCGCCGCGCCCCTTCGCAGCAGATGCGCGAAGGCGGTCGCTCGTGGATCCGACGCGTCGATCGCCAGTGCGGCCTCCACGGCGACGAAGATGTCGTCATCCTCGAGACGCGACGCGATGGTCGCTGAATTCGCCCCCAGCTCTCGCAGCAACTGAACGACGAGCCGTCGGACGCGCGGATCGGGGTGCGCGAGCCCCGTCGCGAGCACACGGCGCACCACGGCACGTCGCGACGGATCGTCGACCTCCGAGCGGCGCAGGATCCATGCAGCCTCCGCCGCACCGAGAGCGTCGCCCTCGCGCAGCGTCCGCGCGAGCGCGCCGAGCGCGTCCTCTCCTCGGCCCTCGAGGTACGCCGCGGCACGTTCGCGAACGGAGTGTCGTCGGTGGCGAAGCCGCGTGGCGGCGATCTCGATCGCTTCGGGAACGCGCGCGTCGACCGCCTCCGATGTCGACGACGGGGAGCCCGTCCACAGAATCTCGTACAGCCGTCCGGTGAGGTCGTTCTCGTCGTCGCGTCCGTACCAGTCGAGCACCCACACGTTGCCCTCGGGGGTCATCGTGAGCTGCGTCGGCCGGAAGCGCGGATCGGTCGTCGTCAGAAACGGCTCGGTCGTCGCCGTCGCCAGATCGCCGCGCTCGCCGAGTCGGTAGCGGACGACGACGTGATTCGCCGACGGGAAGCCGTGCACGCCCCAGTTCGACACGAGCAGGTCACCGACATACTCGTCGGGAAACGCGCCGGAGCGATAGCACAACACGTCGGTGTGCGCGCCCGCCGGCGTCTCCCGCACCGGCGGTGCGATCGGGTGCCTGCCCGCGAGCCACGCCCAATCCGCGGCGCGCGTCTGGAAGTGGTAGTCGCCACCGCGGATCGCGTGGATCAGGCGGTTCGGGTTGCCCTCGCCGTTGGAGATCACGCGCAGCTCGCCGAAGACGTCGAGCTCGAACGAGAACGGCGCGCGCATGCCCTGGACGAGGAGCTCGAGGTCGGTGCCGTCGGGCCGAAAGCGAAACAGCGTGCCGGTGTTGCCGCGCACCGGCACGGGTCCGTCGGGACCGGAGATCTTCGTCTCGTGGTCGCCGATCGACAGGTACAGCATGCCGTCGCGGAGGCTGCGGATGCGGTAGAAGCCGAACGGGTTCCAGGGCGTCGCCACGTCCTTGAGAATCTCGCGCGGCTCGCCGCATGGCCCGTTCGCGTCGATCGGCACGACGAGGACGCGGTTCAGATTCGTCATCCACAACTGCTTGCCGCGAACCGCGAGCCCCATGACCGGGTTCTCGAATCCGGACAACATGGTCTTCGCGGCGACGCCCGTGCCGTCGTCGCCGAGCTCGAGCCGCACGACCGGATTCGTCGGAGTCTCGACGGGAGAGCCCTTCTTGCCGTAGCGGTACGAGTGCGCGTTGCTGACCCAGATGTGACGCTCGCCAGCAAACGCCATGCTGATCGGATTGGCGAGGTGCGGCTCGGAGGCGATCAGGCGAATCGCGAAACCCTCGGGCACGCTGAACGTCGCGGCGGCCTTCTCGGGCGGCGTCGGCGGAGGGTCGTCGGCAGCGTACAGCGCGCAGGAAAGGACGGCGAGGACGACCGCGCGGAGGGCGCCGCAGAGCCGCGTCACGAGGCGCCCGTCCCCACGAGGGCCGGAAGACCCTCTAAGTGCCGTGTTTCGCAAATATCTGTGCATATCGAGCGAGCAGATTCGTTCGC
>CAYMRB010000790.1:0-1900 GCA_964392615.1 uncultured Planctomycetia bacterium | reverse complement strand
TCGGAGGGGGCGGCGGCGGGGGCGTCGGCGTGGGCGTCGGCGTCGGCGGCGGCGCGGGCGGCGCGCTCGGCCCCGGCGCCACCGTCTCGCCCGCCTCCTCGACCTCGATCACGTCCGCCGCGTCCAGCTCGATCGCTTCGATCTCCGGTTGCGGCACGGCCTCGATGCCCTGCACGAACTCGCCGAGGCTCTCGAGCTCTTGCTCGGCGGCGCGTCGTTCGCGCTCGCGGCGTCGGGCCTCGTCGGACCCGCCGAGTCGTCGGTTTCGGTCTGCCGTCACCGCTGGTACACCGAAACGCGCTGGTAGGGCATCTGCAGGACGAGGAGGGCGACCGCGGTGCCGAAGAGGTCGCCGCCGTCTGCTCCTTCGAAGCTGCCGTCGGAGCTCTGGGAGGTGACGAGCTGGCTCGAGGCTTCCTTGTAGAATTCGAGCCAACCCTTGCCGCCGAGGACGAACGTCGCCTGCGCGTGGTAGTACAGGACGTACTCTTGGTGGTGACCGTACGTCCACTGCGGCTGAACGTTGCGCTCGACGTAGCTGCGAATGCGGTGCAGGAGCGGATCGTTGTATCGCCCCGCGTTCCACAGCGCGACGATCGCGGCGCAGGAGACGCCGGGGCGGACCTGCCCGCTGTTGATGCGATAGCGCACGGCGCCATCCGAGCGCGTCGAGCGCTCGATGAACTGCACTCCGTCGTCGATGACCTTCTTCGGCACGAACAGGCCGACGTCCCGACACGCGCGCAGCCCCTGCAGGACCGTGACGACGAGGGTGCCCTCGTCCTGGTGGTAGTTCGGGCCGTAGCCCCAGCCACCGTCGTAGGTCTGGGTCTGCGCCGACAGCAGAATCGCGCGATCGAGGATCTTTCGCAGCCGCTGACGCTGCTTCGCGTCGCGCTCCATGCCGTAGATCTGCGCGAGGTAGGTCATCGCGAACGCGTGGCAGTAGGTCGGCCGCTGCTCCCAGGCGTTGTCGTTCGTCAGGAAGCCCGCCGTGTCGCCGTACGCGCGGACGCTGTTCTTCAGCAGGTACTCGGTGATCATCCGCAGCTCGCGCGCGTACGGCCCACGCGTCGGTGTGCTGCCGCTCGCGAGGAAGGCGAGCCCGACCATCGACGAGATCGCGGTCGGGTACGTCTGCCGGCTGTTGCGGTCCATGCCGAACGAGCCGTCCGGCCCCTGCTGTCGTGCGATGAAGCGCAAGCCGTTCGCGATCGAGCGTTCAATCGAGGCCGTCACGCCGGCAGGCCGCGAAGAGGGCTTCGAAACCCGCTTCGCTTGGGCTCGCAAGGCGCTCGGGGAAACGACGCAGCACACCGTCAAGGCGATAACGAACAGACCGCCGCCGGTGCAGCCAGACACCGGATTCGAGTTCGAGCGACGACGCCTCATCTACAGGTCCTCCGAGCCGAGCACGAGCCGCGTACCAGCCTACGGGGCGCTCGCGGCATCACCAAGGAAGATCCCCTCCGGCGGCCGTCACCTACGCGGAGTTGACGACTTCGCGGATCAGATCAGCGAATCGTCGGAGACGTCAGCTGCGCGCCGCCGGGTAGCGCGCCCTGCGCTCGTCTCTCGCCGCGCGCTCGCGAGCTTCTCCCGCGCGTCGCTCCGCCTGCTCGATGTTGCGGTGGACCCGCTGCACCGACCTTCGCGCGTAGATCCCGACCGTGCTGTCGGGGTGGCGGTCGGCGTAGCGCTCGAGGACCAGCGCTGCCTGACGGTCGCTGAAGCGCGCGAGGCTGAGGACCGCATATCGGGCGAGGGAGTCGTCGGCGCGATCGAGGTACCGTCCGATGTCGTCGATCGTGCGCGGGTCGCTCAGCTGGCCGAGCTGCGACAGCGCTTGGCGCTGGTACCCGACGGTGCCGCCGCGCTGCAGACTCCCGGAGAGGTACGG
>CAYMRB010000789.1:0-1956 GCA_964392615.1 uncultured Planctomycetia bacterium | reverse complement strand
CGCTGTCGACTATCTGTCGTTTCGCTTCGAGCCCGGCGAGGTCCTCGGACTCGTCGGGCCGAACGGTGCGGGCAAGACGACGACGCTTCGCACGCTCGCCGGCATCCTGGCGCCGACGTCAGGGCGTCTGAGCGTCGGCGGGCACGACATCGTGCGCGCGCCGGTCGAGGCGAAACGCCGCCTTGCGCTCGTGCCGGACGAGCCGCCGCTCTTCGTCAGCTTGACGGTGATGGAGCACCTCGAGCTGACCGCGAAGATCTACGGCGTCGATGCGTGGCGGGAACGCGCCGAGCGTCTGATCGAGGCGCTCGAGCTCGGCGAGCACCGCACGAAGATGGCCGACGAGCTGTCGCGCGGCATGAGCCAGAAGGTCGCGGTCGCGTGCGCTCTGCTGCATGAGCCGGAGGCCCTCTTTCTCGACGAGCCGCTGACCGGTCTCGATCCGCGCGGCATTCGGACGCTGTATCGAGCGATCGAGGAGCGCGCCGCCGCCGGCGCCGGCGTGATCCTGTCGAGTCACCTCCTCGGGCAAATCGAGAGCGTGTGCACGAGCTTTCTGATCCTCGTGCGCGGCAGCAAGCTCTTCCGGGGCTCGAAGGACGAGATCCGGGCCGAGCTGCCGTCCTTGAGCGAGGACGCGTCGCTCGAGGAAATCTTCTTCCACGCGACCGAAGGTGGCTCCGAGGTGTCGCGCGCCGCCGATGCCTCCGGCGCTACTTCAAGCGACGCTGCGCGAGACGAGCACGGGACCGACTCGACGGGCCCGGCTACGTCATGAATGCCGGGCTGCGCTACCTGTTGCGCCGGGAGGCCGCCGGCGCGTGGCGTCGGATGCGGCGCCGTCTGACGGGCTGGAAGGGTATTCTGCTCGTCGGCGGCCTGCTCCTCTTTCTCGCCGCGGTCCTCGGCCCCCGCATCGCGCTCTGGATCTCGGGACACGAGGTCGAGAGCGCACCGCCGACCGCCGGCTACCGATTGTGGGCGTCGCCCGTCATCCTGCTCGCGACGCTTCTCCTCGGGCTGTCGGCGCGCTCGGTCTACTTCAAGCCCGCGGAGATCGGCTTCCTGTTTCCCGCACCGCTCGGGCGCCGTGAGCTGCTGCTGTTCAACATTCTCGCGCGCGCGAAGGTGCAGGTGCTGTCGGCGGTGTGGATGTTCGTGTTCCTCGGACCGAATGCCGGCACGTGGTTCGGGGCGTTCCTGTCGATCGTCCTGTACCTGCTCTTCCTGCAGTTGGTCGCGCAGTGCTCGGGGCTGCTCTTTTCGGCACTCGGCGAGGCGGTCGGCAAACGCGTCAAGCGGGCGGTGTGGATCGCGATCGCGCTCGGGCTGGCAGCCGGCTGGTACTTGGCGCGCGACGCGCTCACGCCGGACGCCGATCTCGGGGAGATCGCCGCCGAGCTCTGCAGCTTGCCGTTCGTCACCACGCTATCGTCCGTGACGCGCCCGTTCGTCGAGATGTTCGCGGCGAGCGACGTCGGCATCGCCATCGCTTGGGCCGCGCCCGCGATCGGCGAGCTAGCGATTCTCGTCGGCCTGATCTTCGCGTTCGACATCGCGTACGCCGAGGCGTCGCTGGTCGCGAGCCGCAGGGTCCAGGCCAAGCTGAGCCGCATGCGAGCGGGCGGTAGCGCCGTGGCCGGAGCCGGTCCGGGCAAGGCGCGCTTCACGCCACCCCGCCTGCCGCACTGGCGCGGTGCGGGAACGCTCGCGTGGAGGCAGCTCATCGAGCTGACGCGTCATGCGCGGCCCGTCATCGTGATGTTCGTCATGAGCATGCTGCCGATCCTGCCG
Organism: uncultured Planctomycetia bacterium; assembly: GCA_964392615.1. Lineage (GTDB taxonomy): Bacteria > Planctomycetota > UBA8108 > UBA8108 > UBA8108 > CAYMRB01. The sequence continues at coordinate 162 of CAYMRB010000789.1, read as the reverse complement.
TTCGTGTTCCTGTCGGCGGCCGACGGGAATCCGGACGCGGACGCTTCCGGAGTCGACGGCGACGGCGGCGCGCCCCCGTTTCCGGCCGTGATTCCGACGTTGATCTTCTTCAGGATGATGTTCGCGCAGAACGCTTCGTTCGACTTCCGCCGCGACCTCGAC
>CAYMRB010000788.1:0-2009 GCA_964392615.1 uncultured Planctomycetia bacterium | reverse complement strand
GCACGCGCATATGCTCGTTCGCGTCGTCGAGCCGCGCTACGAGCCACTCCTCCGTCAGCCCGCCGGTCGCGTCGAGACACCAGAGCGCACGCAGTCGTCGCGTCACGTCACGGTGCGAGTCGACCATCGCGTGCAGGGATCGCCGCGCGTCGTTCAGGTCTCGTTCTGCCGCGGCCCGTTCCTGAAGCACGCGTCGCGCCGTTCGCACATGCCAGTCGTTTTCGTGAAGCTGTAGGCGTACGAGCTCCTCGTCGCTGGCGCTCGCGATATCGATCGCGCGCGACGGGCGTCGTCCGCGCGCGGGGTCGTCGTAGACGATCTTGAAGATCCGGCCCGAGCTGCGGTGCACGCCGTCGCTCTCGTGACACTCGCCGATGTCGCTCCAGTCGGCGACGAACACGCCGCCGTCGGGGCCGTACACGAGATCGATCGCGCGGAACCACGGGTCTCTCGAGCGGGCGAAATCCGGTGCGTGTCGTCCGACATAGGCCGCGCCGCGTCGGTCGAGAATGTCGCGGTTGAGGCGTCGGCCGTGCAGGTTGATCGTGAACGCCGAGCCTCGGTAGCGCCGCGGCCAGTTGTCACCGAGGTAGATCATCAGGCCGCTATGCGCGTGACCGCCACCGGCCCGATCGGTCGCGTCGGTGACGCCGTGGCGGATGTCGTTCCAGTTCTCGCCGGCACCCCAGTGCGAGTGGTCCGCGGTCTGTGGCATCAGCGAGTACAGGTGCGGATCGAAGTCCTCTCCGTACATGCGCTCGTAGTGGGCGCCGGAGACGACGTGCCACAGGTGACCGATCACCGTGTTGATCATGAACGGCTGACCGTACTCATCCCAGTCCATGCCCCATGGGTTCGTCGTGCCGCGTGCGACGACCTCGTACGTCCGGCGCGTCGGGTGGTATCGCCAGACGCCGCAGTTGAGGGGAGGCCGCGCGTCGACCGGAGTCGCGGGAGTGCCGACACGAGACGTCGCGAGAATGCCGTGACGCCCCCAGAGCCAACCGTCCGGTCCCCAACGCAGGCCGTTGACGATATTGTGTTTCACCGCGTCGACGTCCCAGCCGTCGAGGATGATTTCCGGCTCGCCGTCGGGCACGTCGTCGCCGTCGCGGTCGGGGATAAACAACAAGTGCGGCGCGCACGCCGCCCAGACGCCGCCGAAGCCGAGCTCGACGCTCGCGAGGTTGCGCGCTCCGTCCCAGAACACGCGGCGCCGATCGAAGCGGCCGTCGCCATCGTCGTCCGTCAGGATCACGATGCGATCGCGTCGATCCGGCGAGAAACGCGGCTCGCCCTGCGAGTACGTGTAGTTCTCCGCGACCCACAATCGACCGCGCGTATCGATCGCGATCGCGATCGGCTGACGGACATCCGGCTCGGCTGCGAACAGCGTCGCGCGGAACCCCGGCGGAAGCTCGAAGCTCGCGAGCGCCTCGGCAGAGGCCGTGGGCGTACCGGATTGTGTGTCGAACGCGGGCTCTTCGTCGGCTCGAACCGGGACGACGATGAGGCCGAGGACACAAGCGAGAGCGAGAGCGAGAGCGTACAGAAGGCGGTCGTGGTCGGGCATGGCGGTTCGATCGAGGTCGGAACAGCGCGCGGTCGAGTCGGCCCCTCGATCGAGGGCCCGCGAGCAGACCCATCTATTCTGCCACAGCCCGGCGGCGAGTCCGAGCGCGAGTCCGGAGGTCGAATCCGAACCCAGAAGACCAGGAAGGAACAACCACAGAGGCTCAGAGGACCTAGCCCGGGCGTTGCCCGGAGCCCAAGGTCGGAGGCCGCCGAGAAAGAAGACTCTAAGTGCCGCCTTTCACAAATATCTGTGCATTCGAGCGGCATCTTCGCCCGCTGGCTTCGTTGCGCTCAGTCGACTATGGGCCTCCGGCATGGACTCCTTCGCGCGCCTCGCCAGCGAACGAATCTGCTCGCTCGATATGCACAGATATTTGCGAAACACGGCACTAAGTGCCGTCGGTCAGAAGTTTTCGTGCAAATCCCTAAAGTTC
>CAYMRB010000787.1:0-2027 GCA_964392615.1 uncultured Planctomycetia bacterium | reverse complement strand
CAGCGACAGACACGCGGCCTGCCTGTAATACGTGTGCCTGAAGTCTTCCTCGCGGGTCCACACGACGCGCACGGGACGCCCGACCGCGTGCGACAGCAGCGCAGCCTCCCGCGCGGCCTCGGTGCCGTTCTTCCTTCCGAATCCGCCGCCTACCTCCGACACCTTGACGTGCACCTTCGCCTTCGGCAGCTTCAGCAGGCCGGCCACCTCGTCGCGGATTCCGAACGGACGTTGCGTCGACGCGTGCACCCACGCCTCGCCGTCCTTGACCCGAGCCAGCGCCGCCTGCGGCTCGAGCGTCGCGTGATAGACGAACGACGTCTCGAACACGGCGTCTCGCTTCACGTCGGACGCCGCCCACGCGTTCTCCTCCGGCCCCTCCTCGCGGACGACGCCGACGCCCTTCAGGCCATCGCGCAGCCGAGCCCGCACGCTCGCCGAGCTGATCTCGCCGGCTCCGTCCCACTGCGCCTTCAGTAGCTTGACCGCCTTGCGAGCGCCGCGTTCGCTCGTCGCGACGACGCCAGCGAAATCGCCGCGCCGCACGACCTTCACCACGCCCGGAAGCGTCTCGACGTCAGCCGCCTCGAGCTTCGTCAGGCGAGCGCGCCAGAACGGAGGCCTCAGAACCGCGCCGTGCACCATGCCGGGCATCGAGAGGTCCGTCCCGTAGAGCGCCGCACCCGTGACGCGCTCCACGCCATCGATGCGAGGCACGCTCGTCCCCACGACCTCGTACTCGCTCGCGGGCTTCGACCTCGGCTCGTACTCCAGCACGTCGACGAGCGGCTCGTCTCGTACGAGCGCGCCGATTCCGACCGAACGTCCGTCCGGTCCGATGACCTTTCCCGCCGCGAGACGCGTCGTTTCGATGGCGACGTTCCAGCGCTTCGCGGCTCGCCCCCTCAAGAGCTCGCCGGCTCGCGCCGCCGCGCTCTCGAAACGCGGACGCATCACCTCCGTCGATACACTCGCGTAGGTGCCGGGATCGAACGGCACGAGGTCGGTGTCTCCCATGACCACGCGGACGTCGCGGATCGGCAGGACCAACTCCTCCGCGATCACCTGGGCGAACCCGGTTCGCGTGCCCTGGCCGTACTCGACCTTGCCGGTGTACCCGGTCGCCTTGCCGCCCGCGTCGATGCGGAGCCAGAGGTCGAAGCGCTTGACGCCCTCAGCCTCTGCACTGGCGTCGTCCGACGTGCGCAGAAGCACGACGAGCCCGCCCGCGACAGCACCGAGAAACTCGCGTCGCGACGGCATCTCCGACGAGCTGCCCGCGTCCGATCCGCAGTGGCGAGGACTCATCATCGCGCCCCCCCGCTCGCCTGGAGCTCGGCCGCCGCGTCCATCACGGCGTCGAAGATCCTCTGATACGAGCCGCAACGGCAGATGTGATTCTCGAGCTCCGACTCGATCTCGCCTCGCTGCGGCAAGCGCCCCGCGATCCTGGCGAGGAATCCGCGAATGCGCAGGATCATGCCAGGAGTGCAATACCCGCATTGATACGCGCCGCGCTTCAGGAACGCCCGCTGCACGGGATCGAGCCGGCCATTCTTCGCGACACCCTCGATCGTCTCGACGCGCGTTCCGGACAACTCGTGCGCGCCGGCCCTGCAGGCCCGGACGGGTTCGCCGTCCACGAGGACCGTGCAGGCACCGCAGGCGCCGTGTCCACAGCCGCACTTCGTACCTGTCAGCCGGAGCTCTTCTCGCAAGAGCTCGAGCAGCTTCATGTTGCCCGGGATGTCGAGGGCCACCTCCCGGCCGTTGACGACCAGGGCGACGCGGAGTTCGTTGTCGTTTGGCATGGTGATCGTGTGTGTCGATGGTGCACCATATCGCTCGCGAGGACAACGCCCGTCGTCGGGACATGGCGCCCGGACGATGGGTGCATCCGCGGAGTTGCGCAGCCTCGCCTCTGCTCTGAAGCTGGCCCTCAGGCGTCGTCGGACCGGGAGGGAGTCCCCGGTCATCGCGGTAGGGACCCCGGTCGCCCGGGGCCCCCCGCACAGATCCCAGCGCGC
>CAYMRB010000786.1:0-2043 GCA_964392615.1 uncultured Planctomycetia bacterium | reverse complement strand
TTGTCCTTGTGTTTTAATTGTACAGGTCCGGGTCCGGCGTGCCGTACGCCGCGAGTCCCATGACCTTCCCTTCTTCGCTGTGCGGAAGGAAGCCGAGGCGACCGGTGATCGCGCCATACACGTTGCCCCACGACGAGTCCCTGGAGATGCGATGGAGCACCTCGAAATCGTCACCCTCGCCGTATCCGAGGATGCCGGACTCCTGGCCCCCCCACGCGTCGAGAGAGATCACGTTCGCCTTCTCGAAGCCGCTCGCGTAGTACGACGACAGCGCGTGGGCGACGTGGTGGTTGACCCAGCGAATGCGACGGTCCTTGCGGCGGAATGGCAGCTCGCTCATCAAGTGCGACAGCACGTGGTACTGGCGCGAGCCGATACCCAGCGGCGACCGCGTCACCTCGTGATCCCAACCGACGGCGATGAAGTCGACGTCCTCGATCCTGCAGCCGGCGGCGTCGAGACAGTACTGAATCGACCGAACGGGTCGCACGCGCGGCGAGTGTTTGTAGCGGTTGAGCCGCTCCTCCTCGATCATCGCGACGAGCTGGCCGTCGACCAGGATGCACGCACCGTTGTTCCACGAGATCGGATGCGTGATGCCGAGAATGATTGTCTTGTCGCCCTTGCTCACGGAGTTCCCTTCCTGATTCCTTTCACCTCGCTCGATCGCACGTCATACGCCGATCACCGCTGCGGTCGCGCCGCCGGGGTCGATCGAGCTCACCAGCACGGGGCCTGACGCGTCGAGCGCGCGCGCTTCGCCCGAGATCCCGTCAACGAGACCGCCGGCAGCGCCCGGGGTCGCCGGAACGAACGGCGTGTCGTATGCGTCGAGGCTCGTCAGAGCTGCCGCACACGAGAGCAAGCTCGACGCGCCCCAGGTCTCCCCGAAGACGCGGCTCAAGGCCGCAGCCCGCACATCGCGACCGCACACGTCGTTCACGACCTCGGCCTCGACGAGATCGAGGTCGCCCTCCGTCGTGCGACCGCCGCCGCTGAGCGCGATCCAAGCCAGCTCGCCGGCTGCGACTCCCGACGAATCGAGCGCTCCGCGCAGCGCTGCGGTCGCGGCGTCGTGCAGGCTCCTTCCGACGCTGGTGGCCTCGCCCTGTCCGAGGAGACGGGCGACGGGAGCGCCGTCCTCCGGATGATCGCCGCCGTCTGCTTCCTCGAGAATGACCGCCACCGACGCCTCGCCGATGTAGGCGCCATCGCGCGTCGTCGTAAACGGTATGGATGCGTTCGACCCACGCGGATCATCGCACGCGAGGTCCCCGCGCGCGCGCAGCGCGCGGAGAATCGTCGGCGACACCTCCTCGCACGCCGTCACGATCACTCGGCGCGCGCGACCGGCGGCGAGCAGGTGACGAGCGCGGAGCAGCGCCTCGAGCCCCGAACGCCGGCCCGACGTGACGGTCGAGTTCGGCCCCCGCAGGCCGAAGAGGATCGCGGCGTGGCCGGCGAGGCTGTTGATGATCGAGTTCGGAAACACGATAGGACTGACGAAGCGCACACCGTCCTCGCACGCGGTCGAGAAGAAGTCCGCCTTGCTCTGCACGTGCCCCCACGCCGTGCCGACAACGAGCCCGACGTCGGACGTGTCGACCGCATCCCCTCCGCCTGCGCCGAGCGCCTCCGCCTCCGCCGCCGGTAGCGCGGCGAGCAGATCCTCGACCGCCGCGGCCGCCAGCAGGCACGAACGCGACAGCGCCGGCAGCCCCTTGCGGCGCAGAAACGACTTCGGCGACTCGGACAGCTCGGCGGCCCATTCGCCCTCGACGACCGAGCTCGGCCCGGCGAGCGGCGAGCCCGAGCGCAGCGTCTCGACGAATCGGTCGCGACCGGCGCCTGCTGGCGTCACGACCCCGAGGCCTCGTATCGCCGTCGATTTCATGCCCCTATCGTCGGGATTCGGCGAGGAGTGTCAAGCCGGCCATCCCGGTGGCGGCGTCGGAGTCGGAGTCGGAGACGGTGTCGGAATCGGAGTCGGAGGCGGAGGGGCGGTGCGGGTGGTTAACCGCGTTGGGGCGTTGGGGGGCCACG
>CAYMRB010000785.1:0-2044 GCA_964392615.1 uncultured Planctomycetia bacterium | reverse complement strand
GCGCGGCCTGCAACCCCACCCCACGCCCGCGTCCGTCGCCGCTGACGACCGCGCCGAAGAGCGAGAACGGCCGGCCGAGAAGAGCCTCGATGCGAGCGAGGTCCCAAGCGGCGATCGCCTGGCGCACGAGAGTGCTCGACACGCGCTCGGCGCCGATCCACTCCGCGTCACTCTGGCGCAGCTCGAGGCCCAGCGCGTCGCGACGCGTGTCGAGGTACTCGAAGTCGCCTCGCCGCCCCCTTCCGAACGCACTGTCGAACCCGAGCTGCAGACGAGTCGCACCGAGCGCCTCGCGGAACACTCTCGCGAAGAAATCCTCGGGCGTCTGGCTCAGGAGCGCGTCGTCGACCTCGAGTACGAGCGTCGCCGCGACGCCCTCGCGCTCCAGGAGCAGCAGACGGTGGTCGAGCGACACGACCGGCACCGGCGGGTGCCCGCCGAGGACCGCCTGCGGGTGCCGATCGAACGTGACGACAGCCGGCTCGGCACCGATCTCGTCGGCCCACGCGCGCAGGTCGCGCAGGAGTCGACGGTGCCCGACGTGCACCCCGTCGAAGAATCCGATCGTGGCAACCCGGGGCGTGTTGGAACGTCGCTTGACGTCGATGCCGAATAGCCGCTGCATCGCCGTTAGCGGTCCATTGAACGAGAGCTTCGAGCGGTGAAGGGCGGCATCTCGTGACGGGGAATCAGGCGCCCTCGCGCTTGCGGCGGTCGCGGTACTCCTTCTCGAGGCGCCGCAGCCCCTTCTTCACGAAGAGGCGATCCGACGGGATGAGCTTCGAGATGAACAGCAGACCGTCGAGGTGGTCGAGCTCGTGTTGGAACACGCGCGCCGGCAGATCGCCGAGCTCCATCTCGACCTCCCGACCGTCGAGGTCGAGGGCGGCGATCCGCACGACCGCCGGCCGGCCGACCCTCCCCCGCACGTCGGGAATCGACAGACAGCCCTCCTCGTCGACGTCGATCTCGTCGCTCGTCTCCAGAAGGCGCGGGTTCACGAACACTCGCTCGTGCTCCGGCTCCTGCTCGGGCCCCGCGTTCATGACGAACAGGCGTACGCTCCAGCCGACCTGTGGCGCGGCGAGGCCGACGCCCCGTTCGCGGTACATCACATCGATCATCTGCGCCGCGCGATCCCGCACGACGTCGTCGATCACCCGCAGCGGCGCCGCCTTCTTCCGGAGGATCGGGTCCGGATAGAGCACGAGGTCGAGTTCTTCGTCGCGCATGGATCTTCGTCGCGCACGCTGGAGTCGGCGTCTGCAATCGACGCCCGCGGCATCCGTTGCGGCCCGCGGAAACGGCCGGCTTGAACAGCTGAGACCGCGTCAGGCTGACTCTCGCGCTGATCTTCCATCCCAGGATTGAAAGCCGAAGTATATCCACAGCGAGAGCGAGCGTGGACCCCTTTTTTTGCGAGCGCAGCTTCTCGCAGTGGCGGGAACGACCACGACCACCGCGGTCTCGGACGTCCCCTCGAACACGCCACGCCGCGACGCAAGTCCTCCTGCTGTCGGAATTTCTGAGAACCCGGAGAAAACGGACAAGATCGCGAGTCTTGTCCTCGTCTTCGTTCTCAGTTACGATCTGCATTGTGCTGTTCGCGAGGGACGGCAGAAAGAGACAAGCGGGTCACTGACCCACGTAACGGTGTAGGGCCGGCCTCTGTCTGTCGGTTTTCCCAGAAATACAGCTCAGTCGACAATCGAAGTGAGAACGGACGCCGCGCTTCTCGCCGAAGTGCTACCCCTGCAGAGTATGTGGAGGATCTTCATGTCGTTTCGTTGTCTGCTCGCTCTCGCCGTGATCTGTGCGGTCGCCGGCTGGTCCGTCGAGGCGCACGCCCAGTCAGTCGGCGGCGTCGTGGGCCTCAAGGAGAACCTCGACCTGCCGTTTGACGCGATCGGCGAAGAGGGCTCGGAAGAGGACGCGCCCGAGGTCGTGATGTTCTACGGCCAGAGTCTCGAGGGCGATGGCTTCATCTACACCGTCGACCGCACCGGCAGCATGCAGGACTCCGGCGAGCTCGGCATCGCGAAGC
>CAYMRB010000784.1:0-2063 GCA_964392615.1 uncultured Planctomycetia bacterium | reverse complement strand
ACTCCGACTCTGGCCTCCTCTCTCGCATCGCGTTACCGTAGCCCTTCACGACAGGAGGGCACGATGGCCGAACAACCGCATGGGCTGACCGCTTCCGGTGCGCTGATCGCCGCAGCACTCGTCGCCGCCATGACCGCCGGTTGCGACGACAGCGCGAGCCAGGCCCGCGTCGCGCACCAGCGTAGCGAGGAGCTGCTCGCTGCGAAGAGCTGGTCTGCGGCGTACAGCGAGGCAGATCGCGCGACACGCCTCGACCCCGAGCTCGCGGCGGCCTGGGTGGCACGCGGCGTCGCGCTCGCGAACACGGGGCGCGTCGACCTCGCCCTCGAGAGCTACGATCGCGCCATCGCGCTCGAGCCACGGAGCTTCCGGGCCTGGTCGAACCGCGGCGGCGTCCTTGCGCAGCTGCGCCGGTTCGACGTCGCGCTCGAGTCGTTCGAACGCGCGCTCGAGATCAACCCGAACGACGCGGGGACCTGGATCAACAAGGGCTCGACGCTGTCGACGGTCAACCGCCTCGACGAGGCGCTCGAGTGCCACGCGAAGGCTCTGACGATCCAGCCGTACAACACGGTCGCGTGGTCGAACAAGGGCGCGACGCTCATCAAGTTGCAGCGCATGGACGAAGGCGCTGCCGCGTACCGCCGCGCCGCGGAGCTCGGCGACGCCCACGCGAAGGCCGCGCTCGAGGAGCTGCGCAAGCTGGGGTACTAACCCGAGAGCGACCACCGGAGCATGAACACAGGGACCACGAATCGCGCCGGACGACGACGCTCGCTCCAGCGCACCATTCTCGCGCTGACGGCAGTCACGGCGGGCGCGCTGACCATCGGGCTCGGCATCGTGACGCTTCCCGGGTACTTTCGCGAATCGGCGCTCATCGCGCGCCTCGACGATTCCCCGGGCCAGGCGATCGACGCCGCGCGCCGGCTCGTCGAGATGGGCTCGACGCGCGCGCTCGGCCCTTTCGCGGACAGCGTACGCGGCCTGCAGGGAAACGAGCTCGGACATTCGGTTGCCATGTGGGCTGTTCGGGATGCCCGCCGTCGTGGAGAACCCACGAAGTCGGTGCGGCTACTCCGCGAGCTGACGGAGTTCCTGTCGGACGCCGATCAGGGCGTTCGCCTCTGGGCGCTCGCCTACCTCGGTTGCTTCGTTCCGGAGAGTCTCGAGAGCTTGGTGCGCCACTTCGACCACGGCGCGTCCTACGCGGAGAAAGACTGCATTCTGTGGATATGGGACCGCTGGGAGGACGCGGCGTCCGGAGCACTCGACTCCATCCTGCGAGAGATGAGGCGAGGAGAGGACCACCGAGACAGGTGCGCCTGGACGCTCGTATCGATCGGTCCGCGTCGCGACGATGCGGCGGTGCTGGCGGAGTGTCTCCAAGATACGACAGACGACTTCACGAAGGGGGGCCTGCTCGCCGCCCTGGAGGTGACCCCCGGTCTCTCCGAGAGTACGCTGCGGGTCGTCTGCGCTCAGATGACCGCGAAGGACGCGATCGTGCGAAACGTGGCCGTCTCGGTCCTCGAGGCGCAAGAGGAGCTGCCCTCGTTCGCTCTGGACGCCATGCGACGCTTGCTCTTCGACAAGTCCGATTTCGTCGTCGGGAGCGCCGTGCGCTGCGTCGGCAAGTTCGGACTGACGACGGAACGCGACACGCTGCAGGCGCACCTCGGCTATCCAGACGACTCCGTGCGGCTCGAGGCCCTCCGGTCGCTCATCCGTCTTGCGGGGTGCGACGAGACGATCCCGTTCGAGATCGTGTGGGCCCTGAGACAAGCCCTCGACGACAGTCCGTCGACTCCGACCCTGCGCGCCGTGCTGGACAAGGCATGGGAACATGGAGATCCCGTCGTGCGGAAATTCGTCGAGCGCGTCCGGAAGTCCGGGCAGCCCTGATACGAGAGGGCCGGGAGTCACACGCCAAGGGCTTGCCGTCATGGCAGGCGCACCAGGGCGCAAAGTGCCCCCCGCGCCCCATCCAGAGCAACCGCGCGAACTCCAGAGTCGACGCCTTCCCCACTAGCGGATTCAGCGGCTCCCCCGCGACAGCCCCC
>CAYMRB010000783.1:0-2070 GCA_964392615.1 uncultured Planctomycetia bacterium | reverse complement strand
GTTGTCGGCGGCGGTCAAGGTCGCTGCCGCCGCGTACGGGGTACCGCTGCCGACGCCAGAAGACGACGGGGAAGGCGCCTCGAAGACGACCGACGGCAACGCCGAGCTGATGTCGAAGCCCGCGCTGCTTGCGCAAGCCCATGCCTTCCGCAAGCAGGTCCAGCTGCGCGACAACGCGAAGGCCAAGCTCTTCCTGCAGCTCTCCGAGCAGCTCGCCAAAGCCGACGGCGAGCTCACGAAGGCCGCAACCAAGGATGCGATCGCCAAGTCCGTCGCCGATGCCGTGCAGCTGCTGCGCAAGCCGCAAGCCACGTCGAACTAGCTCGAGATCGAGCAGAGAGGCGCCTTCCATGCCCGCTCTCGAAAAAGGTGACCGCGTCGAGCTGAAGTCCGCCCTCGAGGTCCCAGGCCGGACCTTCGCGAAGGGGACCCGAGGCACGGTCACGCACAATAGTGCGAAGACGGTCGCCAGTGTACGCGTGAAGTTCACAGGTGACTCGCGGCTGCTGAAGTTCCGAGTCGTACTGAAGAAGAAGGTCAATAAGCTCTGACAGGGTGACACGCCCCGCTGTCGCCGCTTTCGTTCTGACGCCGCTGCCGGCGCTCGGCTGTCGCATCGTCGACGAGCCGCCGCCGCGCGTGTCCGTCCACGATGGCGAGCGAGTGCGCCGCTACCGCGCGACGGCGAGCGGATTCGTCTGCGGCCCCTGGGGCAACTCGAGGGCGGCACGTACGGTGCTGCTGTCGTCCTAGAGATCCTGCCGGGGGCGTCGGGCGACGTCGTCGCGCCCGACCGCGAGATCCTCGCGGCTCGGTATAGTTGAACTCGCTGGCCTGGGGCATTCGAAGGACTCCCTGTCGAGACCACGGATCGCGGATCGTACTGCCCTTGCGCCACGAGCACCTCGAAACGACCGGTCTCGGCGTCGAGCTTCAGCTGCTTCAGCGCACGGCGGTCGCTGGCGGCCTCGAGAACGCCTGTCACGCCCTGCTACGCCGCATGCGATGCCTGCGAGCCTCGGCGCCAATCGCTTCCGAATCACCCGACGGCTCACGTGGCGGAGTTGGCGGTCATGTTCGTGCCGCTGCGTACTTCGCGCACGGCGATCGACGCGACCTGCAAGGTCTTGAGCAAACCGTCGATGTCTCCCTGGTCGCCCTGCGCAACCTTCTCGGAGACACGCGACATCAGTTCCGTCAGGGCCTCCAGCAGCGCCGCCTCGGCCTTATCGAGAGCAGCCCGTCCTTCCCACTTCGTCCGCTCCGCTAGGACGGCCCCCTCGACCTTGGCGCGATTGATCTCACCATCGAGGGTGATCTGTTTGTCTGCGAGGTCGCGCAGCTCTCCAAGCGCGCTCAATAGGCCCGCGCGGAGCCAACCCGGCGCAGCCTTGAGGGTCTTCAGGCCACCGGCGATGGAGTCGATGGCCTTCCGAGCGCGACAACTGATGCCGCGGATGTTCTGGGCTATCGAACGAATCATACTTGTCCTACCTGCCACACTGACACGGATCGGATCTTGGCGAGCGAAGCATCAGGCGTATCTCTCCGTCGAACAACGCGCCGTGCAAAACTCGCAGCTGCGCGTCCGCCTCGTTCCGCTATTCGTTGTCGCGACGTTCGGCTCATTCCTCTGCCATCCTTGCCACCCTGAGCGTTCGCTGCGGGCCGGCCGCCGCGCCCTTCGAGGCACGGGCAGCCGACCCGCAGCGCAGGTCGACGATCAGATGTCCGTTCCGAAGAGCCGTTCCTCTTCCTCGTGGACCACCGTCACCTTGGTGTTGATCAGCACGAAGCGGTTCGAGCGCAGCGCCGACGTGCCCGTCCTCCCGAAGAACAGGGTGACGATCGGAATACGGCGCAGAGCCGGCAGGCCGATGGACGCTTCGGAGTGAACCTCTCGCTTCAAGCCGCCGAGAAGAACCGCTCCGTCATCCGGCACGTTGACGGTCGTCTTGATCTTCGTGACCGAGACGATCGGCAGCTGGACCGGAACGACGGTGAAGTTGCCGGCGAGAGTCAGGATCGCCGTGTCCTGGCCGATCTGCTCGGCCAGCGTCGGCTGAATCT
>CAYMRB010000782.1:0-2092 GCA_964392615.1 uncultured Planctomycetia bacterium | reverse complement strand
CTCCGATACCGACTCCGATACCGACTCCGATACCGACTCCGATACCGATACCGACGACCGGACCCCTACGCCACGTACTCCCGGATCAGCCGCACGTTCTCCGGCGGCGTCTCGTACGGCAGACATCCGGTCCCGAGCAGGCAGCCCGGGTGATCGGCCGTGATCTCGAGGATGCGGTCGATCTCGCGATAGATCGTGTCCGGGCTGTCGCACGCGACGATGCCCGGGTCCATGTTGACGCGGATCTTCACGTCCGGGTGAGTCGCTCCGGCGCGACGGATGAACTCGGCTTGGTCGGTCTCGACGTTCGACACGACGTATCCCGTCCCGGTCGACAGGATGTCGTCGAGAATCAGGAGCGTGTCACCGCCCATGATGCACGGCACCGGGTGCCCGGTCGCCTCGGCGGCGAGCGCCAGGATGTGATTCAGGGCCGGCAGCTCGATGTCGCGGAACTGTGCCGGCGACAGGATCGGCGGCGACGCGGCCGATTCGAAGAACGCGACGTCGAGCCCCGCGTCGACGACCGCCCGACAGAAGAGGCCCTGGTTCTCGGCGAGCCTCATGAGCCAGCCCGCGACGTCGTCAGGGCGCAGCGCCACGTCCATGCAGAGCTCGCCGATACCGCGCAGGTTGAACGCGATCGAGAACGGCCCGGCAACCGGGATGCGAACGTCCGCCTCGGGAAAATCCGCCTTGAGACGCTGGCCGACGCCGATGGCCAGCGCGATCCGCCCGTCCGTCGCCGGATCGAACGGCTCGATCTCCAGGGCCGGATCGAGGCTGGCGAACGGCGGCACGTCGATCGCCGGAATGCCGTTGCCCTCCGGCACACAGACCGTCGCGCCGTAGGCCTCGGCCTCGAGGTTGTAGATGTCGATACCGACCACGATCGGCGTGTGGCGGTACTCGAGGTACGCGGCTCGGTGTCCCTCGAACATGAGATCGGGATCGCGCGAAGCCTCCCACGGCGAGCGGCCGACCATCCGCGCAGCGTGTTCGTAAACCGACGGTGAAAACGAGATCTTCATGGCAACCATTTCGCGTCCATCGGTGCACCGCCCCGGCAAAGCGAGACAACCTAACACGTTGGAAGACTCGGGCGGCACACCGTTCTCACACCTCGCGGGAGCGTGGCCCTCCCGAATGGATGGACGCGCTGTCGCGATCAGGCGAATTCCGTGCCGAACGTGACCGAACACACACAAAACGACGGAAGTTACCTACCCGTCGCAAGGTACGAGAATCGGTCTTTACAGTCTCCGATGCGCAGCCTATCATTGGCGAGCCTGTCCGCGTGATTTCCCGCCGGCCACGGGGCGTTGTCAACGCTCGCACGCCGCCGGTTCCCCGCTACGGTCGAGAATATGGATCATCGGACCCTGTCGCAGCGCCCGACGCGCGTCGATGTCCGCACGTTGACGTCCGGCGAGACCTCGGAACTGTACATCACCGCCACGCCGAACCCCGGCGCCGCCCTGGAAACCCAGGCGCGCCAGCTCTACGAGGCGGTGCGGACCGAGATCTCGACCGCCAGTGCCCAACTCGTTTCCGAACGATTGTTCGCGACCGCCGGCACGATCGACACGGTCGTCCGCATTCGCAACGAGGTGTTCGGCGATATCGACGACGGAGTCGCGCCCACGCGCATCGTCGTCTCGTCCAGCCCGACCGGCCCCTTCCCCGGCGTGCAGATCCACGCGATCCGCAACCCCGAGCCGCCGAAGGTCTTCCGCTGCTGCGGGCAGCTCCAGGGCGCCGCCGCGCGCGTCGTGAAGTCCAACGGCAACAGCTGGCTGTTCCTCAACGGCCTGAACGCCGCCGGCGATGGCATCGACGAGGCCGAGCAGGCCCGCCGCATGTTCTATTGTGCCGGGTGCTTCCTGCGCCAGGCCGGCGCGACGATGAACAGCGTCCCGCGCACCTGGCTCTGGCTCAAGGACGTCTGCGACTGGTACGACGACTTCAACGCCGCGCGCACCTCGTTCTTCAAGGCCAACGGCGTCATCGACGACGCCGCCAGGACCGCCCGTCTGCCGGCGAGCACCGGCATCGGCCTCCACGGCTTCAACGGCGCGGCTTGCACGCTCGA
>CAYMRB010000781.1:0-2103 GCA_964392615.1 uncultured Planctomycetia bacterium | reverse complement strand
GCAGGTTCGCCGGCGCGTCGAGGACGCGCGGCATCGACAGTTCCCGTTCGACCTACAAGAGGATCCACAGCTCCAGCGGGCGATCGTGCACCTCCTCGAGGGAGGCGGCGGCGCCTCGTCGGACTGGACCGATTCGGAGCACTGGAGCTGGCTCGCCGGCCGGTTCGGCCCGGACGCGGCGGAGGAGGAAAAAAAGGAGAAGGAGATCCCGCGAGAGAAGTGAGAACGGGATCTCTTCTCTGATGAGGAGTCGAAGTGGAGCCGCGCGTCACGCGCGGTGAGCGACCTCTGCCGACGCGGCCGTCACCGTCGCCGGTGTCGCAGGCGAGAGTCCGGTTGACAATCCGACGCGACGTACTCGGTTTGCCACTCGTCCTTGTCGCGCGAGTAGCCGAACACCGGAGAGACGTCGAACACGTCGTCGAACTCGTAGAGGTCGCGGAAGTCGTCGAGCGAATCGGTTTCCTGCTTGCCCATCAGGTCGTGCTCGACGAGGGCGAAGACGATCTCGCCAAAATCGCCCGTACGCCGCACGCCCCAAGCCTGGAGCACGGTGCGGGCGAGGCAACCGAATTGCTCGATGCTGTACTGCCTCACCCCCTCGAGAAGCTCCTGTCCGGTAACGTGCTGATCGCTTCGACGCTTCGTGTCGATGACGTTCTTCAGCGTGTAGTCGAGCGCCTCGTACACGAAGTTGTACGCCTCGGGATCGAAGCGTCCGTCTTTCTGTAGCAGGCGCCGGAACTTCTCCGCGGCGGTCATTTCTTTCTGCGTCACGGGGGGGGATCTCGGTGATCGTCGTCGTCGTGGCAGATGTGTTTTCGGTCCGCCCGCACCAGAAGTTGAGGCGTATTCTCGGATCCGCGAGGGCCGATAGAACGACTGCCGTGTTCCGCCGACATCTGGTGGGTCCGGGGCCACCGTGACACCACCCGAAGCGCGTGTCCAACGTCATGACAAGACCTGGAGCGATCGATCTCGCGCTCGACCCGATCTCGCGAGCTACCGCCGCCGCACGATCTTCAAGACGCGCTCGACGACGAGGTCGGCGTTGACGCTTCCATCGAGCCGTCCCCGCAGCTCGAGAAGCTCGCCGAGCGTGTCGATGGTCACATCGAAGCAGCTCTGTGCCCCGCTGCCGGCCGCAATCGTGGCGAGCTCGTCTCGCTCGCGCCGGACGTAAGCATCGATCAACGCGCGCGCGCGGTCGCGGGCGGTCGAGGCTCCGGGGACGGCGCGAGTCAACCACTCGCGGACCTCCTCGTCGACGAAGAAGCGCGGCTCCTCGGCTTCGGCCAGCACCTCGGGCACGACCTGGCTCGACTCGTCGCTGTCATCGCCGGGGGCATCGGGCGCGCTGAAGTACATGCGGTGCGCTCGCGATACGATCGTCGGCAGCATCGACCCGGTCGATTCGGCCATCAGGATGATGACGAACTCCCCCGCCGGCTCCTCGAGCGTCTTCAGGAGCGCGTTGGCCGCCGGGGCCGCCATCGTGTCGGCCGACTCGATCATCGCGATGAAGGCGTGATCGCGGCGAAAGTGGCTGCGCTCGCACACCGCGCGAATCGTGTCGATATCGATCGCCCGCTTGCCCTCGGGGGGTCGATAGACGCCGACGCCGGCATGGTTGCCGGAATCGACGGCTCGACACTGCGCGCAGGTGCCACAGGGCTGCCCGGTCGGACAGAACACGGCCTTCGCGAGCTCGAGGGCAAAGAGCTCCCGCTGCGACTCCGGGGGGCCCAAGAAGAGATACGCGTGCGACAGGCGCTCCTGCTCGAGGACGCGCTGGAAGTAGGCGCGCGGGATCTCTTGGCCACGGATGGCGGGCAGGAACACGGCTCACTCCGTCGGCAGGGCCGCGACGACTCGCTGGTGCACGGTCTCGATATCGCCGCTGCCGTCGATGACGACGATCCGCTCGGGAAATCGCTCAGCGAGCCGGAGAAAACCGTCGCGCAGCGCGAGCTGAAACTCGAGGCCCTTCTTCTCGAGGCGGTCCGACTCGTCGAGCGCGGCATAGGAAGCGCGCGGATCGAGATCGATCAGGAACGTGCGATCCGGTTCGAGAGCGCGCGTCGCGACGCGACCGACCGCGAT
>CAYMRB010000780.1:0-2114 GCA_964392615.1 uncultured Planctomycetia bacterium | reverse complement strand
CGGCGCCCTCGCGACCGTCCAGCGCGCACGCCGCGCCGTGCGGGCGAGCTCGCGCCAGGGACGGATCCGCCAGCGGGCCTTCAGGAGCCGCGGCCCGGCCCAGCCCTCCATCGCGCCGCGCCGCAGCCCGATACCGCGGCATACCATCGCCGGGATGAACCACAGGGCGATCGCCAGCGACGCGAGAAGCGAGATGACGACCGTCAGCGCCTGATCGCGGAAGATCTGCCCGGCGACGCCCTCGACGAAGACGATCGGGAGAAATACCGCGACCGTCGTCAGGGTCGATGCGATGACCGCCGACGCGACCAGCCGCGTACCGCGCACCGCCGCGGCTCGCGGCGCGTCGCCCTCCTCACGACAGCGGAAGATGCTCTCGAGAACCACGATCGAGTTGTCGACCAGCATGCCGATGCCGAGCGCCAGCCCGCCGAGCGACATCATGTTCAGCGACACGCCGAACAGGTACATCGCGATGAACGCCGCGACTACCGAGAGCGGAATCGACAACCCGACGGCGAGCGTGAACCACGCGTTGCGCAGGAAGAGATAGAGGATCGCGATCGCCAGGAATCCGCCGAGCAGGACGGTCGATCCGACGTCGGCGAGGGAGTTTTCGATGAAGACCGACTGGTCCGACATCAGACGCACGCCGACCCCGTCCGGAAGCCGAGCGGTGAGGAAGCGCGGCCGGCTGCCGCCGCCGGGCCCCGGCGGGCCCTTCCTCCCCTCGCCCTTTTCCTTGTCCTTCTTCTCCTCGGCCTCCGACGCGTCGCTATCCCCCTTCGACGCACCGGACTGATCGGCGGCTCCTCTGGCCAAGCCCGCGGCGAACTCGGCCTGTTCCTTCCTCTCGCGCGTCTCGATCGCCGCCAGCCGCGCCTGCTCCGCCGGCGTACCGAAGATCCGCTCCCGCACTCGACGCGCGACATCGACCAGGTTCGCGTCGGCCTCCTTGAACAGGTCGATCTTGACGCACGGGCGGCCGTCGATCCTCGTGATCACCTCCGGCTCAGCCCACGCGAGCTCGACGGTGGCGACGTCGCGCACGCGGATCGGCACGCTTCCTTCGCGCCGCAGGATGATGGTGCGGATCTCCTCGACCGTCGCGAACTCGTTGACGGTGCGCACGACGCGCGAGTTGTCGCCTTCGTAGATGATGCCGCTGGCGAGGTTGAGGTTCTCCTCGCGCAAACGCCGGTTGATCAGCTCGATCGGAACGTTCTTCGCGCGCAGCCGCCCCTCGTCGATCTCGATGCGGATCTCCCGTTCGAGTCCACCGCGGACCTGCACCCCCGCGACCCCGCTGACGGTCTCGAGCTCGCGCTCGACGAGGTCCTCCGCGAGAAGGCGCAACTCGACGAGGGTTTTCTCCGGCGACGCCGCGGGCGCGTCTTCCCGAAACAGGCCGATCTGGAGGAACGGATCGAGCGTCGGATCGTAGCGCAGGATCGTCGGCTTGCCGGCCTCGTCCGGCAGGTTCGTCTTCGCGACCTGCTCGCGCACGTCCGTCGTCGCCGCGCCCATCTTCGTGCCCCACGCGAACTCGAGGATGACGTCCGAGGCCTCGGCGCGAGAGATCGACGAGATGCGCCGCAGATTGCGAACCTGCGCCAAGTCCTCCTCCAACGGTCGAGAGACGCGCTCCTCCACGTCGATCGGCGCGGCGCCCGGGTACTCGCTCCGGACGGTGATCGTCGGATACGAGATGTCGGGCATCAGGTTCTGCGGCAAGCGCAGAAACGAGATCGCGCCGAAGAGAACGATCGACAGCACGACCATCGTGACGCCGACGGGGCGTCGGGTCGCGAGCGCGGTCAGGCCGCGATCTTCGAAGGGGCGTGGCGCGCGTTGGGTCAGGGTTTCGGCTCTCGCTGCTGGTCGGCTGTCGGCGTTTCTTCCCCGTCCGCTGCCGTTTCGTCGCGCGCCGCGTCGTCGGCCGGCGGCGCCTCGTCCGGTGCCGATGTCGGTCCCGCGGCCTTCGGGGTGCCCTCGATGCGCACCAGCATCCCGTCCTCGAGCTTGTTCTGGCCGGCGACGACGAGTTTGCCCGCGACCAGCTCGACCCGGTCCTCACGGACCTCGCGCGCCGCAAGATCGACCGGTGTCGATTC
>CAYMRB010000779.1:0-2114 GCA_964392615.1 uncultured Planctomycetia bacterium | reverse complement strand
GTCCACGTCATGACGCCCGTGTCCGGATCGAAGATGAGCCCGGCGGGTGCCGCCGCGAGCTCGAGCGTCATGTCGTCACCGTCACCGTCACCGACGACGACCGTGTAGGTGAAGAGCGCATCTTCGCTCACCGACTCCGGCGGCGTCGACGAGAAGACGGGCGGCGCGTTGATGTGCACCGTCGTGCTCGCGGTCGCCTCGTCGCCTTGATCGTCGCGCGCCGTGAGGACGAGGGTGTAGTCGCCCGGCGCATCGTAGACGTGCGTGACGATGAGACCCGTCGTCGACGAGCCGTCGCCGAAGCCCCACGTCAGGAGGAACGGATCGTCCTCGGGATCCGAGCTTTGCAGGCCGTCGAACGTGAACTCGTCGCCCGGATCGCGACCGGCGATCCTGATCTCCAGAACCGGCACCGGCGGCTGGTTCATCGGGCCGATCGTCACCTCGAACTCGTACGTGTCCTCGCCGCCGCGACCGTCGGCAACCGACAGCGCGCCGTGGAAGAGCCCCTCATCCGCGTACGCATGCGTCGCGCGAGGGCCATCATCCGCCGGCGTCGAGTCGCCCCAGTTCCAGGTGTACGTCAGCGGATCGCCATCGAGGTCGAACGACGGAGAGCCGTCGAGCGCGATCTCCTGGCCGAGGCGCGCGGCGAAGTCCGGACCGTCGAACACGACGGCGCTCGGCGGACGGTTCGGCTCGCCGATGTCGACGAGCGCCACGGCGCTCGCGGTACCACCGCGGCCGTCCGACACGATCATCGTCGCGACGTAGTTGCCCGCCGCCGTGTAGGTGTGCGTCGGGTTCTCGCCGGACGAGATCTGTCCGTCGCCGAAGCTCCACGCGAACGTCAGGGGATCGCCGTCCGGATCCGTCGAGCCGGCCGAGCTGAACGCGATCGCGACGTCACGCAGCGCGCTGTACGGACCGTTGGCGTCCGCGACCGGCGGCAGATTCGGCCGCGGCCCGACGAGGAGCTGGAAGAACTGCGCGCCGATCGCGCCGAGCTCGTCGGTCGCCTCGACGAGCACGTCGTGAAGGCCGACCTGCTCTTCGGTCGGCAGGAACGTGATGACGCCGGTCCCGGAGTCGATCTCCATGCCGTCGGGCGCCGTCGCCAACGAGTACGCGATCGCGTGGCCCTCGGCGTCCTCGGCGTCGACGTCGTAGAGGTACTCGAGCGTCGCCGGCACCTCGAGTACCGGATCGCTGACGATGCGCGGCGCGAGGTTGGTGCCGGACTCGCGCGGCAGCGACGTAGCGCCGACAGTCGTCGACGAGCCGATCGGCATGCCGAGCGGCTCACCCGGCGACGCGAGCTCGAAGACGAGCAGGCGGTAGTAGTAGCGCTCGCCGATCTCGACGTCGCGGTCGATGAACACCGACCAGGTGTTGCGCGTCGAGCCGATGATCTCGAAGCCGTGGTTCGGCCCGGCCTGACTGCGCAGGACCTGCACGTGCCACAGCCCATCGCGCGGCGAACGGTCGGTCCACGACAGCTGGATCTTGCCGAGCTTCGGTCGCGCGACGAGGTCGTTGACGACTCGGTTGTAGACCGTGATCGTCGTGAAGTCGTCGTTCGTCAGATCGGGCTCGCCCGCCTGCGGGAAGAGCTCGGCCGTGCGATCGGTGACGCGCAGGCCGACGTTGTGGACGCCGGGCTCGGCGAAGCCGCCGAGGAAGCGCGCCGTCTCGCCCGACACACCGTCGTCGAAGTCGAGCGGCTGCTCGAAGTCGACCTCCCAGTCCCACGCCTGGATCGAGTCGCCCTCGGCGAAGTCGATGTCGTACGAGCCCGAGCCGTCGAACGTGACGTCCTCGCCGGTCGCCGCGACATACGGGCCGCCCGCCTCGGCCGTCGGCGGGTGCGGCGGAATCGTCACGTTGATGAACAGGCTGCCGGTGTCGAACAGCGGCGGCGTGTTGTTGTCCTTGATCTGCAGCGTGACCGTGTACGTCGCGAGCTCCGGATACGCATGCGTGACGACCGGACCGACCGCGTCGGGAGTGTCGAAGTCGATGCCATCGGACGCGTCGAAGTCCCAGCGGTACTCGACGATGTCGAACGTCGGGTCCTGGTGGAACGAGCCGGTCGCGTCGAACGTGATGTCCTG
>CAYMRB010000778.1:0-2119 GCA_964392615.1 uncultured Planctomycetia bacterium | reverse complement strand
GACACCGACTCCGACGCCGACTCCGACACCGACACCGACTCCGACTCCGACGCCGACGCCGACTCCGACTCCGACCGCTCGGACCTGACCCCGCGAGCGAACCGCATGCACGACCTCATCGTCGTCGGCAGCTGCTGCGTCGACGTCTTCCTGCCCCCGCACGAGATTCCCCCACCGGGTGGCCTTCGCCTGATCCCGCCGCTGACGGTCGCAATCGGCGGCAACGGTGCGAACACGGCCGTGACGGCGGCGCGACTCGGCGCGTCGACCGCGATCGCCGGCGTGCTCGGGAACGATCTGTTCGGCCGGCACCTGATCGAAGCGCTCGGGGGAAGCGGCGTCGATCTCGCGCTGTTCGATCCCATCGACAGCAGCGCCTGTCCGACGACGTTGGTCTTCAACGACCCGACCGGCGAGCGCAGCTTCGTGCATCACCTCGGCACGAACGAGCACTGGCGTCTGCCCGAGCGCGCCCTCGACGCGCCGTGCGGCATCTTCCATCTCGCGGCGCCGGAGCTGCTCGGATCGTTCTGGCCGCAGCCGTGCATCGAGTCTGCGCGGCGGCTGCGCGATGCGGGGCGGCGGTTGAGCTTGGACACGTTCGCCGTACCGGAACCCATGCCCGGGGACGAGGAGGCGCAGCGCGATCTCGTCGCGACGCACCGCCCGCTGCTCGAGCTCGTCGAGATCGTTCTGCCGAACGAGACCGAGGCGCGACTCGTCACCGGGTGCGACGACGTCGCCGACATGGCGGCGTACTTCCACGACTGCGGCGTCGAGACGGTCGCGATCAAGCGCGGCCCGCGCGGCGCCCTCGTCTCGTGGAACGGCGGCAGCGAGAGCGTCGACACGCGGCACGTCGATGCGATCGACACCTGCGGCGCGGGCGACAACTTCGTCGCCGGGTTCCTCGTCGGCACGCTGCGCGGTCTATCTCCGCTCGACAGCGCACGGCTCGGCTGTCGCCTGGGCACGCTGTGCGTGACGCGGAAGGGATCGGTGACGTGCACCGAAGATGCGGCGATCGTGCGGGAGCTGCTGGCGGAGTTCGGGCTGGGACGCGAGTGACCGACAGTCCGTCACGAACTCGAGCCACCACCCCACGGTTGGAGGCCTTCCCCAATCGAGCAGCGCCCTCGTCGCGGCGTGTTCGTCACGACAAGGGCGTCACTCGATCGAGACTCGGCGATCAGCCCGACAGGCCGCACTTCGCCGCGTGCTGCACCTGCTCAGGCATATCACCACCCGACAGCGCCTTGTAGACGGCCTTCGCCGCGGCCTCGTTGCCGGCGGCGGCGAGCTGGTCGGCGGCGCTGAGGGCGCCATCGATCACGGCGGTCTTGGCGGCGGCGGGCGCCTTCTTGGCGAGAGCGGAAAGCGCGCTGGCCGCGTCGGGCGTGGCAATCGCTCCGAGGGCCGTGGCGGCCGCGGCGACGATCGTCGCGTCTCCGTCCCCGAGCAGGCCGATCAGCGCCGGCACGGCCGCGGTGTCGCGACGCGCGCCGAGCGAGCCGGCCACGCCCGCCTTCAGCTTGCCGCCGACCTTCGGCAGAGCACCGAGAAGGGCCTTGCCCGCCGCGGCATCCTGAATGCGCTCGAGCGCATAGCGGGCCATGTGCGACAGGACCTTGTCGGGAAGAAGGCTGGCCAGCGTCGGTACGCAGGCGGCCGTACCGATGACCCGGAGCTTGCGACAGACGACGTCCTTCGCGTCGCGCGATGCGTTCGTCTTGAGCACGGCGGCCAGCCGCGCTTCCAGCGACTCGCGAACGGCTGTGTCACTCAGCGCAGCGACGGTCGCGTCTTCGAGCGGCTTGAGCACCTTGCGATCGGCGCCCCAATCGTAGGTCTTCAGGGCCTCGAAGGCCTTGTCCAGTGCCGCTGCGTCTAGCGGATGAGGTTGCATGGTGATCTCTCAAGAAGCGTGTAGTTCCTGTGGAAAGGTCGAACTCCCGGACGACGGGCCTCGGGCCTGTCGTCAGAGCACCCACGGCTCGCGGCGGGCGCGATCGAGGAAGCGATTCGCCTCGACGTCGCCGATGAATCGCTGCTTGGCGACGTCCCACTTGAGCGAACGCTTGAGCTCGTACGCGACGATGCCCAGGTGGCACACGGACAT
>CAYMRB010000777.1:0-2136 GCA_964392615.1 uncultured Planctomycetia bacterium | reverse complement strand
GAGCGGCGAGATCGAGGGCCGTCAGATCTACACCGTCGCGGTGAAGCCGATCGGTCGAGGCGCGTATCTCGCGGGCAAGTGGCTGGGCATCGTCGTGTTCGATGCGGTGCTGCTGTCGGTCGCCGGCGTCGCGCTATGGGGCTTCGCTGTGCTCTACATCGCACGATTGGAGCCCGCGGACGACTTCGATGCGGCTGCGGTTCGCGACGAGGTCCTCGTCGCGCGCCAGGAGTCGGCCGCTGTTCCGGCGCTGTCCGTCGAGCGACGCGTCAACGCGCAACTGCGCCAGCTCCTGGCCGAGCGGCCGCAGGCGATTCGCGATCTCGGTCGCGACGAGGCGGCAGCGCGCGGACTGACGCGGCTGGACGAGAACGAGACTCTCGCACTGGGCACGCAGCGCGCTCGCCAACAGCTCGCGGAGCACGCCGAGCGCCAGGCGTTCGGCATCGGGCCGCTGCGCACCGAGACGTACGTGTTTCCGGGGCTCGAGTCGGTCCCTCGCGATGCGAACGTCCAGCTGCGCTATCGCGTCGCGATGCCGCGGGCCGACGAGCGCGACGGGGTTCCGGTGGTGCTGACGATCGGCGGCGAGTCGCGCGTGTTTGAGCTCGCGCTCGGCCGACATGATCACGTATCCGTGCCGGCGGAGCGCATCGATTCGTCGGGGCGGTTGCAGGTCTCGATTCGCAACCCGTCGAGAGCAAACCCGACCATCGTGCTTCGTTCCGCCGATGGACTCGAGGTGCTCTGGAAGGTCGGAGGCTTCGCGCCGAACCTCGTGCGTTGCCTCGCGGCGGTGTGGATCAAGCTCGCGTTCCTCGCGATGCTCGGCCTCCTCGCGGCGACGTTCCTCGGCTTCCCGGTAGCGTGCCTGGCGACGTTTGTCGTGCTCTTCGTCGCGATGACGAGCCCGCTTCTGCTCGAGGCAGTCGAGGGAGGCCTCGGAGGCCATGGCCACACGCACGGCCCCGCAACGCACGAAGAGGAAGCTGGCGGCCTCTACTACGACGTCTCGCGCGCACTCGCGATCACGCTCAGCACAGTGCTCGGCAAGTTCGCGGAGTTCGATCCCGGGCAGCGTCTCGTCGACGGCCGCGTGTTCGGCTGGGGCCGTCTCGCGGCATGCTTCCTGTGGCTCGGTGTCGTGTGGACGGGGCTGACGGCGGCGATCGGCATCGGCATCTTCCGAGCGCGCGAGCTGGCGAGGGTGCAGGCATGACGACGGCACCACGAGACCGCAGAACGATCATCGTCTGCGCAGTCCTCGCCGTCGCGTTCCTGGCAGCGGCGAGCGCGCTCGTTCCGGGCATTCAGGCGCAACGCGATGAGCTGCGCTTGACGGTGGACGAGAACGTGCTCGAGAACCTCCCTCCGGACCTCGCGTTCACGCAATCGCTGGGCAGCCTTCGCGGCATGGCGGTCAATTGGCTCTGGCTGCGCACTCGGCGACTCGAGTCCGCCGGACGATGGCACGAAGCGATGCAGCTCGCGGAGTGGATCACGCGCATGCAGCCGCGGTTTGCGTCGGTCTGGACGTTTCTCGCATGGAACATGAGCCACAACCTGTCGGTCGGCACGCACACGCGGCGCGAGCGGTGGATGTGGGTGCAGGCGGGCATCGACCTCCTGCGCGATCGTGGCATTCCGTTGAATCCGGACGCTCCGAATCTGTACCGCGAGCTCGCATCGATCTTCACGAACAAGATCGCGCAGTACTCCGACACGATGCACTGGTACTACAAGCGCGAGCTCGCGAAGGAGTGGCACTGGCTGCTCGGGCCGCCACCCGACGGAACGAGCGCGGCCGTCGTCGACGGTTTTCGTCCCGTGGCTGAAGCGTGGGAAACGTGGGTGCGTCCCGCAGAGGAGGCGCACGCCGACCCGATTGCGCAACTCGCGGCGCAGCGCCCCGTCATCGCGGAACTCCTCGTCGCGCTCGAACAGCGCGGGCTGGCGCCGGATCGCGAGCTGGTGCGCAGCGTGACGCTTGCCGACGAGGTACGCCGTTCGAAGGACGTCGCGATTCTCGGAGTGCGCGAGACCGATGACCTGGCTGCCCTGAACGAGTTCCTGCGCGAGTTGCTCGACGACGCATCGAGTCGGGCCGCGCTCGACGATCTCGTCGCGGTCGTGCGC
>CAYMRB010000776.1:0-2139 GCA_964392615.1 uncultured Planctomycetia bacterium | reverse complement strand
GGTTCGTCGCCGACAGGAGTGCGTATCCCTGCCGCGCGACGTCGCCGAAGCGCCTTCGTCTCCCGCGGCCGGCCCCCGACACCGTGCCCGTCGACGCGTCGACGGCGCAGATCCACACGCCTTCCGACGGAAAGAACCCGGCGCTGAAGTACGCGGTGCCCCCGTCGACGACCACGCCGCTGCGAATCGGCCACGGCGACACGAGCCGACCGTCGCTCGGGATCAGACGGTTCCCGCTGCCGACGGGCGTGTACCGCCACTGCAAGGCCCCGTCGTCGTCGTCGACACAGTAGACGCTGCCGTCCTCCGAGCCGAAGTACACGCGCCCCGTGGCCACGGACGGCGCCATGCGCACGGCGCCGTCCGTCGTGTACGACCAGTCGACGCTCCCGTCGCGCGCGTCGAGACGGTACACCGAATCGTCGACCGACGAGCCGAAGTACAGCCCGCGATCGACGACCGCGACGTGAAACGCGCGATCGAACGCGAGCCGCGACTTCAAGAGCACCTGGTTCGTCGCGTAGTAGTTCTTGCGGGCCGGCCCGGTCCACGCCGGCGCCGGTGGGTTCTTCGATCGATAGGTCCAGAGCGATGCGAGCGGCAGCTCCGGCCCCTCGTCCGTGACGCCGCTGCGCCGATTGTCGTGCCGGTGCGTCGGCCAATTGCCCGCCGTGCAGAGCGCGGGAAGCAAGACGACCGTCGCGACGGCGAGGAGCAAGATCGAAAGGTTCGAGATTCTCATGACGCACCTCACCACGACGCGAAGCCGATCGACGTTTGAATCGGATAGCGACAGACGCAGCCGGAGCTCGACGTCGGACTTAGCACCATGCCGTGCCCGGAGATCAGCGCCAGCCAGCAGCTGCCACGCGAGCCGGCCTTCTCCGTGCGGCGGTCGGTGTCGAGATCCCAGAAGCCGAAGTCGCCGTTGTGATAGTCCCAATCGACATAGACGATCGTGTTCGCCGCGGCGGACATCGTGCTGCAGCCACCGCGCGACGGCAGCGAGTCGAACACGAGATCGCCGGTGCAGACGTCGTAGCCGCGCGGCTCGACGATCACCGTCTCGCCGATGACGACCGGGTGGTACATGTGCCCGCCGTGATGCGAGCGGTTCCAGCCGTGGTCGCGATTCCAATCGTTCGTACCGTCGACCGCGGAAAACCCGAGCAGGTAGTGGCGATTCGTCGACACGGTCAGGACCAATCGCTCCTGCGAGTAACACAGGAACATCAGGACGGGCGTCGGAGACCGCGGCGGCGAGATCGCCTGCTCCCAGAGCCGCTCGCCGGTGTCGATATCGAGCGCGACGAGGAACTGATCGAGCCACAGGTCGGCGGTGCCGATGCGCCCCTCGCCCGAGCTCGCCACGGCGGTGTTGCGCGACTCGACGAAGTAGAGCCGTCCCCCACCGGCCGCGATCGACGAGTTGAGGATCACCCCGCCGGTGTACTCCCAGCCCGAGTCGCCGCTCAGCTTGTCGAGCGAGAACAGGCTGCGACTCGTGACCTGCGCTGTCCCGTAGCCCCCGGACGTCGCGTCGTACCACTTCGCGGGCCCGTCGAACGACGTGTACTTCGCGCCGGCGATCACGCGGCTGCCGAACAGACGCTCGTCGATCACGGCGACGTAGCCCCACTCCCAATCCGCATCGTCCGCGGTGGCGTAGAGGTGGGTGATGTCTCCCGTCGGCCCGTCCAGCCGCCAGCACGAGTTCTTGACGGCGACATACAGCGCGTCGGCGTCGGCGCACATATTGCCCGTATCGCGCGGCGTGTTGACGCGGCGCATCCCCGGAATCTCGAGCGACCAGAGCACGGCGCCGTTGAACGAGTCGAGCGTGAACAAGCGGTCGTCACCCTGGACGTAGAGGCGACCGTTCACGCTGAGCGGCGCCTGCTGGCGCGGCTGGCGATCCATCATGCCTCGCGGGCCGGGCTTGCCGTACCACTGGATCCGGAGATCCTCGCCGCGCACGAGCTCATCGCCGCTGCTCGCGGTCTGACCCGGATCGCCGTACATATGCGACCACTCGCCCGCTCCCGGAAGGGGCCCGCGCTCGACGAAGGCCCACAGGCCCGAGCTGCTGTCGACTGCGAACTCGAGCCCCGCTGCGTCGAGCCAGGCTTCGAGATCGCC
>CAYMRB010000775.1:0-2159 GCA_964392615.1 uncultured Planctomycetia bacterium | reverse complement strand
GACTTCACCGTCGTCGACATCGATGGCAAGAAGGTGCCGCTGTCGCGCTTCAAGGACCAAGTCCTGATGATCGTCAACGTCGCGAGCCAATGAGGCCTGACGGACGCACAGTACTCGAGTCTCGAGCTACTCCGACAGAAGTATCAGTCCAGCGGCTTCCAGATCCTCGCGTTCCCCGCCAACGAGTTCGGCAAGCAGGAGCCGGGCACGAACAAGCAGATCAAGACGTTCTGCGCCAAGAAGAAGGTCGGCTTCCCCCTCTTCGCGAAGATCGCGGTGAAGGGCCCGAAGACGCACCCGCTCTACCGCTGGATCGCCGACAAGAAGATCCACCCCAAGACGGGCGGCGCGCCGAAGTGGAACTTCCAGAAGTTTCTCACCGATCACCGCGGCAAGATCATCGCCCGCTTCTCGCCGCGTGAGAACCCGCTCGGCAAGAAGGTCGTCGGGGCGATCGACAAGGCGCTGAAGACACGCGGCCCTTGGAAACCCGGCAAGGAAGCCGCCGAGGACGCCGTGAAGCGAGCCGCCAAGAAGGCAGTCGAGGAGGCCGTGCGCAAGGCCGCGGAGCGATCCGCGAAGAAGAAGTCCGAGGCGAAGAACTGACCTCACGCAGAGAGTGATACGACAACGCGAGAGCCGGTGGGCCGGCTCTCGCGTTGTCGACTCGATCTGCCCTCGGGGCGCCCGTCAGCGTCGCAGCCGCGGCTCGATGGCCGCGAGAAGCTCCTCGGCGCACTCTTCAGGAGTGCGGTCCTTCGTGCTCAACCGCATCGCCGAATGCTCGGGCTCCTCGTACGGTGACGACACGCCGGTGAAGTCCTGGATCTCGCCGTCACGAGCGCGCTTGTAGAGCCCCTTGATATCGCGCGACTCGCAGACCTCGAGCGGCGTGTCGACCCAGACCTCGAAGAAGCCCCCGTCGCCGATCGTCTGCTGCGCGCTGGCTCGGTCGTCGCGGAAGGGCGAGATGACGGGGACGAGCACGATGACGCCGGCATCGTTGAACAGCCTTGCGACCTCCGAGATGCGACGGATGTTCTCCTTGCGGTCGTCCTTAGAGAAGCCGAGATCGCGGTTCAGGCCGAAGCGCACGTTGTCGCCATCGAGGCTGTAGACCAGCCGTCCGGCGTCGTGCAGTCGGCGCTCGACGATCTTGGCGATCGTGCTCTTCCCCGAGCCCGACAGCCCGGTGAACCACAGCGTGAGCGGCTGTTGGCCGAGACGTCCGTGACGATCGTCAGCCGTTACCCGGCTCTCCTCGTGCCGGATATTCGTCGACTTGCGCACCTCGGGCTGCGCGAGGAAGTCCTGCCGCAGCTTCGATTGCGGCACGCGGTCGATCACCATGCCCGCGCCGACGGTGTTGTTCGTCAGCCGGTCGATGACGATGAACGCGCCGGTCGAACGATTCTTCTCGTACGGATCGAACGCGATCGCGTGCTCGAGCTCGACCACGCAGCGCCCGATCTCGTTGAGCTTCAGGTCGTCGGCATCGACCTTGTGCACCTCGTTGATGTCCATGCGGTAGATGACCTCGCTCACCTTGCCGGGCGACGACGTCGTGAGGTGCTTGATGACATACTGCTTGCCGACCTCGAGCGGCGTCTCGGCCATCCACACGACCATCGCCTCGAAGAACTGCGACACGCGCGGTTGGTTCTTCGGGTGAACGATCATGTCGCCACGGCTGACGTCGATCTCGTCCTCGAGCGTCACCGTCACCGAATACGGCGGCGTCGCCTCGTCGAGATTGCCGTCGTACGTGACGATCTCCTTGACGCGCGATCGCTTGCGCGAGGGCAGCACTGCGACCTCGTCTCCGGGGCGCACGGTGCCGGACGCGATCGTGCCGCAGTAGCCGCGAAACTCGTGCGTCGGCCGATTGACGTACTGCACGGGAAAGCGGAAGTCGATCAGGTTGCGGTCGGACGCGATGTGCACGGTCTCGAGAATGTGCATCATCGTGCTGCCGCGATACCACGGCATGTTCTCGCTCGTGTTGACGACGTTATCGCCGAGCAGCGCGGACATCGGCAGGAACTGGATATCGCCGAGCGTCAGCTTCGACGCGAACGCCGTGTAGTCCGCCTTGATGTCCTCGAACCGCTCCTCGGAGTAGTCGACGAGGTCCATCTTGTTGACCGCGACGATGATGT
>CAYMRB010000774.1:0-2166 GCA_964392615.1 uncultured Planctomycetia bacterium | reverse complement strand
GTCCTTCGCCGTCCCGTCCCCCCGACCCGGCCCCGACTCCGACTCCGACTCCGACTCCGACTCCGACAGGGGATCGACTTCTCCGCCGGCTTTGCATCCGCGGGCTCTTGGCAGTATCGTGACCGCCTTTCGCACTGCGCAGCAAACGCCATGAGCCAGCCCAGCACCCGACCTCCCAGCGGCATGCGCGACTTCCTGCCGGCGACGGTTCGCCGCCGTCGGTACGTCGTCGATATCGTCCAGCGCGTCTACGAGAGCTACGGCTTCGTGCCGCTCGAGACTCCGTCGGTCGAGAAGCTCTCGACGCTTCTCGGCAAGTACGGCGAGGAGGGCGATCAGCTCGTCTATCGCATCCTGCACCGCGGCGATAAGCTGGGGCGCGCGCTCGAGAAGGCTCCGGTCACCGAGGAGACGCTGGCCGAAGACGGGCTGCGCTACGACCTGACGGTGCCGCTCGCGCGCGTCCTCGCGCAGTACGGCGACCTGCCGCGCTTCTTCAAGCGCTATCAGATCCAGCCCGTGTGGCGCGCCGATCGGCCGGCCAAGGGGCGCTTCCGCGAGTTCTGGCAGTGCGACGTCGACGTAACCGGCACCCAGAGCCTCGTGGCCGAGGCCGAAGTCTGCGCCGCCGTCGCCCAGGTGCTCGTCGAGCTGGGATTCGACGACTTCACGGTCCGCATCAACCACCGCCAGCTTCTGCGCGAGTCGATCCGCGCGTGCGGCATCGCCAGCGACCTCGAGGAGACCGCGCTCGTCGCCATCGACAAGCTCGACAAGATCGGTCGCGACGGCGTGCTGGCCGAGTTCGCGAAACGCGGCGTCGACGCCGCTGCGGGCGAACGCCTGCTGACGCTGCTCACTCGAAACGACGGCGAGACGGAAGCCGACGTCGCCGCCAGGCTGCGCGAAGGGATTCCGGCGGAGGCAGCGCAGCAGGTGCTATGTGACCTCGAGACGCTGCTCGGACTCCTCGACGCGACACCGGCCAAGGGGCGCGCGCAGCTCGATCCGACGCTCGCCCGCGGCCTGGGTTACTACACCGGACCGATCTTCGAGATCGCGGTCGCCGACCTCGCCGGCAGTCTTGGCGGCGGCGGGCGATACGACCAGCTCGTCGGCATGTTCGGCAAGAAGCCGATTCCCGCGATCGGCTTCTCACTCGGTCTCGAGCGTATCCTCCTCGTCATGGAGGACCGCGGGATGTACCCCGATCTCGCCGCCGGACCGGACGTCGCGCTGTGCTACCTGGACGTCGAGACAGCCGACATCCTGGCTGCGGCGCACGCGCTTCGAGCGCAGGGATTGAAGGTCGAGATCTACCCCGAGTCGACGCGCAAGCTCGGCAAGCAGCTCCAGTACGCGGACAGCCTCGCCGCATGCGTCGCCGGAATCCTCGGCCCCGACGAAGTGGCGGAGGGCGCGATGACCCTGAAGCACCTTGCGAGCGGCAAGCAGGCCCGCGTCGCGGTCGACCGCGCGGCAGAGACGATCGCCGCATGGGGTGAGAAGACGACATGATCTTCGCGTGGCTACGACGACGACGCCGGCGGAAGCTCCTCGAGACGCCGTTTCCCGAAGCGTGGTCGAAGTGGCTCGAAGCGCTGCCCGTCTGGGAGCAGCTCGATGACGACGAGCGAGCGCGCCTGCGCGACACGGCGCGCGTCATCGTCGTCGAGAAGCGCTGGGAGGGCTGCGGCGGCTTCGAGATCACCGACGAGGTGCGGATGACGATCGCCGCGCAGGCCGCGCTGCTGTTGATCGGCATCGAGCACGAGTACTACCGCCGCGTGCGGACGATCCTCGTCTACCCGAGCACGTTCGTCATTCCCGACCGCCACTCCGGCGGCGGTGTGCAGGGTACGAAAAGCGATACTCCGGTCCTCGGGCTCGCCCAGTACCGCGGTCCGGTCGTGCTCGCGTGGGACTCAGCGCAGCACGGCGGCGCCAACTTCCGCGACGGCCGCAACGTCGTCCTGCACGAGTTCGCCCACAAGCTCGACATGCTCGACGGCTGGGCGGACGGCACGCCGCCGCTGCGCGACCAGACGCTGTTCGAGGACTGGGTTCGCGTGCTGAGCGAGGAGTACGAAGACCTTTGCGAGGACGCGCGCAAGGGCCGCCGCACCGTGCTCGACAAGTACGGCGCCACGCACCCGGCCGAGTTCT
>CAYMRB010000773.1:0-2179 GCA_964392615.1 uncultured Planctomycetia bacterium | reverse complement strand
GCGGCGGCCAAGCCCGCACCGTCACCGCGAGCCATCGGGCCGACCAGCACCGTCACTCCGAGGGCGCCGAGCAGAACGGCGTCCGGAGCGGTGATTCGGAAGAACGAGAGTAGCGCTCCGCGAGACAAGTCTCCGGACCCGATGAGGACAAACGACCGTCGGGCGCCCGACGACTCGCGACGACGCCACCAGAAACCGACGAACCGCCGATAGTGAACCAAGACCGGCCGGTTGGCAAGGTGTACGATCGGCCCGAGTTCCGAGCGCGAGACAGTGGACTTCGCCCAGCGGGGCGGCGAGGATCGATGGCGGCGACCGAACGGGAGTCGTCGGCATCCGGAGACCAGGCATTGCGAAGCCGAGTGAAAAAGGCCGTCCTCTGGGCTTGCGGGCTCGCCGTCGTCGTGCTCGTGTTCGCGACGGTGGCGATGTGGGACGCGCTGTCGGAGCGGTATTGGATCTCGAAGCTCGAGAGCGGCGATCTCGAGTCAGCTCTCTCTGCGGCGGACAAGCTCTCCGGGCGACACTCCGTTCGCGCGGTGCGCTCGTTCGTCCGTCGTATCCGCGCGACGTCGACCGAGACGGCGGAAGGCTGGACCCGCAGCGGGAATCGGTGGGGCGGTCTGGAGAGACGAGTCCAGCTCGAGCAGTACACGGACGTCTACGTTCGGCCGTTGGCGCTGCGTCTCCAGGGCTTCGGAGCCGAGGCGGGGGGGGGGCTCGAGGGGGAGATCGACGCCATCGAGCGCGAGGCGGTGGAGTCGAGAGGCACCAGCAGCACGGAAGCCCGTGCCGATGAGCGAACGCTACATGCATTGCGCTGCGTGCTTCGCGCGTGGCGTGACGAGAAGCTCGAGGTGCATGCCGAGATGCCCGTGCAACAACAGACGATCTATCTGAGATCCACCTATTGATTCCAGTGGACGTCGAGGACCGAGTTCCGAAACCCCGAGGTCGACCGATGCGCAGCGGAGCGAAGAAAGCAGTCGTCTGGACCTGTGGGCTCGGTGTCCTCGTGCTCGTCGTCGCGACGATCGCGTCGTGGGATGCGCTGGCGGAGCGGTACTGGCTCTGGAAGCTCGAGTCGGGCGATGCGGAAGCGGCGCTCGCCGCGGCGCAAGAGCTGTCGCGTCGGCACACGGTTCGATCGGTGCGGCCGTTCGTCGAGCGCATTCGGGCCACGTCG
Organism: uncultured Planctomycetia bacterium; assembly: GCA_964392615.1. GTDB lineage: Bacteria > Planctomycetota > UBA8108 > UBA8108 > UBA8108 > CAYMRB01. Next base: position 993 of record CAYMRB010000773.1, on the reverse strand, counting down.
ACCGAGGCGGCTGACGGCTGGGTAGACGGCGGGAGGCGGCTGATGATGTCCCCTCGAGCCGCCGCTTCGGACGTCGAGAGCTACACGGACGTCTACCTGCCGCCGTTCGCGTTCTGCTTGCACGGAGTCGGTCGTGAGGCCTTGACGGCGGTCGAGCGGGAGATCGCGACGCTCGAGCAGGAGCTCGAGGGCAGATTGGCCGATCTCGTGCAACAGTCGACGATCGACCGAACGCTTCGAACGCTCCACGCCCTGCGCTGCGTGCGCCGCGCGTGGTGCGACAAGGGCCTCACGGTCCACGCCGACAAGCCGGTGCGGCCGAGGATCACGACCTGGACGAGGCGGCTGTGATGCGACGCGGAGCGAAGCGGGCCGTCATCTGGTCGTGCGGGCTCGGCGTGATCGCGATCGTCGCCGCGACCATGATGTCGTGGGAGGCACTGGAGGAGCGATACTGGCTGTGGAAGCTCGAGTCGGGCGATGCGGACACGGCGCTCACCGCGGCGAAGGAGCTGTCGCGCCGCCAGTCGCTGCGCGCCGTGCGACCGCTCGTCGAGCGCATCCGTGCAACGTCGACCGAAGCGGCCTTCGGGTGGGCGGGGCGGGTGGTGTTGCAGCGACCGAGACGCGGCCCGCGCGACATCGATCCGTCGTGCACGGATGTCTACTTGCCTCCGTTCACGTCGTGCCTGCACGGCGTCGGCCCGGAGGCGGCGGCGCTGCTCGACCGCGAGATCGAGTCGTTGGACGCGGAGATCGAAGCGCTGTACGCCGAGCCGGCGACGGTCGATCCTGCGACGGAGCCAGCGGTTCACCGCACGCACGAGGCGCTGCGGTGGGTGCGGCGGGCGTGGCGTGACGACGAGCTCGAGGTGCACGCGGAGATGCCGCCGCCGCAGGTTCGGGTGCTGGAGCGGCTCTGACGGAGGCGGGACGGTGTCGGAGTCGGAGTCGGAGTCGGAGTCGGAGTCGGAGTCGGAGTCGGAGTCGGAG
>CAYMRB010000772.1:0-2189 GCA_964392615.1 uncultured Planctomycetia bacterium | reverse complement strand
GTCCCGTCTCCGTCCCAGCTCGCCCCGCAGCACATCGCTCCGGACGGACCGCTCGAGACGGTGGTTCCCCCCATGCGCTGACCTCGCGGGAAGCCGGCGTCCATCGGAATCATGCCGTAGTAGTGAACATTGCTGCCCGTCGCGATCTGCAGCGCCCGCATCAGGCTGTTCGTGTACGCGCTCGCGCAGGAGCTGCCGAGTCCGCCGAGGATGCAATCGGGATGCATCTGGTTGACGCGCAGGTGGAGGTCGTCGACGAAGAGCCGCCACAGGTTCGGCCGCAGGCCGGGCGACGCATCGCCGATACCGCCCGGCGTACTCGCGACGGGGTACGTGCGGCGCATCCACGACCAGGTCGGCAGGATGTCGTCCTCGAGGCTCGGCTGTCGTCGCGTGCCGTTCCAGTCGTACTCGAACGCGATGAAGTGAATCGGAAAACGAGGCGACGGCACGAAGGACACCGTTTCGCTCCGCACGTTGTTGGCGTAGCTCTGCTGCGGCGGCGAGCGGTGCGGGTTGAGCAGGGCGGTGAGAAATAGCGTCTCGACGTCCGTCCACTCCCACGGCAGCTCGAACAGGAAGCTCTGATCGAGGTCTTCGCGATCCGGCGACGGATGGACCGTCAGCATCGACCCGGTCGAGTTGACCGGGCCGAGGGGGTCGCCCGCGTCGCCGGCCCAGCTACCGCGGAGCTCGCAATGGACGCCAGGCACCGAGCGTGACGGATCGTCCGATCGCACATGAACGCGGACGAACGTACGCTTGCCGCGGACCAGGAACACGTTGTTGTCGAGGTCCTGAATCGTCTGCGTGACCTCGATTCCGGTCACGCGCATGTTCGTCATCGGGAGTCCAGCAGCGTTGGCCGGAAGGCGGAGAACCCGATCCGTGTCCTGCCAGAAGAGGTACCGCGAGTTGCTCGTCAAGTAGTCGTTGTCGATCTGACCGGGGATCGAGGAGTCCTTCATGTAGAGGAGCTCGCCGCTGCCACCACCGCGCGGGATACGGTACAGGTGCTGCGAGTAAGTCTGGAAGACGCAGTCCGCGCACTGGAATCGCCGGTGCTCGAGGACGAACACGGCTTGGGGAGAGCCCACCGCGACGAAACGCCCGCCGCCCATGCTCTTGATCGAGTAGATCACCGCGCTCGCGTTGTCGCTGGCATACAGTGTGGCGCTGGTCGAGCCGTCCGTGTTGTTGAAGCGGTACAGCCGACTGCCGCGGGCGTAGAACACGTAGCGCGTCGGCGATCCCCCGAACGTGCTCCGCACGCCCTCCGGATAGAACGCCGTGATGCCGCGCGTCGCGATCGTCGTCAGCCGGATGCCCCGGCCGGATGCGAGACGGTACCGGTACAGGTCGCCGCCGAGCAGCCAGTAGACGTACTCGCCGTCGGCCGCGAGCTTGCGCGCGGAGCCGGCCGGCTGAGTCAGCGCGGTCGTGTTGCCGGTGACCTTCGACACGCGCCAGATGGTCGACGTGCCGCGGCCGCGCGTGATCGCATACACGTTGTCGGCGTCCTGGGCGAGGTCGAGAGGCAAGCCGCCGGGACTCCCCCACACGTCGTCCGTGACGAGCTCGGGGGCGTCACCGGGGTTGGCGTCGGTCGGCAGCCGAACGAGCCCGCTCGCGTCGACCCAGTACACGTGATCGCGGTCGGCGAGAACGCGCGACCGAAACTCGTACGGATTGCACGTCCGCGGCGGTCGCGATGGGTTGTGGTGGAAGATCTCGCGGATATTGCCGCCAGTCGACGCGCGCCGGCTGATGACCTCCGGACGGTCCGGGTTGATCGGTGGACCGTGGTCCGGCGTCTCCATGCACCCGGACGCCGTATGCCAGAAGATCTTCGGCTCGGCGAGCGAGAAGTCGGTGGCGCCCGACGGCACGATCGCATACGGCGGATCCGCGCAGACGGAAGCTGGCCGGACGACAGTGACGGCGACGACGACGGCCGCGAGGAACGCAGCCGGGCGGGGGGCGGCGAGAGGAGCGCGTCGTTCCATGGGAAGGTCTCCGGAAGAGGTCCGACGGGCCCTCCGGCCGCCACCGTGGCAACCGAAACGACCCGCGTCGGAGGGGGGAACGACGTTTCGGGAGGGGCTTGTCTGTTTTTCCGAGAATTCAGGGCGGGGGCGGAGTCGGAGTCGGAGTCGGAGTCGGAGTCGGAGGACTTCTTCAGCTTTAAC
>CAYMRB010000771.1:1839-2193 GCA_964392615.1 uncultured Planctomycetia bacterium | reverse complement strand
AGCGAGCACAAACAGATCGGGTCCGAGACGTTGACCACGGCGTCGCCGTTGACGTCGAGGACCGCGATATTGCTCGGGCTCTCGAGGCTTCCGTCGCCGCAAGGAGGCAGGTCCGGAAGACGCCCGAAGAGATGCCGCAGGAGACCGACCGCATCGGAGAGGTCGATGCGCGCGTCCTGGTTCGTGTCGCCCGGTAGCTGACGTCCGCGTGGATCGAGATCCGACTCCTCGAATCCCGGCGAGCCCAACTCCTCGTGGCTCGGCCGCCAAGACCCCCCCACGCCCCAAGTAGATACCCCAAACAGCGCCACGACGATGACCAGCATCTTTTGGTTCATGTAGGAGAACTCTTTC
>CAYMRB010000771.1:0-1829 GCA_964392615.1 uncultured Planctomycetia bacterium | reverse complement strand
AGACGCCGCCTCGCCCCATGTCGATACGCCATCCAGCGCATCGACGATGACCAGCGAGGGACCGTCGCCATCGGTCTCGGGATGCCAGAGATCGCTGTATTCGAAGTCGAGGACCGGCTCGCCGAGCGGGCCTTCGATCCGGAGGCGCTCGCCGCCGTCGCTCAGCGCGCCCGAGTAGGCTCCCGCGACGAGAACGCGGCCGATGTCGTAGCGATGATGGAAGCCGCGGATGTCCTCGACCAGCACGACGATCTCTCCGGCGCGCAGCTCGGTGACGGCGCTGTCGCTGAAGTCGAACTCGATGCCTTCCACGAACTTCACGCCCTGCAGGTTCAGCGTCTCGCCGCTGATGTTCTGCAGCTCGATGAACTCGAACTCGCGGCGCTCGAAGCGGCTGCCGTCTGCGGGCGGCGCGGGGTTGTACATGATCTCGGTCACCCGCAGGGGCATATCGGTATAGAAGACGGCGTCGGTCATCGCGCCCCACGAGCCGTCGTCACTCCGAACCCGGGACGACACCAGCGTCGACTCCGTGAGAACGATGGGGGCGGCGTACGCGGTCGCTGCGGGGGACAACGCTCCACCGGGAAGACGCGGATCGGATCCATCCGCGGTGTAGTAGATCTCATCGTCGGTCGTACCGACCTCGAGACTCCGCTCGACAAGCGCCGCTCGAATCAGGAAGTCCGAGCTGGTCGCTCTCGCGTTGAGCCCGTGAATCGCCAGCAGGTTCGGTCCGACTCGCAGGTGCTCCTCGAAGCCGGGAATCGCGAAGATGTCGGGACTCCCGAGATCCGCCTCGTGGGCACCGGACGAGACCGCGTCCCACTCGAGCGGGTCGGGGGCGTTCGCGGCCGCCACCCGAGCCCCGTTGAGGTAGGCGACGAACCCATCGTCGTAGTCGAGCACGAGACTGAGGTTGGTGATCGAGGTGAGCGATAGCTCGTCCGCGATGATGAACGGTATGCGGATGAAGATCGACGCTCTGGCGGGGTCCGCCTCCGACATCTCCGCTTCGACGTCGAGATCGATCGCTTCTCGGTAGTCGCCCGTTCTGTCGTAGCCGATTCCGCCGGATCCGCTGCGCCAGCTCTCGCCGTGAGACCCTTCCTCGTAACCCGGAAGCGTCCACTCGTCTCCGAGCGCGTCGTTCTGCGGCACGTGAACGCTCCGTGGAGCCGTCAACTCCACAAGTGACGACTCGACGAAGCGCTCGGCCCCGGCCACGCCGATCGACAGCTCGGCACCCGGGAGAATCGCTCCGCCGTGCTGCGGGAGACCATCGATGACGAACGACGGCGCGGGAACGGGCAGCATCAGGCCCGCGTCTCGAAAGTGACCGACCATCACGTCCGTGCGTGACGGCAGCACCGCGTTGACGAAGCTGTCGCGCGCGGCTTGCCACGAGGCCGGCGTTCGATAGCCCCAGCGCGCGGACTCGGCGAGATAGGAGCGCTCGACCTCGTCGCAAAGTGCCAGGAGCCGCTCGCGATTCTTGCGGGGCGACATCGGACCGTCGTCGAAGAAGACCTCCTGGATTCGATCCGCGAGGAGGATTCGGTAGTCCGGGTGGTTCTCGGCGAGCAACATGCTGAAGATGCTGCCGGGGCCGTCGCCGACCAGTGTGCCCGGCTGGCTCATCGCGACAGGGTCGGTGTCGAAGCCGGGGCGGCCGCCGCCGGGGGCTCCGGGGCCGCGCAGAAAGCCGTCGGGGTCGTTCATGAAGAACTGGAACCCGACGCCAGGATCGATCGACCCGACGCAGCGAAACTCGTGCTCGGAGTTGCCGACCATGAACATCAGAAGGAAATCGACGTACTGCGAGACAT
>CAYMRB010000770.1:0-2195 GCA_964392615.1 uncultured Planctomycetia bacterium | reverse complement strand
GAGTCGGAGTCGGAGTCGGAGTCGGAGTCGGAGTCGGAGTCGGAGTCGGCGTCGGCGTCGGCGTCGGCGCGCTGGTGCCGCCGCCGCGAACCGCGGCTATGCTGTGGGGCTTTCCTCATCCGGACGCCACCGAGCGAAACAGGACATGGCCTTCACGAGTGCAGCCGAGCTGATGATCGTGCTCGTGGTCGCGTTCTTTCTGTTCGGGGTGCCCCTGATGAGCTTTCTGGTCACGATGAAGGAGCGCGCGAAGAAGCGCTCAGGGGAAGGAGACAGGCGATGACCTCTCGGACCGTGGCCGTCGTGGGGGCGACGGGTGCCGTCGGCCAGGAGATGCTGAGCGTTCTGGAGACCCGGGAGTTTCCCGTCCGCGAGCTCGTGCCGCTCGCCTCCGCGCGTTCGAAAGGCAAGACGGTGCGGTTCTGCGGCGAAGACATCCCGGTGCGGGTGCTCGACGAGAACTCGTTCCGCGGCGTCGAGCTGGCGCTGTTCTCCGCCGGTGCAACCCGGTCGCTCGAGATGGCGCCCGCGGCGACCGCTGCCGGTGCCGTCGTCGTCGACAACTCGTCAGCGTTCCGCATGGATCCCTCCGTGCCGCTCGTCGTCCCGGAGGTCAATGCGGACGCTCTCGCGTCGCACGACGGCATCATCGCCAATCCGAATTGCTCGACGATCATCCTCGTCGTCGCGCTCGCGCCGATTCACGCGCTGTCGCCACTCGTGCGCGTCGTCGTGTCGACCTATCAGGCCGCGTCCGGCGCCGGCGCCAAGGGCATGGATGCGCTCGAGCGCGAGCTCGCTGGAGAGCAGCCCGAAGACTCTCCGTTCCCGCATCGTCTCGCGGGGAACCTGATCCCGCGCATCGACGTCGTGCAGGACAACGGATACACGAAGGAAGAGATGAAGATGGCGCTCGAGACGCGCAAGATCCTCGGCGTCGACGTGCTGCCGATCAGCGCGACGTGCGTCAGGGTCCCGGTCGCGCGCGCGCACTCCGAGGCCGTCCAGGTCACGACCGCCGAGCCGGTCTCGCTCGAGGACATCCAGCGGGCGCTCGAGACCGCACCTGGAGTGCAGGTCATCGACGAGCCACGCGCCGACCGCTATCCGACGCCGATCGCCGCGTCCGGCGAGGACGACGTGTTCGTCGGTCGATTGCGCGCGCACCCGGATGAGCCCTGCACCCGCGACTTCTGGGTGGTGGGCGACCAGATTCGCAAGGGCGCCGCATTGAACGCGGTGCAGATTGCCGAAGAGCTGTTCTCCTAAGTGCCGCCTTTCACGAATATCTGTGCATTCGAGCGGCATCTCCGTCCGCTGGCTTCGTTGCGCTCAGTCGACTATCGGCCTCCGGTGCCGCCGACCACGCGAGTCTCGCCGTGTCGCAGAGTTCCAGAACGTCGTCGTCACCCCGTCGCGTCCTGCTGACCGTCGCCTACGACGGTACGGCGTTCCACGGCTGGCAGGAGCAGCCGGCGCTGCGGACCGCTCAGGGGGAGCTGGCCGCTGCCATCTCCCGCGCGCTCGGCGACGACGCCCCGGATCTCGGCGGCGCGAGCCGCACGGACGCTGGCGTCCACGCGTACGGGCAGGCAGCGGCGTTCACGACGCGCACGCGCGTGCCGACAGCGAACATCGCTCGCGTCTTGAACACCGCGCTGCCGGCCGACCTCCGCGTCCGCGCCGCGACCGACGTCCAGCTCGATTTCCGGGCGCGCTTTGACGCACGCGGCAAGCTGTACCGATATTCCTTCGCGGTCGTCGACGTCGACAATCCGTTCTGGGGCCGCTTCGCGACCCGGCTGCCCCAGCGGCCGGACGTCGACGCGATGCGGGAGGCGGCGCGTAAGCTGTTCGGCGAGCACGATTTCCGATCATTCCAGAACGCGACCGCTCAGGAGCCGTCGACGACCGTCCGGCGCCTTCTCGGCGTCGAGGTCGACGACGCGCCGCCTTTCGTCCACATCGAGGTCACCGGCACAGCGTTCCTGTACAACATGGTCCGAAACCTCGCCGGCACGCTGCTCGACGTCGGCGCGGGGCGTCGGACGCCCGAGTCGATAGACGCGATCCTCGCCGCCCGCGACCGCCGGGCCGCGGGCCCCCCCGCACCCGCCCGCGGGCTTTTCCTAGTCGAGGTATTAATAGACCAGGCCCCCCTCCACGCCGCCGCGCGGCCGCCCCGTTCCTGCCCC
>CAYMRB010000769.1:0-2198 GCA_964392615.1 uncultured Planctomycetia bacterium | reverse complement strand
CTCGGATCACCGGCACCAAGGCCTCGCGCACGGCGGCCTTGAGCGTCGTGCGGGTCACCGAGGCGCGACACATCTTCTTCAGCAGGTCGCGGACCCCGCCGACCTGCTGGACGATGTCCTGCAGCTGCTCGCTGTCGGAATCCCCATCGGCCGGCACGCGCCGCTCGATCTCGTTCCACTGCTCGCTGACGTTTTCCATCATGACGGACCACCTGAGTTCGAGTAGGAGTGCCGCTCTACGCCGTCCAAACGACCGACTTCGACGTTGTTCGACCGCGAACACCGCCCGAGTCGGAACGTTGACCTGACCTCCACCCACGGCATGCGAGGGCTGGACGCACCGACACAGCGCCGGGGCCCAGACCCGCGCCGGCACCGCTGAGCGGGCCGCGCAGCTCCCCGGAATACACTGCAGCTTCAACGATATCGGCCCGTGATTGCAAATGCAAGGCCACACGCGTCGCGGCGGCCAGGGCCGTTAGCGGCTGGTGATCACGAAGTTTACGGCGACGGCGAAGTCGCCGTCGCGGTCGACCCGGGCCTCGATCTCGGTGGACACGAGCTCTCGGGCGAGGATGCCGGAGAGCCAGTCGAGGGTGACCGTCGCGCCGTAGCGCTTGACAAGCCAGGTCGCGTCCCCGTCGTGGTCGACGACGTCGGTCGGGTCCAGGTGCAGGCGCACGCGGGTGTCGAACCGCAGCCCGCCCGTCTTGACCGCCGGGCTCGTGTCCGGCTCGCCGATCCCCACGTGGTCGACGCGATCCGCGTCGAGATCGAGCGCGCGGCCGAGATCGAAGCGAAGCGATCCCGAATCGAGGACCACAAACGGACCCCACGCCAGCAGCGAGACGTCGCGCTCGCCCTCGTTCTCGGGCTCCTCGAACACGTCGTCGCGCAAGCGGTTCGCGTAGTACTCCGAGCCGAAGACGTCGTAGTCGTCGTCGCGCCCGAGCCGGTTGATCCGCAGGAGGCGCCCCTCGTACCTGTCGAACGTCATGGTCGACGACTCCTGGTAGAGCCGCCGCCACTGCCGCTTCGCGGCGCGCCGGACCTCGCGGTAGAACTTCTTCCTCGCGATCGTCTTGACCGCGCGGGCGAACTCGGAGTCCGGCGGCGGCCTTACGCGGAACGGGGACCGCTCGTCGACCTCGACGTACGGAGGCGGCTCCGAATACCCTTCCACGACCCCCTGGCAGCGAAACCACGGCTCGAGGGCGCCGATCTGGCGCTCGCGGCGCGCGGAATCGAAGCGCCCCTCTGGATCCGTCGCCGGCGGCGCCAGCCGTTCGAGGACCACCCAGGGCGTCGTCGCGTCGATGCGCGGGGACGGCGCCGCGGCCCTGTCGACCGACGGCTCGGCGCCCGACGGCTCGCCCTCGCTCGCGTGCGACCGCCGCTCGACCTCGGCCGACATGGCGCTCAGGGCGCCCCAAAGCCCGCCGTGCGCGGACCGGCGCGCGTCACGCGTGGCGACGCGTCGCCACGTCGTCGCCGCCAGCCGGTGGGCCCCGGGAGTCGTCGGCGCGACGGCCGCGGGGGCGGCTGCCGGGACGACGGTCGCGGTCGGCGCCGCCGCGGACGCGCCGGGCTTCGGCGGCGCCTCGGGGGCGCCGAGCGCGGCGACGACGTCAGCGCGACGCGTGACGTCGGTCGGCAGCTCCGCGCGGGGCAAGGCCGCGATCTCCTGCCCCCGCAGTCCCGAGTCGACGAGTCCACCGCACGCGAGGGTGAGCGACGCAGCGAGGACAAGACGCCGATCCGATCGCGCGCCGCGCCTCGACCTCGTCGCTGCCGTCCTCATGCGAGAGCTCCTCCGGTGCCTCGTCCTCCTCACGCCGCCGCGAGCGCTCCCCCCACCCGACCACCTCGAGAGGCCGGACGGAAGAGCAGCCCCCCTGGGCGGCGTCACCGCACAGGAACGAGATCCCACACATCGACGACGATCGAGGGGCAAGCACTCAAGCGGATGCAGATCCACCGCCGCGAGACGTAAGCCCCCGTCCACACGGCTCTCGAACGAGAATCTCCTACACAGGATCTGCTTCGGCTTCTATTTGAGAGTATAACGGGGGACCGCGCCGGTCAACCCGACAGCCCCGTTCGCGCCGGTCGCGTGCGAGTGGACGGCTACGCCTGGCGCAGCGCTTCGCGGGCCTGCGTCTCCACCGTCGGGGCCGACGCGTCGGCGGCCTCGGCCA
>CAYMRB010000768.1:0-2206 GCA_964392615.1 uncultured Planctomycetia bacterium | reverse complement strand
GCCAGCGAACGAATCTGCTCGCTCGATATGCACAGATACTTGCGAAACACGGCACCAAACGAAGGGAGGAATCGTGGAACGAAGCTTCGGTGCGGCCGTTCACGAATCAACGTGCATGCGAGCGGCATCTCCGCCCGCTGGCTTCATTGCGCTCGGTCGACCATGGGCCTTGTGGTTGTCGTTCGTCGTGGCCGTCTTCGTGGTCGCGGGTTGCCGCGGCTCGGCGGCGCGTCGGGAGCACGGGATTCTCGAGGACGATCCGCACTCGTTCGCGCGACCGCGAGAGGCGGTCGTGACCGCGCTCGATCTGTCGCTCGAGGTCGACTTCGCCGCGCGCGAGCTGCGCGGCGTCGCGACGTGGAGCATCGAGCGGCGCGAGGACGGCGACGTGCTCGTTCTGGATACGGACGGACTCGCGATCGACTCGGTCGCGACCGTCGACTCCGCCGGGCAGGCGCTCGAGGTCGAGTTCGCGCTCGGCCCGCAGGAGGCGGTCCGCGGTCGAGCGCTGACCGTGCCGATCGCGCCGGACACGACGCGGGTGCGGATCGCGTACCGAACGGCGCCGAGCGGGGACGCCGGTGCGCTCATGTGGGTCGCGCCCGAGCAGACGACGAGCGGCCGCCATCCGTTCCTGTTCACGCAGTCGCAGCCGATCTACGCGCGGTCGTGGTTTCCGTGTCAGGACTCCCCCGGCGTCCGGTTCTCCTACCGCGCGACGATTCGCGTGCCTCGGGGACTGACGGCGGTGATGAGCGCCGAGCGCGTGCCGACGAGTGACGTCGCGTCGCAGGGCGACGTCGACTTCTTCGCGTTCCGGTCGGACGAGCCGATTCCCTCGTACCTCGTCGCCCTGGCGGTCGGGGAGCTGGAGTTCCGCGCGATCGGCGAGCGTTGCGGCGTCTACGCCGAGCCGGCGATGGTCGAGAGGGCCGCGTGGGAGTTCGGCGAGGCCGAGGCGATGCTCGAATTCGCCGAAGCGCGGTGGGGGGCGTTCCGTTGGGACCGGTACGACATCCTCGTCCTGCCGCCGAGCTTCCCGTTCGGCGGCATGGAGAACCCGCGGGTCACATTCGTGACGCCGACGATCGTCGCCGGGGATCGCTCGCTCGTCGCGTTGATCGCGCACGAGCTGGGCCACTCGTGGGCCGGCAATCTGGTGACGAACGCGACGTGGGACGGGATCTGGCTCAACGAAGGGTTCACGGTCTACCTCGAGCACCGCATCATGGAGCATCTTCGCGGCAGCGACTATGACGACATGCTCGTCGCGCTCGGCGTGCGAGAGCTCGAGGAGGACCTCGCGCACGGGAGGCCGGAGGACACCCACCTCGAGCTCGACCTGGCCGGTCGCGATCCGGATGGCGGCATGACCTCCGTCGCGTACGACAAGGGATACCTCTTTCTGCGCATGATCGAGTCCGAGGTCGGACGACGGCGTTGGGACGCGTTCCTCACCGAGTACTTCGAAAGGTTCGCGTTCGCGTCGATGACCAGCGAGCGTTTCGTCGAGTTCCTGCGGGCCGAGCTCATCGGCGCCGACGCGGCCCTCGACGCGCGCTTGCGAGTCGATGCATGGATCAACGGTCCCGGTCTGCCAGCGAACGCGCCGCGGATCGAGTCGGCGGCGTTCCTGCGCGTCGCGGTCGAGGCCAAGCGCTGGGCGGGGGGGCTCGAAGATGCGACGGATCTCGACACGGACGGCTGGTCCGCGCACGAGTGGGTCGAGTTCCTGCGTGCGTTGCGCGCGGTGGGCGACGAGTCCGGCGGGTCGCTTCCAGCCGAGCGGCTGGCCGCGCTCGAAGGCGCGTTCAATCTGAGCGCATCCGGCAATGCAGAGGTCTTGTTCGAGTGGTTCCTGCTCGCGATTCGCGGCGGCCATGACGTGCGGCCGGCGCTCGAGTCGTTCCTGATGCGGGTGGGGCGTCGGAAGTTCCTGACGCCGCTCTACACGGCGCTCATGGCGTCTGCGGAGGACACCAGGTCATGGGCGCGAGCGGTCTACGCGCGTGCGAGACCCGGCTATCACGAGCTCGCGACGTCAGCTCTCGATCCGCTGCTGGCTCGCTGACTGGCCTTTTTCAACGGGCCCCTAGCCTAGCCCCAGAACAAGCGAACGTGGAGCCTCGGTCCGGACCAGATTTGCAGCCCTCAACCGCCGCGGTCGGGCCGTACCGGTGCTCCCGATCGCCTCGCGATCTTGTTG
>CAYMRB010000767.1:0-2217 GCA_964392615.1 uncultured Planctomycetia bacterium | reverse complement strand
CTCGGACGATCGTGGGATCACCGGAGCGCGACCGCCGCGTTCGCGGGCTCGACGACGTCCAGCCGGCGGTTCGCCTCGACCTTCTCGAGGACCTGGACGATGCCGGAAGGCCACCGAATCTCCACCCGATCGACGCGCTCGACGTCTCCGAGGCCGAAGTGCGCCACGAGACTCTGCGCGGACATATAGCCCGCGCCGCACGTAACCTCCCTCGTCTGCATGCGATCGCCGTGCACGATGCGGATCTTCGCGCCGATCGCGCTGCGGTTGCTCTTGACGCCCCGCAGCCGCAGCTGCAGCCAATGACCGTCGGCTCCCTGGCTCACGAGCAGCTTGCTGTCGCGGTGCCAGTTCTGGAGGATTAGGTCGAGGTCGCCGTCGGCGTCGAAGTCGAACACGCCCAGTCCGCGGCCGTCCTCGATGAGGTCGGCGTTCGCGGCATGCGCGATGTCGATGAACCGCTTGTTCTCGCCGCGGTTGTGAAACAGGCAGTTGAGCTCGTAGCCGTTCAGAGTCTTCTCCGGATCGTCGATCAGGCTGTACGTGTATCCCGATTCGAGCGAACGTCGACCGACGTTCTCGAGAAACGTCGGTCACAAGTCCTTCGTGTTCGTCCCCGACACGAAGCCGTTGAGGACGTACACGTCCAGCCACGAGTCGTTGTCGCAGTCGAAGAAGACCGAGCTCCACGACCAGCCGGTATTCACCGTATTGGTGTGAACCAGCTCGAACGTGCCGTCGGCGTGGTTCTTGTAGAAGAGGTTGCCGGCGAGCATCTCGTCGACGACCTCGACGACGTAGCCACCGAAGAGCCAGGAAATCGGCCACGGTGCCGGAACCGGGTAGCCCGGCTGCGCAGCCATCCACTTCGAATTCGAGTACATCGAAGCGCCAAAGAACTCCGGCCGGTTGTCACCGTCGATGTCGCCCCAGCACGAGCTCATCGTCGACCGCCGCGTGCGCATGCCCGCTTCTTCGGTCACATCGTCGAACGTACCGTCGCCGCGGTTGCTATACAGAACATCGAAGCCGAAGTCGTTGCCCACGTACAGGTCGACGTCGCCGTCGTCGTCGTAGTCGCCCGCCGAGCACGATAGGCCCCAGCCCGTGTGGTCGGCGCCTGATGCCTCCGACGCGTCGCGGAACGTGCCGTCTCCGTTGCTGAGGAACAGATAGTTCGGGTAGCCGTTGAGCGCGTTGTACGGCGGCAGCGGATCGACCATATGCGGGTTGCACCCGTTGAGGACGTAGATATCGAGCCACCCGTCGCCGTCGAAGTCCGCCGCGCACGCGCCGGTCGTCTCCTCCGTCCGCGTCAGTCCGATCTCCGCGGCCACCTCGGTGAACTTCCCGTCCGGGCCCTGTCGATAGAGCAGGTTCGGGCCGTAGAGCACGCCGACGAAGATGTCGTTGCGTCCGTCGTTGTCGAAGTCGGCGATCAACGCCGTGCGCGACAGCCCCTCCGAGGTCGCGTCACCGATCTTCGCAGCGGTGACGTCCTCGAACTTGCCATCGCCGCGGTTGCGCATGAGCCGGATCGCCGTGCCGTTGACGAAGACGACGTCGTCGCGCCCATCGCCGTCGATGTCTCCGACGGTCAAGCCGGACGCGCCGGGATAGAGCCGCTGGTCGCCGTGCCGATCCGGAACACGGCCGAATTCGAGATAGTTCCACAGGCCTCGCTGCACGGCCTCCTCGCGGAATGTCACGGGAGCGCCGACGTACGTTTCGACCTCGGAAGCGCTCTGCGAGGCGATCAACCAGTTGCCGTCGATGCGCTCGCACTCGACGTCGAGCCGCTCGTAGCGCGACTGACGCTGCCCGTCGGGCGCGTTCCCGTGGCACTGCAGGCGCAGAACGGCACGGGCGTGATCGTCGCCGACCGTCTCCAATGTGGAGATCGAACAGTGCGATCGCGTGATGCTGTCGAACGCCGTCAGTCGCTCGCGCTCGCCCGCGACGAAGGTCTCGTCTGCGCGGCAGCTCGATGTGTAGAGCGCCAGCTGCTCGGCCTCGCCGACCTCCAGCGCGTTCGGGAGGCGATGGTGCAGAAGCGAGTTCAGCTCGACGACGTAGCTCTCGCGGACTTCCTCCCACGAGGTACATGCGGAGCCACACGCGGCGACGACCGCCAGCAGCAGGACTCGCGAAACGAGCCGCTTCACGGAACGCCCCCGGCTCGCCGAGCGAGGGGGGGGAATCGGACGAGACATGGAG
>CAYMRB010000766.1:0-2326 GCA_964392615.1 uncultured Planctomycetia bacterium | reverse complement strand
AACGAGCTCGCGCAGTTCAGCCTCGGCAAGCTGCTCCTGGAAGCCGGTGAGCACGCCGAAGCCGAGGCGGCGCTGCGCCGGTGTCTCGAGATCAACCCCGCCCACAGCGCCGCACACCTGTGCCTCGGGCGCGCGCTGCTCGGCCGCGGTCGTCGCGACGACGCGGTCGCGGTTTTCGAGAGCGGCTACCGCCTGGCGCACGAACGCGGCGAGTTCATGCCGCGCGACGAAATGCGCGGCGCCCTCGAAGAGCTCGGCGTCAACCCGCCGGACGTCACGCCCGTCAAGCCGACCGCGAGCGACGCGGAGGTCGGCGAGGGGCAGGTGCTCTGCAAACGCTGCATGCGGCCAGGCCCGCAGCTCGAGTCGGCGCCGTTCACGAGCGAGATCGGGCAGCAGATTCTCGCGTCGACGTGCCAGGACTGCTGGCAGGCGTGGATGGGCATGTCGGTCAAGGTGATCAACGAGTATCGGCTCAACATGGCATCGCCGCGGGCGAACGAGATCTACGACACGCACCTGCGCGAGTTCCTCGGTCTGGCGGGCACGTAAGGCACGAAACGAGATGAAGGATCAACGGCTCGCGGTCATCGGCGGTGGCAATATGGGCCGTGCAGTGCTCGCAGGCGTTCTCGACGCCGGCGTGCTCGCTGCCGATCGGGTCACGGTGGTCGACGTGCGCCAGGAGGCGCTCGATGAGCTGCGTGAGGCGTACGGTGTCGGCGTGTCGACCGACGTCGCGTCCGCGGCGACCGACGCCGACGTCGTGCTCCTCGCGGTCAAGCCGTTCGTTCTCGACGGAGTGCTCGATCAGATCGCGCCCGTCGCGACGGACAATCTGCTCGTCATGTCGATCATCGCGGGCGCCGAGACGTCGTACCTGATCGAGCGCCTCGGCGGCAAGACGCCCGTCGTGCGCGCGATGCCGAACCTGCCCGCGACCGTGGGGGCAGGGGCGAGCGCGATCTGTGGCGGCGCTACGACGACGGAAGAGCACCTCGCGACCGCGGAGACGATTCTCGGCGCGGCGGGAGTCGTCGTGCGAGTCGCCGAACATCAGATGGACGCGGTGACCGGACTGAGCGGCAGCGGGCCGGCATTCATCTTCCTCGTCATCGAGTCGCTCGCCGATGGCGGCGTGCGCGCAGGGTTGCCACGCGACGTCGCGAATCGGCTGGCCACGCAGACCGTGCTCGGCGCGGCGGAGCTCGCATCGCAATCGGGCGAGCACCCCGGCGTGTTGAAGGACCGGGTCGCGACGCCCGGCGGCACGACGATCGCGGGCATCTGCGAGCTCGAGGACGGAGCGCTGCGCGCGACGATGATCCGCGCGGTCGAGGCGGCCGCCGATCGGTCGCGCGAACTAGCAGCCCGTTGAAGAAGGCAATCCGGCGCGGAAGCGGCCGTTTCGCCCAGGCTCTTTGTTGCCAGAGCTAGGAAATGCACCAAGCGGCGGCGCGCAGGTAGCCGCGCCGTTCACGCGGTCTCTGTCGCGACCTTCTCCTCGTCCCCCGCGGGCTTCTCTTCGCCGGCAGCGTCCTTCTCGTCGGCGCTCTCGTCGAGGTTTTCCACGTCCGCCGGTTCGCCATCGAGGGTCGCAACGGTCTCGAGCGCGAGCGTGAGCGCGAGGAGCGCTTCGCACGGTGCGCTGCGGACGATCTCGACGACGTATCGTCCGCGCGATGCCGACGAGCCCCGCTCGTCGCGTTGCCACGATACCGAGACGACCAGTCGTCCGTCCTGTCGGATCTCGTACTCGCGCTCCGCGAGGCTGCCCTGGAACTGGAGCGTGCTCGGATCGGGAGCGCCCTTCGGCAGCACGACCTCCGCCATCGATAGCGTCGGGAACGCGGCGCTGCCATTCGGGCGTAGCCGCAGCCACGCGTGCTTGCCGAGCTTCAACACGAGCGTGCGCGGGGCGATGATGCGGCGCTCGATCCGCAGGAGCGGGTGGCGCGCATCGCCGCCGAGCCACAGCGGCAGCTCGTCGGTGCAGCCTCGCACGACGGGTAGCTTGATGCCCTTCGGGTCCTCGGCGATGGCGGCGGCATCGCTGTCCTCGTCTCCGTAGAGCGCTGCCGGGCGTACCTTGAACCGCCGCCAGCGGTGTAGCACGCGCGGTTTCTTCTCCGAGCTTTCGTTCCCGCTTCCGGTACCGCCGCGAAGCGCCAGCCAGAAGATCGCTGCAGCGAGGAAGCCGATCAGGAGCAGATCGCCGGTCACCTTGTCCCCCGCGGGGTTTCGAGAGCACGATGCGGAATACGGATCGCTGCTGTGGTTATCGGCAGGATGGCGCGTCGATCTTGATCTCGTGTTCTTCGGTTTT
>CAYMRB010000765.1:0-2330 GCA_964392615.1 uncultured Planctomycetia bacterium | reverse complement strand
CGAAGAGGCGGTAGATCGCGCGCGGATCCTGTTCGGGCCCTGCGTCTTCGAGGACGATCGCGAACCGATTGTCCGTGATCTTCGGGTGGATCAGCTTCTCGCGTTTTCCAGGCAGCAAACCGCAACGCAGGAACAGCGCGAACAGAACGCCGTAGCCGCCGCACAGTACGACCATCTCGAAGATGATCGGGACGATCGCCGGCAGAGAGTTGTACGGCTTGCCGCCGATATTCATCGGCCAATCGATCGCCAGCGCCCAGGTCGCGAGCCACAGCATGCCGCTGCCGCCGGCCAGGCCGCACAGGAAGCACACCCAGGGCAGCCTCGAACGGCGCAGCCCCATCGCCTCATCGAGGCCGTGGATCGCATACGGCGCGAACACGTCGACGATCTTGAAGCCACGTCGTCGTGACTCACCCGTCACGCCGAGGATCGCGCTCTCGTCGGCGAAAATGCCGACCCAGTGCTTGCGCGCGCTTCGCGGCGGGGCACTCACGACTCACCTCCCTGCTGCGTTGTCTCCGCGGGCTGCGTGCTCCTTGCGGGCCGTCCGACGCCGAGGACCCCCTTGACCTCGGCCACGGCGATCATCGGCAGGAAGCGGCAGAAGATCAGGAAACACGTGAAGAACAGCCCGAAGCTTCCGGCGAGCGTCGCGAGCTCGATCGACGTCGGCGCATAGCTGGTCCAGCTCGACGGCAAGAAATCGCGGTGTAGCGACGTCACGATGATCACGAAGCGCTCGAACCACATGCCGACGTTGACGAGAAGGGTCACGACGAACACCACCGGGATGTTCGCTCGCACTCGCTTGAACCAGAAGAGCTGCGGCACGAGCACGTTGCAGCTCACCATGATCCAGTACGACCAGCCCATCGGCCCGGCCGCGCGATTGTAGAACGCGAACCGCTCGTACTCGTTGCCCGAGTACCACGCGATGAAGAACTCGGTGCCGTACGCCAGCGCGACCATGCCGCCGGTCGCGAGGATCAGCTTGCACATGACGTCGACGTGGCGCTTGGTGATGTACTGCTCGAACCGCATCACCTTGCGGGCGATGATCATCAGCGTCAGCACCATCGACATGCCGCTGAAGATCGCGCCGGCGACGAAGTAGGGCGGCAGGATCGTCGTGTGCCAGCCGGGGATCACCGACGTCGAGAAGTCGAAGCTGACGATCGTGTGGACCGACAGCACGAGCGGCGTCGCGAGTCCGGCGAGAAGCAGGTAGACGATCTCGTAGCGGCTCCAGGTTCGCTGCGAGCCGTTCCAGCCGAGACTGGCGATCGCGAGGAGGCCGCGGCGGAACTTCGTCTTGGCGCGGTCGCGCATCGTCGCGAGATCGGGAACCAGGCCGAGATACCAGAAGCCGAGCGAGATCAGAAAATAGGTGCTGATCGCGAACACGTCCCACAGGAGCGCGGAGCGGAAGTTCACCCACAGCGAGCCGCGCGTGTTGGGATACGGCAGCACCCAGTAGGCGAGCCACGGTCGTCCCATGTGGATCAGCGGGAAGATGCCGGCGCACATCACCGCGAAGATCGTCATCGCCTCCGCCGACCGATTGACCGCCGTGCGCCACTTCTGTCGGAACAGGAAGAGGATCGCGGAGATCAGCGTGCCGGCGTGACCGATACCGATCCAGAACACGAAGTTCGTGATGTCGAATGCCCAGCCGACCGTGCGGTTCAGACCCCACGTGCCGATGCCGAGGACGACCTGATACGTGACGGCCGCGACACCCACGAGCATCACCGTCAAGGAGACGGCGAACGCGATGTACCAGGTGCGGGTCGGCTTCGACTCGAGCGGTCGAAAGACGTCCTCGGTGATGTCGCCGCAGCTTTTGTCGCCGTCGACGAGCGGCTCTCTGATGAGCGATGTTCCGCTAGCCATGTTGCGAGGCTCCCTTCGGATGGCCTTCCGGATGGTCTGGCGGGCAATCGCGTACCTGTCGCAGGTATCCGACCGACGGCAGCACGTTCAGCTCCTCGAGTACGTGGTAGTGACGTGGATCCGCGCGCGTCTGCGCGATCTTGCTCGCGTCGTCGTTGCGGTCGCCGAACGTGATCGCGCTCGCCGGGCAGGACTGCATGCACGCCGGTTGGACTTCGCCATCCGCGAGAGGCCGACCATGGCGCTTCGCCTCCGTCTTCGCGTCCTGGATGCGTTGCACGCAGAAGCTGCACTTCTCCATGATCCCGCGGGACCGCACGGTCACGTCGGGGTTGAGGACCATGTTCTGCAGACGGTCCTCGCGCGGGTAATCGAACCAGTTGAAACGCCGCGTCTTGTACGGGCAGTTGTTCGCGCAGTAGCGGGTTCCGACG
>CAYMRB010000764.1:0-2339 GCA_964392615.1 uncultured Planctomycetia bacterium | reverse complement strand
GGCCTGGAAGCGGTAGGGGAAGCCGTCCAGCACCTTGAAACGGCCCTTGGTGAAGAAGAGAAGAGACTCCTCCTCGAAGAAGCCGAGGAGGAGTTCAAGGAGCGGCTGGGCGCTTTCCAGGCCGAGAAGGCGGGACTCGAGGCCCATACCGCGAGTCTGCAGGATCAGTTGGCCAGGGCGCAGAAACTCCTCGAGGAGGAGCGCGACAGGATCGTCACGGCGGATCAGTTCACCGTGTCGGACGCGGGCATCGTCGAGCTCGAGAAGCGCTTCGGGCGCATGCTCGACCGCGCGATCGATCGCGGTGGTGTCGGCAACGCGCTCGAACACGAGATGCGCGAAGTCGTCGCGAAACTCCTCGACGACGAGCGAGAGCACATTCGGGCCCGCGCCGAAGAGGCGCAGAACGATCGCATCGAGCTGCTCGAGCGCAAGGTCGGGCGGCTCGCGGGGACGCTGGAGGACACGCAGAAGGAGCGCGATCGCGCCAACCGTCGCGCTCACGCGCTCGAGTCTGCCGGCGTCGGCGGCCCGCTTCGCAACGTGTTCTCGGGAGGTATCGAGGAAGACGACCCCGACCGCGAGAAGAAGCTCCACCTGATGAAGGAGATCTTCAAGTTCAATCAGAACATGCGGGCAGAGTTGACCGCGCACGGCGCCATGTTGCCGCAGCGCAGCAGGCCCGAACCGGTTGGCGGGGCCGAGAAGGAGGAACGGGCCGAGAACCGCGTCGTCGCTCAGGCAGTCGCGGCGGACGTCGGCCCGGAGAGCGAGGCGTCGTCCGACGAGAGCGACCCGCCAACGGCAACGGCTGCTGAGCCTCCTCCACCGGAGGTCGCAGCCGAGTCGTCGGCCGACGCCATCGAGGAGTCGGAGGAAGTTCCGGAAGAGATGGAGGCGGAGAGCGAACCCGCCGCCCATCCCGATGATCTTCCGTGGGAACCGGCCGAAGAGAACGCAGCTGATGTGACGATCATGAGTACGGACGGAGCCGCGCGGGTCACGGTGGCCAATAAAGAGCCGCCGCCACTCCTTCGTCGTGTGTCGACGGAGCAGTTGATCACACGGCACCTGGAGCTGTCCGGCGGGTAGGAATCAAGGCAACTGTTACGAGCGGAGCTTGGTGGTTCATGTCTGAGACCGTATACCTTGGCATCGATTTGGGGACCAGCCGGACCTCGATCACGACGTCGACTGGCGTCCGCGAGACGGTGTGGTCGTATGTCGGCTATCCGAAGGACCACGTCGCCAAGAAGAAGTTTGGCGGCCGCGACACGATCTACGGCAAGGAAGCCGTCGACAACCGCATGTCTCTCAACCTCGTTCGCCCGCTCGCCGGCGGTTCGATCAAGGTGAAGGGGGCGCGGGACACCCAAGAGCAGCGGCGCGCGCTGAAGGATCTCGTCGAGTACACCGTCAGCCTGGCGCAGGCACCGGCGGGCAGCACGATCTTCGCCGTCATCGGCGCCCCGGCCGAGGCCAGCGTCGAAGGCAAGACCTCGATTCTCGAGGCGGCGTCGAACTGCATCGACAGCGTCATCGTGTGCTCCGAGCCGTTCGCGGTCGCGTACGGCCTCGACTTCCTGGACGACACGCTCGTCATCGACCTCGGTGCGGGTACGACCGACCTCTGCCGTGTGCACGGGACGATGCCCGGCGCCGACGACCAGCGCACGCACGAGGTGGCCGGCGATGCGATCGACCAGACGCTCGCGCGGTTCATCAAGGAGAGCTACGCCGACGCGCAGTTCTCGATCAACATGGTCCGCGAGTTCAAAGAGAAGAACTCGTCGGTCAGTCGCAACATGGACGACGTCGTCGTCACGATGCCTGTGGCTGGAAAGCCGCAGCAGTTCGACATCACCGAGCAGGTCTACAAGGCCTGTTACTCGCTCGTCCCCCCCACCGTCGCGGCGCTGCAGGACCTGATCGCCACGTACGATCCGGAGTTCCAGGCGAAGATGCGCCAGAACATCTTGCTCGGCGGCGGTGGCTGCCAGATGGGCGGCCTCGGCCGTGCGATCGAGGAGGCCCTCGACGAGTACGGCGGCGCCAAGGTGACGACGGTCGAGGAACCCCAGTACGCGGGCTCGAACGGCGCTCTGAAGATCGCGTTCGACATGCCGGAGGAGTACTGGAAGGAGTTCAGCACGCAGCTCGAACAGGCTCCCGAGGTGAGCACCACGGCCGAGGTGCAGCCGGAGCCCGAGATGGTGGCTGAGACGGAAGAGGAGCAGGTCCTCGAGAACGTCGAGTAGACCGCTCGCGAAGAAGCGAAGAGGAAGGATGGCGCCCCGCGGTCTACGGCCGCGGGGCGTTTCTTCGTGAGCCTCTCGAAG
>CAYMRB010000763.1:0-2363 GCA_964392615.1 uncultured Planctomycetia bacterium | reverse complement strand
CGACGGCGCGCTGTGCCGCGACCGTGACGACGCGTCGTGCGCTGACGCGCATCGCACTCGGCGTGCCCGCGCTGACGTTGCGGACGAACTCGACCGCGTCACGCGGGAGCACGCGGTAGCCGATCGTGAACTGGCCGTGAACGATGTTCTTGTCGGCTGTCAGTAGATAGCCGTCGCGGCCGGGAGCTAGCGGCCGCGGCCGCAGTTGATCCAGCGGGATGAGCTCCGTGCCCTCTGGAACGTCGAACCAGAACGACTCGCCGTCGGCGAGGGACACCGCCTGCAGCGTCGTGTCGACGGTGACGAAGCGGCCGATCGGCTCCGGCGGCCACAGGTAGGGCCCGCCCGGTTCGAGCACCTGTTCGCCGGGCTCGCCGCGGACCGCGCCGAACAGGAGGCGCACCGCGACGGTGCCCTCGTCGACCTTCCGCGTGCCGCTCAACGCCGCGGCGACGACGAGCACGACCATCGCGACCTTCAACGCCGAGAAGCTGATTCGCAGCGCGTCGGCGAGCGAGCGCCCCGCTGCGTCGAGCTCGGCAGCCGCGGCGTCTCCGTCACGTGACCTCGCGTCGGGCTCGCGTCGTGCGTCTCGCGGGTTTCGCCTGTCTGCGGTCATGGCGTGCTCACTCCTCGCCGTCGAGGAGCTTCTTGAAGAGTCCGAAGAGGCCGCTGTTCGCGTCGAACACGAACGTCGTGTTCTTCCCGAGCACTTCGGAGTAGGTCTCGATCGTGCGCAGGAAGACGGCGAGCTCTTCGTTCTGCTGGAATGCCTTGTAGTGCTTCGCCGCGTTCGCGAGCCCCTCGGCTTCGATCTCCTTCGCGCGGCGTTCGGCGAACGCGAGGATGATCTGCCGGTCGCTCGCAGCCTTCGACTCGATCTGCTTCGCGATGCCGGCGCCCTCCGAGCGCGCGTTCTGCGCCAGGCGCTCGCGCGTCGCTCGCATGCGGTCGAAGATCGCCGTCGTCACGGTCTGAGGCAGCAGGAGGCGCTTGACGCCGACCGACTCGAAGCGGATGCCCCACGGCTGCGACGTCGGCAAGCCGCTAGTCAGCTTCGTGAGAATGTCCTGCTCGATTCGCGCGAGCCGCAGCCGGTTCGGGTCGCGCGCGGTTAGCTCGTCGAACGCGTAGTTGCCGACGACCGACCGTGCGTCGCGCAGCAGCGCGCGGATCTGGTCCTCCGCGTTCTGCTCGGTCACGAGGGAACGGAAGAACGCCAGCGGATCGGTGATCCGCCACGTGACGTAGGCGTTGACGACGACGCCCATCTTGTCGCGGGTCTGCTGCTCCTCGAGACGATCCTCGAGCACGCGGACGCGTAGGTCATAGAGGCGCACGTCCTCGATGGGCCACGGCCACTTGAAGCAGAGGTTACCGAGAAGCCCGCCGCCTTCGGCGCTGCCGTCGACGACCGAGCCCTCATCCGCCTTGCCGAACGTCGTCACGACCGCGGCCTGATGGAAGCCGACCTGGAACGTGACCATGTAGCCGGCGAAGAACACCGCGATCAGAATACCGAGAACGAGAGTCGTCTTGCGCTTCATGGTGCTGCGTTTCACTCGTCCGAGCCGGTCGACGACGGCACGATGCCGAAGCCGCTGTCCGACTCCTTGAAGTCTCCGCGGATGGTCAGTCGGTCGTGATCGGCGGCGACGACGATCTTGCGCGCGTCGTCCAGGCCTTTGCGAACTACGTCGAGAATCGCCCGAGCTCGGAAGAGACGTGGCGCCTCCTCGAAGGCCCGGGCCTGAGCGCCGAGGCGTGCCAGCTTGCCGCGCTCGCCTTCATCGGCCATCCACCGTGCGGCGCGGGCCTCGGCGATCGTTGCGGCTGCGAGCCCGCCTGCTTCGAGGAGCAGCCGGTCGATCTCGCGGTCCTTGCGCGCGGCCGCGTTCGCATCGCCGTCGCGTCGCAAGCGGCTCGCTGCCTCGATCTCGGTCACGAGCGCCGCGCTCTTCTCGACCGAGCCCGCCGCCTCCGCGAGCGTGCGGATTGCCGTGCGGCGGGACGCCTCGATCGCCGTGGCCTTCTCCTGCTCGCTCATGACAACCGCGTGAAACGCGTCGGCTACCTCGCGCGGCGGGTGGAGGCTCGCGACCGCGACGTCGAGCACTTCGATGCCGAGGCGCGCGTCGTCCGCCGCCTGCTGCACGCGCTGCTGCAGCGTGCCGCCCGCGTCGTGTCGCGCTTCTCCCAGCCAGCCGTCGATGTCGTGCGCGAGCAGGTAGCGCGTCAACTCCTGCGCGGCGATATGGCGAAGCCGCGCGTCCGGGCCCGTGGCGAGCGCGTCGACGTCGCCGCTGTGGTCGTCGTGTTCGTCGTCGCCATCGTCGTGCGCCGCGGCGCCATGGTCGTGGCCG
>CAYMRB010000762.1:0-2368 GCA_964392615.1 uncultured Planctomycetia bacterium | reverse complement strand
CTTCGCGCGCCGCGCCAGCGAACGAATCTGCTCGCTCGATATGCACAGGAACTTGTGAAAGGCGGCACTGAGAGACCGTCAGAGCGGCAACTTCACCGGCGCGCCCGTCTCGTAGCACTTCTGCGCCGCGAACACGATCTCGTGTGTCCGCACGGCGTCCGCCAGGTTGCAGTGCGACTCGGTGTCCGTGCGGATGCAGTCGACGAAGTGATCGATCTGGCCCTGGAACGGATGATGCGTCACGTCCGAGCTGTCCGGGCACACCGTCGGCAGCTCGATCCAGTCTGTCTGCCCGGGAAGGTGATGCGACCAGATGCGGTTGTCGCGCACCGTCCCGCGATCGCCGAAGACCCGCAGCGGGAACGTGTACGGACCGATGCTCTCGAAGTTCACCGACACTTTGCCGAGCACGCCGTTCGAAAACCGCACGAGCGCCATCTCGAGCCCCGCGAACTCGAGCGGTGCGCCCTCGTGCCAATCGTTCTTCGTCGGATCGTACTGCAACGTGGAACGACCGCGCACACCGCCCTCGTACGCGAAGACCTCGACCGGTGTCGCGGCTTCGTGCTCGCCGGGGGCGGCGAACCAGCGCATCGCGTCAATCGCGTGGCATCCGCCGACCAGGAATGCGCTGACGCCCGTATCCGCGCGCCGAGCGTCCTCGTAGCCGCCCCACCAATCGCCGCAGTAGCTCTGATAGTCGGTCTCGACGCTGTAGACCTGCCCGAGTCCGCCGTCCGCGATGAGTCGCTTGACCGTCTGCAGGAGCGGATTCCAGCGCAGAACGAAGCTGACGACGCTCTTGACTCCGGCAGCCTCGACCGCGGAGGTCATCCGGTGCATGTCCTCGAGAGTCGTCGCGACGGGCTTCTCGATCACGACGTGCTTGCCGAGCTTCGTCGCCGCGAGGACGTTCTCGCAGTGCACGTGCTGCGGCGTGCAGATGGCGACGATGTCGACGCCGTCGTGGCGCAGTGCCGCGTCGTAGTCGTCGTACGTCGCGACCCCGTCGAGCTTCGCTTCCTCAGCGCGCTCCCTTGCGCTCTCGAGCCGTCGACTCGAGATCGCGACGATGTCGGCGTACGGATTGTTCGCGAACGCCGCGATGTGCTGACTCGACACCCAACCCGCCCCGTGGACGAGCACCCCGTAGCGCTCCTTGGTCATCGCCGTCCTCCGTCGAGTCGTCTCGACTCGTTCTCAACTACTTCCCGCCGACGCTTCGCGCGCCGCCGCGAACATCGTTTCCAAAGTCGCCGGCGGCGTCTCGACCGCCAACGCGCAGCCTGAGCTCAATACGAAACGCCGCCGCTCGTGGGTCCGCACCGTGCGGACCGCCTCCTCGACGGCGCGCCGGACGACGTCCTCGCCACCGCGGGCGACCACTCCTACCGGGTCGAGGTTGCCCCACAGCCCGACGTCCTCCGGAACTGCCGAGCACGCCAGATCGAGATCGACGAGATGGTCGATCTCGAGCACGTCGGCACCCGAGGTCGCCATGTCGGCGATGATCTCTCGCGTATCGCCGCAGATGTGTAGCGACGTCTTCTTGCCGGCCGCCCGCAAACGCTCGAACACCCGCTGCTCCGCCGGCAACGCAACCGCCCGGTACAGCTCCGGTCCGATCAGACCTGCCGGCGAGTCACCCGTGGAGATCATGTCGGCCCCCGCGTCGGCGAGGGCTTCTCCGTACGCGACGACGTGGTCGACGCAACGCGACACGAGCGCGTCCACGAATGGAGCGTCGTCGATCAACGCGACCATCATCGAGCTGATCCCCGCCAACGCGCACGCGAGCGAGAACGGCGCTTGATCGCAACACGCGACGACGTACACGTCGTCCCCGACAGCGTCGACGACTCGCCGGACCGCCTCCTGCATCATCGGCAGCCGCCCCTGACGCGATGGGTCGGGCGGCGGAATCGCGTCGACGTCGGCTGCCGTCCGCACGGCGGGCTCACCCGTGCCAGCGAGAGGCTGGCCGTCGCCCGGAAACGCGACCGGCGCGCCCATCGCTTCCGCCGCGACCCACGTGTCGGCCGAGACCCACACCGCGTCGGGTCGATACCTCTCGCAGTAGTGAACGACGCTCTGCGCCAACGTGGCCGCATCGAGCGTATATCGTTCCATATCGACGCCGGCGTCGACGGCGCAAAAATGCACCGCCAGCGGACCGCACGGAACGCGAGCGCCGGGTTCGCCGTCCAGCACGCGACGGACGAGGTCTCGAGGTCGATCGTCGGGCATGCAATACTCCGCGCCACGGGCTGGCGGCGACGATAGCACGATCGCCCGACCGGCGCCACGACGCGTGTCCGACTCCGACTCCGACTCCGACTCCGACTCCGACTCCGACTCCGACTCCGAC
>CAYMRB010000761.1:0-2371 GCA_964392615.1 uncultured Planctomycetia bacterium | reverse complement strand
TCGGAGTCGGAGTCGGAGTCGGAGTCGGAGTCGGAGTCAGTCGGAATCGGAATCGGAATCGGGCCCCCCTGGACACCGTCGGTGCGCCTGGTAGGTTGGGCGCGTCGAATCGGTTCACCACTGGCTCCATCGATCCACGACCATGGCACGACCCCACTCGCATGACAGCTTGCGACCCGTCGAGATTCGCACGCGCTTCCTAGAGACGCAGCCCGGCTCGGTCCTGTACTCGTCGGGGCGCACGCGCGTCCTCTGTGTTGCTAGCCTCGAGGCGGGCGTCCCGCCGTGGCTCGAGGGCAAGGGCCGTGGGTGGGCGACCGCGGAGTACGATCTGATGCCCGGCTCGACCGTGCCGCGACACTCCCGCGAGCGCAGCGGCCGGCTGTCCGGGCGGACGCAGGAGATTCAGCGGCTCATCGGGCGGTCGCTGCGTGGAGTGCTCGACCTCGACGCTCTCGACGGCTGGACGCTGCACCTCGATTGCGATGTGCTGCAGGCCGACGGCGGCACGCGGACGGCGGCGGTCAACGGAGCGTATCTCGCCGCGCAGCTCGCGGTCCGCGAAGCGCTCGGTGCGCGACGGCTCACGAAGGACCCGTTCACCGACGCGCTCGGCGCGGTCAGCGTCGGTGTCGTCGACGGGAAGGCGATGCTCGACCTGGACTACGCCGAGGACTCGAGCGCATCGGTCGACCTGAACGTCGTGCAGACCGCCGACGGGCGGTTCCTCGAGGTCCAGGGCACGGCCGAGGGGGCGCCTTTCGCCCGCGACGAGCTCGATCGATTGCTCGACTTGGCGGCGCGCGGCATCGAGGAGATCATCGCCGTCGGCCGGCGGACGCTGGCGGTCGGCTGAAACCGCGCCATTTGACTTCTCGGGCCGTCCGCCTAGAATCGCGTCGGTCGCTTTCCCCATTCCACGGCGTGACTCGCGCCGTCCGTCTTCAGCTCGCGAGGCAAGATGCGCCCGTCGGTCACCGCGTTCTCCGTCTCGGCCCTTTTCTTCCTCGCCTTCGGAGTCGGCTGTGGCCTGCCGCCGTCGAGCGATCGGAGCGCCTCTTCGGTCGACGAGCTGCGCGGCGATGCGCGCCAACGCGCCGTCAGCGACTCGGAGTCGGGCGCCGACGTCTTCGGCTCGCCGGACACAGTGCTCGCGCGGATCGACGGCTACGAGCTGACACGCCGCGAATTCGTCGCGCGCGTGCTCGGAAAGCTCGGGAAGAACAGGCTCCTGGCGGACATCGTCAAGTACGAGCTCTTTCGTCAGGAGGCCGCGCGCCGCGGCATCGAGGTCGACGATGCCGAGGTCGAGAAGCTCGTCGATGAGGAGATCGACGTCAGCGCGAAAGCGCTCGCCGGCGGCAACGCGGCGCAGGGGCGCGAACGGCTCGCCGAGCTGTACCACCTCGAGGGCCTGACGTTGGAGGACGTGCGTTCGGACCTGCGTCCGGGTCTCCGAGCGCGGCTTCTCGCCGAACGGGTCACGCGCGCGATGCGGCGCGTTGACGACGCGACCTTGCGCGACTTCTGGGAGCAGAACCGACAGTTCCACGTCCGTCACGTGTACTACACGTTTCCGCCGTTCACGAGCGATCCGACGGACGAGCAGGCGCGACGGAAGGACGCGGCCCGGCGCAAGGCCGAGAGCGCGGTCAAGCGGCTGCGGGCGAGCGAGATCGAGTTCGCCCGGCTGGCGCGCGAGGAGTCGGAGGACCACTTGACGCGCTATCGCGGCGGTGTCCTCGGACCGATGAGCGCGCGCGTCGGCTTCGATCCGGCCATCCGCAACGCGATTTTTCAGCTGCGCGCCGGCGAGGTCAGCGACCCGGTGGAGAATCCGGTCGGAGCGTATCACGTGTTCGAGGTCACGCGGATCGTGCCCGCCGGCAGCTTCGAGTCGAATCGCGATCAGCTACGCGACGCGTATCAGCGCCGTCCGCCCGACGGGCGCGAGATTCGCAGTGCATTCGAAACGTTGCGCGACCGCGCACGGCTCGAGTGGCTTCCGGACCGGGCGGCCGAGCCGACGGGGGGAAGGGCCGCAGCGGAGGCAGAAAGCTGATGATCGACGATCGTCTCGACGGCGAGCCGCTCGAACCCGAAGCGGCGAACGATGAGCGCGGCGTGCCGCGAGGCCTCTCGAGGCGCGGCGTGGCCGGCGACGCGCCCCGCATCGACCCTGAAGAAGCGATCGCCGCACTCTTCGCAGGAGCCGCCGCAGCGGCCGCGGGCGAGGCGGCAACGGAGGAAGAGCCCGCCGCGAAGACCGAGAGCGAGTCCGAGGCCGAGGCCGAGTCCGAGTCCGACACCGAGACCGAGACCGAGACCGAGACCGACACCGAGACCGACACCGAGACCGACACCGAGACCG
>CAYMRB010000760.1:0-2371 GCA_964392615.1 uncultured Planctomycetia bacterium | reverse complement strand
CGATCTGCTCGGCCGACTTCAACGAGTGGGTTTGGAAGAACGCGTCGACGCGCGCGCGATACAGCTACGTCTGGACGGGCGAGTACGAGATCTTCGAGTTCGATCTCGGCAGCACGTTCAACTACGCGGAGATGGCCGCGCTCATCGCACCGCGGCCGTTCATGGTCGAGCGGGGCCACTTCGACGGCGTGTCGTCGGATGAGGCGGTCGCGTACGAGTTCGCGAAGGTTCGCCATCTGTACCAGGCAAAGCTCGGCATCGGCGATCGCTGCGAGATCGAGTTCTTCGTCGGCCCGCACGCGATCAACGGTGTCGGGACGTTCGAGTTCCTGGAGCGGCACTTGAGAGGCCGTTGACCCTCAGGCCCGCGCTACGCGCGTCGCGGTCGGGTGGTGGCGAGATGGTCTTGGCGCTCCTTCGCTAGTACGATCGACAGCGAATCGGTTGACTCTCGGGATCTGAAAGAAAGCCATGTACTCGCGCAAAGAGCGATTTCGACGACGCGTCCTCGCGGTCGTCTCGCCTCTCGTCGTGCTCGTTACCTTGGCGGCCGGCAGCCCCGCTTCCGCTGCCGAGGCCGGTCGGCAGCTCGAGCTCGTCGTTCGCGACAGTTTCCTGCCGCGCCTCCCCGTGCTCGTTCGCGTCGAGCTACGCGCGGCCGACGGTTCGCTGTGTCGCGATATCTGGGACGCCGAGGTCGTGCTCAGCGTCAGCGGCGAGGGTGCCGCGGTCGAGCCGGCGTCTCCGACGGTTGCGCTGCGGAACGGCGTCGGGAGCGTGCTGATCGATGTCGACGCGACGTCCGACATCGAGCTCGGCGCCGAGTTGGGCGAGCTGAGCGCGACGCGAACGCTGCGCCGTTTGACGCCCGAACTCGAAGTCGTTGGCGATACGCTTCTCGCGGGAGTGACCGAGTGGAGCGGCATCGTCCACGTGCCCGACGACCTGCTCGTGCCGGAAGATGCGACGCTGAGGATCCTGCCCGGCACGTTGGTGCTGATGGGCAGCGTCGAGTCCGGCACGGATGGGGCCGACATCAACATCGTCGGGCGACTCGAGAGCCTCGGCACCGCGGAGCGGCCCGTGACCTTCACGGCTGCCGGCCCCGTCGAACCGGCGACTCGTGTCGAAGGCTGGGAGTGGGGCGAGCTCCATCACGATGACTCCAACGGGGAGTCCATCTATCGACACACGATCATCACCCTCGCGGGGAACTCGCCGCGCGGTGGCCACACGAACACCGGTCCAGCCGTGCGGCCGGACGACGCGCGTGTCGTCTTCGAGAGGTGCTCGATCACCGACTGCGCCGGAAAGACCATGGAGGCCAACGGGGCCGATCTCGTCTTCCGCGACACCCTGTTCGCGCGCTGCGTCATGGGACCGGAGATCGAGGGCACGCAGCTGATCTGCGAACGCTCCTACATCCTCGAGATGTTCGGCGACGACGACAACGACGGGATCTACCTGCACGATCAGAGCGCGGGGCAGGAGATTCGCTTGACCGATTGCATCGTCGCGGCCGGCGACGACGACGCGATCGACACGCTCGGCAGCGAGGTGACGATCGAAGGCTGCATCGTGCGAGACTTCGCCGACAAGGGCATCAGCGTGTTTCACGATACGGCGCTCGTGTCGCGTTGTCAGATCGTCGACAACGACATCGGGATCTCGTGCAAGACCGGCAACGACCGCGAGGCGATCGTCACGGTGGAGCACTGCACGATTGTCGGCAATCGGATCGGCATCGAGGCGCGCAACAAGGGCGGTGACGATCCTGACGCGCTGGTCTACTACCGCGTGACGGACTCGATCATTCGCCACGGAGACGGTGACCCTGTGCACACGGTGCGCACGGACTACGAGCACTCGTTCATCGAGATCAACTACACGAACCTCTCGCCGTTGCCGGGCGACTGGGGCGGGGTTGGCAACGTCGGCAATCTGTTCGACGATCCGTTGTTTCGCGACAGCGAGGCACGGGACCTCCGCTTGACCGGCGAGTCTCCCTGCATCGATGCCGGCGATCCCGATGGTGAGCCCGATCCCGACGGTTCGCGTGCGGACATGGGCGTGTTTCCGTTCCTCGAGGAGCGCCTGCCGACGTTCCGTCGTGGCGACACGAACGGTGACGGCGTACGTGACGTCACCGACGGGATCGCCGTGCTCCTCTTCCTCTTCGCCGGCCGCGAGACGGACTGTCGCGACGCTGCCGACGTCGACGACAGCGGCGAGAACGAAGTCACCGACGCGGTCTATCTGCTCGGCTATCTCTTCACCGGCGGTCCCGCGCCTCCCGCGCCGCTCGGCGAGTGCGGCGCGGATGCGACGGCGGATGACCTCGCGTGTGAGGCTTTCCCGGGCTGTGGATAGT
>CAYMRB010000759.1:0-2377 GCA_964392615.1 uncultured Planctomycetia bacterium | reverse complement strand
CGCGCTCGCGACGTTCTCGCTCCTTCCCGGCCCGTTCGGCTGCTCTGCGGCGCTTCTCCGCGCAGATCTGCGCAGCGGCGGTCCGCAGCTCGCCGACGGTTCGCCTCGAGCTCTCCCGCACTCGCCGACGGGGTGCTCTGTGTTCCCGAAACGCGCGCAGGAGGATCGTCCGCACAGCTGCGGCATCTCCCTGCATCAGATCCGCGAGGAGCTTGTCCTTCTTCGCGTCGGAAAGCGAGCCGATCCAGCTCAGAATCTCTGCTCTCGACTCCTTGTCCTGCGCCGGCTCCCGGTCCTCGCTGCGGGTCGCGGCCGCCTCGATCAGATCCTCATCCAGCCTCAGAAACTCGGTGAGCGCCCGCAGCCGCGCGGACAGACCCCGCATGCCTGCTGGCACGGGTGGCTCCACGGTGTCATCGGTGACGTCCCCGCATTCCAGGCAGTTGAGCCACGCCAGATAGAGGCAGCGAAGGTCCCCCTCGAGGATGTCCTGTCGCAGCGGGACGAGCGCCGCGAGCCAACCTTCTCCTTCTTGCCACTCTCCGTCCTCGCTCTCCGAGCAGACCTCGAGGATGACGTGTCGCCCCTTCGTCCGGAGCGCCGTACCGTCGTCCACGCAATACCGCGACAGGCTCTTGACGTCGACGGCGGACCTGGGAAGCCGGAAGACCAACTCGTGGGTTCCCCAGTTGGCGACGTACACAAACGCGTCGAAGTACTTCTCCACGAGGGTGCGCGGGTTTCCCCGGAAACTCCCGTAGTTGTACACGTTGACGAAGCTCGTCGGCGTGATGGTCGCGCGGCTCGAGAGGGCGCGGAGGTCGTCCATCGCTTTCTCGTCGAGCGGTCGATCGAGAGCTTGGAACTCATAGTACTCGTACTCGCTCATGCAGTTTCCTCACCGACCTCGTGAAGCCCTGGCACCGCGAGACAGGATACCCTCTCGGTCGCGGAGCGAATCCTCCAAAGCGTCGTGCCCTTCGCGTTCGAAGAGGAGAGCGGAGAGCGCTACTCGAGTCGACGCAGCGCCCGTCGAACGCGCGCGAGCCCCTTGCGAGTCCCCGCGTCCTTCGGACCTGAGAGATTCGCAGCGACTGCGAGGAACGCCGCTCCACGACCCGGCACAGGGGCGACGAAGACCGCGAGGTCGACACAATCGATCGGACAGTCGCCCTCGATGAGGACGACCTGCGAGAATCCGGCCATCGCGTCCATCTCGAAAACGCCTCCGTGTCGACACGAGGGAGACAGTAGAGCACCTCCTCGCTCGCCCCTGCCTCGCGAAAGCGGCGCAGCTCCCGCCTCGACTGCCGGCGCTACTCCCGCGCGTGTCGCAGCTTCGCGTCCCGGACGGCGCGCACAACCGTCGCGATTCCGGTGTCCGCTCGTTCGAGGAGACGCTCGACCAGCGTGGTCTTGCCGGCGCCCTGCGGGCCGCCGATGTGGACGATGGCGCGCTCCCTCATCGCTCGAGCCGGCCGCGGATCATTCCCCGCACGAAGCTCTCGGCAGGTGTCTCCGGTCCGAGGAGGATGCGCAGGCGCTCGAGAACGGCGTCGCGACAGTCCGCCTCGTCGGCCGCGGCCAGCGTGCTTCGGACAGCCAGGTCGACATCGGCGCTCGTGATCTCGTAGCCGTGGCCGTCGGAGAGCCAGCGGATCGCGGCGATTCCCGCCTCGACCGCGAATTCCGCATTCCTGTCGGCGAAGTCGCGAGCCGCGCGCGCGAGCGTGCGCGGATCACAGGGGGACCGTGTGGCGAGCTCGATGGCTTCCTCGATCAGTCCGGCGTCCTTCGCCGCGGCGAACCACCTGCCCTCGTCGCCCGGAGTGTGCTCGACGAGGTCGGCAAGGATCTCTCGAGATGTCCGGTGGGGGTACTTCTTGACGATCGCCCGGAACCATGCGAGGTACGTTCCCTTGGCGTTCGCGCGCAGTCCGTAGCGCCGATACGCATCGTCCGTGTCGCCCGCCGCGAGGAGCGCTGCCTCGCAGTGGCGGTCGATGTCGAGATCGCTCGCCCAGGAACTGCGGCAGGCCTCGGCATAGCGAACGGCCTCCTCGTACGATCCCAGCTCGACCAGCGCTCGCGCCGCCCAGCACTTGTAGTGCCAGAGGACGTCGGCCGCGACGATCTCGAGTATCTCCTCGTAGCGACCGCACGCGAAGAGTGCGCTCAGACAAGCAGAGCTGCCGTGGAAGAACTCGCCGGGCTCGCGGTCGGGAGAGAGCGCTCGAGTCGTGATATCGAGCAGGCGATCTGCCCAGGACGAGGCGAGCTCTGCCGACGCGCACAGCTCTCCCCAGTGGTCGGCGAGCTGCTCGATGTACGGCATGGCGTCCTCGGAGTGCGCCACGAAGAGCCGTTCCATCCAGTC
>CAYMRB010000758.1:0-2396 GCA_964392615.1 uncultured Planctomycetia bacterium | reverse complement strand
TCGATCGTGCGGATCTGGTTGTCCGTATCGTCGAATTCGTGCACGGTGACGCCGCCGAGCGGATCGGTGATGATCTGCTTGCGCGGCTCGGTGTCGGTCTTGTCGACGTGCTCGTACGTCGACACGTTGCCGAGTGGATCGGTTTTCGACGTCACGCGACCGACGCGGTCGTAGGTCGTGCGCTCGGCCGGGTTGTCCGACAGCTCGTCCGGTGTGTCGTCGGGGAAGATCGTCGCGACGATGCGGCCGAGCTCGTCGTACTCGTAGCGCGTCGTGTTCCCCGCGGCGTCGGTCTCGGCAGTCTTGTGCGCCTCCGCGTCGTACTCGACTGTCTTCGCCGTTCCGTCGGAATTCAACGTGCGGACGCGGTTGCCGGCCTCGTCGTACTCGTATCTTGTTACACGGCCGAGCGCGTCGGTGGTGCTCTCCTGGTGGTCGTGCTCGTCATGGACGATCTCGGTCACACCGCCCAGCGCGTCGGTGGTCGTACGCATCAAGCCTCGCGCGTCGTACGTGAACGCCGTGACGAGCGCCTCGATCGATCCGTCTCCACGCGTCCGGAAGCCGCGCTCGACTACGCGATTGCCGATCCCGTCGTACTCACTCTCGACACGATTTCCGAGCGGGTCGATGATCGCCGTGCGGCTGCCCCGCCGGTCGTACTCGTAGCGCGTCACGGCGACTTCCGAGTCGTTCAGCGACACGCGCTGCTCGGTCACGTTGCCCGCGCCGTCGTACGTGTACTCGGTCCGTCCGATCAAGCCGTCCTCGGCATCGCGAAGCTCCCGACTCGCGAGCCGACGGGTGCTCTCGTCATAGGTGCTCGTCGCGACGGTTCCGAGAGGATCGGTGTGCGTGAGGATCTGCCCGCGCTCGTTGTAGGTCCAGCTCTCGACGCTTCCGTCGAACTCCACGTGCACCGTCACCCGATCGCTGTCGTCGTATTCCCACGTGGCCACACGCCCTTCGGGATCGGTGACCGAGGTCTTGTTGCCGTGTTCGTCGTACGTGTAGGTCGTCACGATAGGCACCGGCTCGCCGTCGATCGTGACGCTCTTCTCCTCCGAGAGGACGTTGCTATGGTCGTCGTAGATGTAGCGCGTGAAGTTGCCGAGACGATCGCGCACGACCTCCTCGCGCCCTTCGATATCGTGTGTGAACTCGATGCGGTTACCGCGCGCATCGGTCGTCGCGATCATGCGACCGTTCTCGTCGTATTCGGTGCGGATCGCGCGGTTGCCGAGAGAGTCGCGGATTTCCTCGAGCCTGTGGCGCGGGCCGTAGTGGAATGTCGTGGGATTGCCTGCCTCATCGACGAACGCGGCGAGATCGCCACGCACGTCGTACTCGTAGTGCAGCTCGCCGCCGTTCGGGTCCTCGATGCGAACGATGCGGTCCTGCGCGTCACGCTCGAAGACGATGTTCACACCATCGCTTCGGATGAGCCCGCCGGGAGTGATGCGGATCACGACGCCGAACGGATCCGTGACCGAGGCGAGCGAGTAGGTCAGCGATTGACCGGGGTCGATCTCGAAGCGATACGTGTAGCCGTCCGGCGCGCGGAGCGTGTAGGCGTCCGGGTTGTACGTCGTGAAGAAGTCGTCGAGAAGCTCGACCGGCCCCGGCACGGCGTCGACGAACGCCGCGGGGAAGCTCGGGATGAGCTGTCCCTGCGTGTTTCCCAGGGGGATGAAGTCGACCGCGTCGAGGAAGAAGACCGGAGAGAACGTGTTCCTGAACGGCGTCGGCTGCGGCCGGAACTCGTACTCCTCGAGCGGGCTGATTCGAACGGAGACCTTGTGCTCAGCGGTCGGCACGACCGTGTAGACCGGGAAGAGGCCGCCTTGGCGGCGCTGCTCCCACCCGACGCCGGGCACCCGATTCTGCGTCAGCTTCGGCGTCGCGAGGCCGAGCTTCCAGCCGTACCCGAACGCGCCGTGCGACACGTCGCGGTTGTCGTAGGTTCGGACGACCGTCAGTGGGAAGTTGCCGAGGAGGAGAGCCTTATCCTCGAAGCTCACCGTGAATGGCGCGACCTCGATGCCCGGGTCGGCCTCGACGTTCAAGGCGACCGACGATTGGCGACCGCCGAGCGTGCGCGCCGTCAGGCGGAGCTGGTAGAAGCCGTCGACGAGCACCGTCGGATCGAATCGCGCCAGCGCGCCTTCGGTGACGGGTTCCGTGTCGCGTGCGAGCTCGATCCAATCGGTCGTGCCGATCGGTGCGTAGTCGACGCGATAGTCGGCGAAGTTCTCACCCGCGGCGGTGCCGACGATGTCGACCGGATCCGTGAGTACGGCGTCGGGGGCCGGCGATGTGATCGCGACCACGAGAGACGACTCGAGGTCCGGATCGTAGACGAGCAGCTCGACCGTCTCGGTCGTCGGGTTGCCGGC
>CAYMRB010000757.1:1797-2436 GCA_964392615.1 uncultured Planctomycetia bacterium | reverse complement strand
GCGTCGTCGGGCCGATCATCGTGGCCGGACTGCATGCTCACCGAAAGGACACGAAGATACGGCAGTTCTCCACACAGCTGTTTCTGACCAGGCCGTTTGGCGAAGGGATGGAGGTCGTCACTGACCCGGACGAGCTCGTCCGCTTGACGAAGAGCGCGATCGCAGCGACGAAGGGCGTGAGACCGACGAGATCGCACACGATTCAGCACGGGTCCGTGTTGCTGAAGGTTCCCGTCGACGCGCGCCTGGAGAAGCTGGCGCGAAGATGGGTGGCCATGCCGAGCAAGGCGGCCGGGTCGCATCGAACCAACGTGGCGAAGGCGCTGGCGTACTTCGAGTCGGATGCCAATCGCGCGATTCTCACGAAGCTGCTCGACGACAACGCGCACTGGGTGTGAGAGAGAGATGACGGCCCGTGGGCGGTCATCAGCGACCGCGACTTCTACGTCCGCAAGGCCGCTTACGAGGTGCTTCGTAGCTGGGGGGACAAGGTCGACAAGCCCGTGCTGGTCGAGCGCATCGTCCGCAAGGAGACCGACCCGGCCCAGCGCGCAGCCATCACGAGAATCCTCGCGAAGCGCGGTCTCGTCCGATACGCCAAGGCCGACTCTCCGGGACGCTATCGTTCGGTCGTGGCTG
>CAYMRB010000757.1:0-1787 GCA_964392615.1 uncultured Planctomycetia bacterium | reverse complement strand
CGAAACCGGATCTCGATGCGGTCGCAGCGCTGTCGAATCTGCGCAGACTCCATCTCACACATGCCGAGGTGCGCGACGTCGCGGCTCTCGTGAACTTGAAAGAGCTGCGCTATCTGAACCTCCATGGCTCCCGGATCCTCGACCTCGGGGATGTCGGCAAGCTGAAGCAACTCGAGACGCTGAGTCTGTGCGGCGCTCACGCCGTCGACCTCTCGCCGCTGGCGGGCCTCGAGCGTCTCCGCACTCTCGACCTCAGCTTCACGAAGGTCACCGATCTCTCTCCACTTGCCGGATTGGCCAGCCTGCGAGATCTCGATCTACGGCAGTCGCGAGTGTCCGACCTCACACCGCTCGCCGAGTTGACGAGCATGGCCCACATCTCCCTGAACGAGACTCCGGTCGAGAGCCTCGTGCCGTTAGCTCGCCTGGTCCGGCTGAAGCGCCTCGACCTCTCGAAAACGCGCGTTCGCGACGCCTCGCCGCTGGCAGATCTCTCACGGCTGGAGGTGTTGAACCTGTCGGAGACCGGCATTAGCGATGTCGCGCCTCTGGTCGGACTAAAGGGCCTGCGCCATCTCGACCTGAGCGGCACGAAGGTACGAGACGTGTCGTCTCTAAGCGGGCTCGAGGGCATCTGGCCCCTGTCGCGCGCGTTTCTTCCCGACAGCCTGCGCTGATGGACTGGTAGTAGTCCTGCGAATTCGAACGTCGCGATGCCACGAACATCATCGACGACCGACGCGTGCGGACTCGGTCAGCAGACCCGCGAGACTGCTCGCAGCCATCCTGATCGAGCTACGGTCATCCTCCACGCGACGCGATCTCCGCGCGATTCCGGACATCGAGACGAGCTGATACAGAATCACGCGGCTGCTCTCAGTTCGACGATCGGCAGCTCTCGCCTCCCCTCGTGAAAGCGAACGACCAGCGTCGCCGGTTGATCGCCGGCGGTTGTCGTTGCGTTTCCTACGATTTCCCCGAGGTTGTTGATCCCATCCGCGACGGAGAACCAGCCTCCCAGAGTGGGAAGTAGGTGGACGGCGCCGTCGGTCCACGCAGCGGCGCGCACGAAGTCATCTGAATTGACATGGCCGACGACGGTTCCGTGGTCGTTCATGTCTGCGGGCTTGGGCTCATCGCCTGGCATCGGAAGCTGTAGTGAGTAGGCGGCCCCCGTCTCACAGACGATCGCCGTACGACGCTGAACGACAGTGACGGCTTCATTGGGGTTGATCGCGATGGCGACTCCGCTAACCTCGGGGCCGCAGACTTCATGCAGTCTTCCCTCGGTCCAGATGGCAGGAGCGCGTTCCCCGGCCTCGCCGATGCCGACAGGCACGGCTCCATCGTTGTTCACGTCCTGGGCGATTGCGATCGAAGGAGGGAGCACGATCGCGCGGTAGCAAGGCGCCTGGGCGAGCAGCGGGCTTATCAAGTATGACGCCGACATCGCGATAACGGCCAACCATCCGGTTCTCCCGCAGCAGCGGCGTCGTGGGCGCGGCGTTTCCGTCAGAGCGCTCATGTTCGTCTCCGATCGTCGGTGTTGAGGTCGATGCATATGCGCACGGGGCATCGACTCGCCCGTTCATGGAACGCTCGGACGTCTCGTCCTTGCGCACCTCTGTCGCGGCGTGCCTTCGCGGGGAGAGGGGCAAGTTGACAGTTGCGTGTCAGATCCGAAGTGGGCGGCCAAGGTGACGTCGCGACGACGGCGAGAAGTGGCACAAGGCTCTGCACCGGAGGCGGGGAGCTCGCTATGCGCGCCCTTTGACGCGCGCGGGCGT
>CAYMRB010000756.1:0-2473 GCA_964392615.1 uncultured Planctomycetia bacterium | reverse complement strand
GCAAGTACGACCACACGGTCGACAAGCTCAACTTCTCCGCGGTGATCCAGCAGGGCAACTTCCGACACCGTGGCGAGCAGGGCCTGTTCGAGTCGACCGGCTTCCGTCTCTTCAACCTCATGGGCGTCGAGTCGCCGAAGACGCAGATGGCGCAGTTCCGCATCATCGACGACGCGGACGAACACGGGGCGACACAGTACGACGGCGACTTCTGGGGCCTGTACGTCGTCATCGAGCAAATGGACGGCCGCTTCCTCGACGAACACGAGCTGCCCGACGGCAACTTCTACAAGATGGAAGGCGGCTCCGGCACGCTCAACAACCAGGGGCCGACGGCCGCGACGGATCGTTCCGATCTCAACGCGTTCCTGAGCACGTATCAGAACACGACTCCCAGCGACGCGTGGTGGCGCGAGAACCTCGACCTGCCGCGCTACTATTCGTACCGCTGCGTCGTCGAGGGCATCCACCACTACGACATCGCGGGCGGCAAGAACTACTTCTACTACCTGAATCCCGAGCTCGGGCAGTGGAGCGTCCTGCCGTGGGACCTCGACCTGACGTGGGCCGACAATATGTTCGGAAGCGGCAACGAGCCGTTCAAGAGCCGCGTCCTGACGCGCAGCGCGTTCAGCATCGAGTACAAGAACCGCATGCGCGAGTTCCGCGATCTGCTTTACAACCCGGATCAGATGAACCCGCTCATCGATGAGTACGCCGCGATCATCGAGAGCGTCGGGCCATCGATGGTCGATGCGGATCGTTCCAAGTGGGACTACCACCCCGTGCTTGCCGACGGCTCGCT
Source organism: uncultured Planctomycetia bacterium (assembly GCA_964392615.1). GTDB lineage: Bacteria > Planctomycetota > UBA8108 > UBA8108 > UBA8108 > CAYMRB01. The sequence continues at coordinate 1,668 of CAYMRB010000756.1, read as the reverse complement.
CACGAATTCCAACAAGGCCGGGCACGGCCGCTTCTACGAGCGCGCACCGACGCACGACTTCTTCGGCATGGCGCAGATCCTGAAGAACTACGTGATCTCACGCGGCAACTGGATCGATACGAACATCGCCCGCGATACGGCGATCCCGAACCGACCGACGATCGACTACGTCGGTCCGGACGGCTTCCCCATCGACGCGCTCGCCTTCGAGAGCGGCGCCTTCCGCGATCCGCAGGGCAGTGGCACGTTCGGCGCGATGATGTGGCGCATCGGCGAAGTGGCGGCAGCAGGCACACCGCCGTGGAGCCGCGACGAGCCGCGCCCGCACGAGATCGAGACCGTGTGGGAGAGCGACGTGCAGACCGCTTTCGCCCCGCGGATCGAAATTCCCGCGGCCGCTCTCGAGATCGGTGCGCGGTATCGAGCACGCGTTCGCATGATGGACGATTCGGGACGCTGGAGCCGCTGGTCGACCGCGAGCGAGTTCACCGCCGGCGAGCCGACCGTGCCGTTTCCGCAGCAGAGCTTCCTGCGCGTCACGGAGATCCACTACCACCCGGCCGCCGACGAGGATGACGAGTTCATCGAGCTCCACAACATCGGCGCGGAGTCGATCGACCTGCGCGACGTGTCGTTCACCGACGGCATCGAGTTCGACTTCCGAGACGGTGCGGTCACGACGCTCGACAGCGGCGAGTTCGTCGTCCTCGTCCGCGACCTGGCCGTGTTCTCGAGCCGGCACGATGTCGAGACGATCCTCGTGGCCGGAGAGTACCGGGGCGCGCTGAGCAACGCGGGCGAGCGCATCGCGCTGCGAGTCGGAGCCAATACGACGATCCTCGACTTCGAGTTCGACGATGCGTGGTACCCGACGACCGACGGCCTCGGCCACTCGCTGGTGATCATCGATCCCGAAGAGGATCCGAACCGCTGGGGCAATCCCGACAGCTGGAACGTCAGCGACGCGCCGGGAGGCTCGCCCGGCGCGCCCGACGGCGGCCCGCCGCCGGGGGGACGTCGCCGCACCGGAGACAGCAACGGTGACGGCAGGCTCGACGTGTCCGACAGCGTCTCGCTCCTGCGCCGATTGTTCGTCGACGGCGCGCTGCCGCTCCCGTGCGACGGCGCGTCGCTCGAGGATGGGGGCAACTTGCTCCTCTTCGACGTCGAGGGCAACGGTGCGGTCGGCGTCGGCGACGCGATCCGCATCCTCGACTACCTGTTCCGCGCGGGCCCGGCACCCGCCGGCGGCACGCAGTGTCTGCGGATTCCGGGCTGTCCGAGCGCGTGCTCGCCGTAGGGAAGCCGCTATCCGGATGATCGCCGCAACCTGCCGGCGCGGACCGAGTCCGAGTGACGAACGCCAGGTCGTCGCGGCCGGGTTCGGAGTTCGAGTTTACGTAGGGTTTACACGCCGCGGCGACAGACCGAGTACGCTGCTGGACAGGATCCATTCCGCAGACCACAGACCGGAGATCGCCCCATGACACGCCTTCGCCCTTCCAACGCGCGAATCCTCGCCGTCAGCCTCGCCAGCCTCGTCGTCCTTCTCGGCGGCGTTGGCCTGCGAGCCCAGGACAACGTGCCCTCGACCGCTCCCGTCGTCAAGAAGACGCCCCCGCCGCCCCCCACGGTGATCGTGAAGGAGAACCCGGCCCCGAACACGCC
>CAYMRB010000755.1:0-2477 GCA_964392615.1 uncultured Planctomycetia bacterium | reverse complement strand
CATGGCGGGCGGCGGCCAGCCGGTTCAAAGCCTGGTGACGCTGTCGGGCCAGAGCGTCGTGCCCGCCTGCGTCCAGGGAGCTCGAGTCGTCATCGAGCCCGTCACGGCGGTGCGATTCGTGCGCTGCGACGCGAATGGCGACGGGCGCACGGACCTAGCCGACGCGATCTGGATCGTCAACGAGCTGTTCCGCGGCGGTCCTGCGTCGGCATGCCGGACAGCGGCGGATTGCGACAACGACGAACGCCTCGGGGTCAACGACGCGGTGTACGCAGCCGCCTACCGCTTCCTCGGCGGCCCGCCGCCGGACCCGCCGTTCCCGGAGTGCGGCGACGAGTGGCCACGGGACGCGCCGCTCGGGTGCGAGGTGAGCGTCTGCGACTGAGCGCCTCCTTGACTCACCCGACGGGGTCGGCATAGCGTAGGCTGCCGTGGTGCGGTCCGGCCCGCCGTGGTGCGGGCTGCGACCTTCGAGCCAGTGTGGATCTCAGAGGGTGCAGGCGATGCGCAGCGATGCGATCGAGTTGTCGACGAGTGTGTCCTTTCTGCTCGTGTTGGCCGTGGCGCCGACCTTCGCGCAGGCGCCGACGTTCGAGCTGTCGTTCGGCGACTGCGGCGAGCGCATCGTCCTGGCGGAGCCCGGCGCGTTCGAGCGGACGTACGACTGCGTGCTGACGACGCGCGACAATCCGAGCGAGCGGGACGGGGCGTGGGGCTGGTCGTTGAGCCTGACGGCCGACGGCGCGTTCGCGATCACCGACATGACCGTCGCCGGCACCGCCGGAGCCAACGCCTTGATCGACCCGGTCGGCCTCGTGCACGGCTTCGAGAAGACCGAAGTCACCTCGGGCCTGGTCGACGAGGGCGACTGCGATAACGGCGCGCCGGGCGCGGTGAGCGCGGTGGTTCTGGGCTTCGGGCTGCCGATCGAGCTGCCGCCGCACGGTCCGACCACCGTCGCACGGGTCACGGTCGGAGGCGAGGCTCCCGAGTCGGATGACGTCGACGCCGGTACGCTCGCCTACGTCGACGGCTGTCGCGGCGGCGGCCAGCCGGTCAGAAACACCGTGACGTGGCGCGGCGAGACGTTCGAGCCGACGCTCGGCTCCTGCGAGGTCGCCATCGAGTTCCCCGAGCCCTGTCCGCGCACCGGCGCGCCGGGCGTGCAGCTCTATATCCAGGCCGCGAGCCTCGGTGCACGCGGCGGAGAGGCTCAGACCTCGGGTGAACTCGCCGGCGCGATCTCCGTCGACAGCCGCGAGCCGGCGGTTCTCACGGCGCGTGCCCGTCCCGGCGAGGCCACGACGGTCCGTCTGTTCGCGGCGCTGAGCTCGAGCCTCGGGGCCACGCGTGGGGGCGCCCAGGGGTGGTCGCTGTCGGTTGCGGTGGATGACGGGCTCTTGCTGACGGGTGCTACGACGGCGGGCACGGCCGGCGCGCGCATTCCTGTCGGAATCCGCCAAGACGGTTTCGAGAAGACGGAGATCGTCGACCCGGCGCGTCTTCACCCGGACACCGGTCGGCCGCAAGGACAGGGCGCAGTCAGCGCGGTCGTGCCGGCATTCGGCGTTCCCATCACGCTCGATCCGGTCGGCTCGGCGACCGTCCTGCGTCTCGATCTCGTCGGCGCGCCCGGCCCGGACGAGCCTGTCGTCGGCAACCTCGTTTGGCGTGACGGCATGGCTGGCGGCGGGCAGCCTGTTCACAACGTCGTGACAGTCGAGGGGCGGGCACTGCAGTACGTCTGTCGACAAGCCGCGCGCGTCGTCATCGAGCCGGATCTCTTGATGCGGTACGTTCGTTGCGACGCCAACGGCGACGGACGCAGCAACGTCGCCGACGCGGTCTGGATCCTCGAGGAGATCTTCCGCGGCGGCCCCGAGTCGACCTGCCAGGCCGCGTTGGACTGCGACGATGACGACGCGATCGGCGTGACGGACGCCCTCTTCGCGATCGCCTACCGCTTCCTCGGCGGCCCCGTCCCGGCCGCGCCGTTCCCCGATTGCGGCGAGGAAGCGTTCGAGGGCGCGCCGCTCGACTGCGAGGTCAGCGCCTGCGATTGAGGGGCTCCCAGGCCTCGCGGCGCGCCTGAATTCTTCCCGAACCCCGCGTTGACCCGTCGGGCCGGAGCCCTATACTCGAACTTCGGTCCCTGTCCGCCGCCCATCGGGCGTACCGGCACGGATCCTTCCACGGCAGTTCGACTGGGCAGTCCTGCTGGGCCCCTCTCGCTGGGCCTTCCCGCTGGGCAGCTCGAGAAGATTCGAGGAGAAAACATGGCAGCGTCCACCCTTCGCATGCCGCTTGCGATCGCTCTCGTGGCCGGCTTCCTGGGCGTTTCCGGCGCCGCGTTCGCCGGTACCGCGGACGACTACGATCTCCTGATCCGCGCGAATCGCGCCCGGGCCGCACCGGGCGAGACCGTCGTCGCCTACGCCGGCATCGCCGTGCGCGCGGCCGGCGTTCAGGGCTTGTCC
>CAYMRB010000754.1:0-2479 GCA_964392615.1 uncultured Planctomycetia bacterium | reverse complement strand
CGGTCGTAGCCTTCGTAACGGTAGCCCTGGACCCGGTCGATGAGCTCGGCGCGGCCGGTCGCGCCGGCTTGCTCGCGGGCGACCGCCTCGTGCGCTTCGCAGGGCACGACGAGCTCGGACGGCGCGGGGTCGACGGAATCATCGAGATCCTCGCGACGCTCTCGCCGCGCACGGTGGTCGAGGTCATCGTCGAGCGTGACGGTTCGCTGCTGCGACTCGATCTCACGCCGGATCCGCGGCTCGTCCGCGACGCGGTGTCGCTCGCGCGGCACCTGCAGCAGCACGGGCTTTTCAAGGCATTGGACGGCGACAAGCGCGCGTTGCTCGAACAGCTCGAGCAGGAGCTGCGAAACGCTGTGCGCGAGAGTCGATTCGCGCAGGAGGCCTACGAGGCGCTCAATCACGTCGTCGGCCGCTTCGAGGTCTCGCACACGGCGCTCATCCCGCCGTGGACGTACTCGGCGATGGTCGCGCCGGTCAAGGGAGACGCGGGGCACTACCACCTCGGCCTGCTCGTGCAGAAGGTGCGCGCAGCGGACAGCGAACGCTACTTCGTACAGGACCTGATGCTCGGTGGACCCGCGGCGAAGACCGGCCTGCGCATCGGCGACGAGGTCGTGTCGGTGAACGACCGCGCTTTTGCGACGTCGCCGCGCCGCGTTCTGGCCGGCTACGAGGCGCCGCGAGAGATCTTCACCGTGCAGATCGATCGCGACGAGACGATCGAGATCGGCTATCGGCGCTGGCAGAACGGCGCGGTGTCCACGGCGCGCATGACGGCCGATATCCCGTTGAGCGCCGACGCGTCGTCGCGCGAGAGCGTGAGACAGATCGAATCGGACGCGGGAGCGATCGGATACATCCGCCTGTGGAACCTGATGTCGCCCAAGCTCGTGACCATCGTGCGCGAAGCGCTCCGCGGCGAGTTGCGCGAAACGCGCGGCCTCGTGATCGACCTGCGCGGACGCGGCGGTCAGGTGCCGGTGCTCGTCGCGATCGCGGACGCGTTGAAGAAGGACGGTCGACCAACGGCTCTCCTCCTGGACGCAGAGACACGCAGCGCAAAGGAAGTGCTGGCGTACATGCTGCGGGGGAAGCCCGGCTTCACGCTCATCGGCGAGCGCACGGCCGGAGCCGTCCGCCCTGCGCGCACGATCCGACTGCCGGCCGGTACGCATGCGATGCTCCCGGTCGGAGCGGGGCGCCAGGTCGTCCGCTTGACCGATGGCATCGATCTCGAGAGACGCGGCGTCGAGCCGGACATCGAGGTCGACTTCGCGTTGCCGTGGGCCGGAGGGAGCGACCCGATCCTGGAGCGAGGGCGCCGCGCGGTCGAGGAGGCGATCGCCAGCGTCAAGGTGCGGCGACGGCGGATCTAGGAGCCCGTCCAGGAAAGACGCTCGACGCGGCTGAGAGCTCTCCAGGGCTCCATCAGGACCCGACGATCGGCCTGGGATCGGAGCGCATCTGCAACGCAAGGACTGACGACGCGGGAGCCAGCATCGCGCTCTGGGAGTCGTACGGCCGTCGGGACCGCGTTCGGACCGTGCTGGGCCCCATCCGGTCCCTCATCCGAGGCCTCCCGCGACGGACAGCTTGTTGAGGTTGTGTGCCGTCGAGACGATCGAGCACTCGAAGCCGACCTTCTCTTCCCCTCGCAGCGGGAACTGGCGGAAACCTCGCGCTGCCTTGATGTGGCCGAACCACTTCTCGACTTCCGCCGCCAGCTCCGGCTCGACCTTGCACATCCGGCCATAGCTCATCGCCTTGTGCTTGGAGGCGTTCGCCCGGAACTTGCTGCCGTCCAGAGCGACCATCATCGTCGGGTTGAACGGCGGGCGGCCGCGTTCATCGTCGCTGTACGCGTCGTAGATGGCCGATAGATCCAGCTGCTCACGCACCGTATCCCGGACGAAATGCGCCAGGTGTCCCTCCGGTACGAGCTCGTGCACGCTCGGAGGAAGTAGGCACGCCTGATCCACGTCCCACGGTCTGAATCTCTTCGCGGTCCTCTTCATGTCCCGCAGGATAGCGAATCGATGACGTCGTGGCGATGGCAGCGCCCGAATTGGCAATCGAAGTGAAGAGGAAGAAGGATTCACCACAGAGGACCTAGCCCGGGCGTTGCCCGGAACCCAATGTCGGAGGCCGCCGAGAGGAAAGAACTCTAAAGAACCCAGGAACCCAGGAACCCAGGAAGGGAGGCGCATCCACTTCTTGGGTTCCTGGGTTCCTTAGAAATCCTACTTGGAGGCGGTAGAAGTCTCCGCCGGAGAACAAGATTCTGGACGTCAGTAGTACAGAGAAGAAGTCGGAGGAGGAGACATGGAACCAGACGTCAACCAAGTCACGCAGACTGTGATCGGCGCCGCTATCGAGGTTCACAAGGCCCTCGGGCCCGGGTTGCTCGAATCCGCCTACGAACACTGCCTGTGCCGGGAGCTGGACCTGCGCGGCGTGCCATTGCAGCGACAGCGAC
>CAYMRB010000753.1:0-2500 GCA_964392615.1 uncultured Planctomycetia bacterium | reverse complement strand
CTGGCTCATTTCGTCCGCGATCACCGCCTCTCTCCGCTGCCCCGATCCCGCACCTCATCGACTGTCCCCCATCCCTCGTGCTATCCTGCGCCGCGTCGACGCTCCGAACTCCCGCCAGCAGGAATCCGGAGACCGAATCCGCGCTGCGGTCGCGCGACCTGCCCCCCCGGAACCGCCCAAATCGCGGAATTCCTGTCACTCCTCCGCCTCCCACGCTTCTGACTACCCGGAACAGGTGCCCGGCGCGGCCAGCCGGGCCCGCATCGACGGGCCGTTGCCCCGTACCCGGTGAGATCTCTCTTTTCTCGAAGGAGGCGTGAGTATGTGTAGTACGAGCAGTTTTTGGCGTGCAGCGTGTTGTGCCGCGATCATCGGCTGTCTGGCGCCGACCCTGCCCGCCCAAGTCGGCGAGTGCGATCCCGGTCCCGCCGAGCAGACCACGGACACAAGGGCGACATTCGACCTCGACCTCTTCGGCGTCGGGGTCTTCCCCATCCGTCTCAGCGGCCCGATGACGCTGCGCCGCGGCGAGCAGTCCGCCGACGGCGGCACGTTCCAGACCGAGATCGTGTCGATGTCGCTGTCCGGCGACTCGCCCATCGGTCCCGTCACGGTGTCGACGCGGCCGGACCAGCCGAGCCGCGGTCAGGCCTCGCTCGCGGGGATCGATGACGGCGGCCAGTGCGTCGTCGATTCCTTCTTCGACGTCTTCGTCGAGATCGACATCGGCGAGGATCAGAACATGCACAATCGCGAGCCCGTGCGCATGGTGTCGCGCGAGCCCGTGCCGCTCGACTTGGTGCGACCGTTCCACCTTGTCCAGCGCGGCCAGGACGTGCCCGTGTTCCGCGAGGGCGGGCGCGAGCCGATCGGCGTCATCCGCAACACGCGACACGAGGTCGACCCGCGACCCTGTGTGCCGCGGGTGTTCTGCGACGTCGTCGAGACGCCCGCCGGCCCGGTCGTCATCGTGCGGTGGGACTTCCCGCCCCGGTGCCCGTGCGACGGCGAGGTCCTCATCACGCGGATCGACGAGACCGGCGCGACCCGTGAGTTCGTCATGCCGGCCGGCGCCCGCGAGTTCCGCGATCGGGTCGACTGCGAGCCCGGCGCCGTGCGCCATCTGAGGTACTGCGTCCGCTGCATCGACGATTTCGCGAACACCCGCGAGGCCTGCTGCGAGGTCCGAGTCGTCTGTCCGGACGACCCGGGGCCGTGTCTCGAGTTCGTGCGCTGCTTCGTCGATCCGGCCACGGGCCAGCTGGTCATCCGCTGGGGCGTCGCCGGCACGCCGAACGATCCGTGCTGCGAGTTCTTCGAGATCACGAAGGACGGCGTCGTCATCGGCAACGCCGGTCCGAACGAGCGCGAGTTCATCGTCGGCGCCTGCGAGTCGGGCGTCTACTGCGTGCAGTGCGTCCGACCGGACGGCACTCCCGGTGACCGGATGTGCTGCGAGGTCGAGTGCGACGATCCGCCTCCGTGCCTCGAGGACCTGATCTGCCGCCAGCTCGACGACGGCCGGCTCGTGCTCGAGTGGTTCGTCAACGGCGCGGGCGTCGATTGCTGCCGCGAGTTCCGGATCACGTTCAACGGCATGCCGATCGCGACGGTCCCGGCCGACGTCAGCCGCTACATTGTCGATCCGTGCCGCTCGGGCACCTACTGCGTCGAGTGCATCAAGCCGGACGGTACGGTCGAGCGCCTGTGCTGCGACGTCGAGTGCGACGATCCGCAGCCCTGCCTCCAGGACATCGCGTGCCGCCTGCAGGCCGACGGTACGCTCCTGATCGAGTGGTTCGTGCGACCGACGGCCGGCACGATCTGCTGCGAGGAGTTCACGATCACGCATGACGGCACTCCGATCGCGACCGTTCCCGCCAACGCGCGACGCTACGTCGTCAATCCGTGCCGCTCGGGCGTGTACTGCGTCGAATGCGTCAAGCCGGACGGCACGGTGGAACGCCTGTGCTGCGAGGTCGAGTGCGAGGATCCGCCCCCGTGCCTCGAGGATCTGATCTGCCGCCAGCTCGACGACGGCCGGCTCGTGCTCGAGTGGTTCACCAACGGAGCCGCCGACTGCTGCCGCCAGTTCCGGATCACGCACAACGGCGCCCCGATCGCGACGGTTCCTGCCGGCGTCACGCAGTACGTCGTCGATCCGTGCCGCTCGGGTACGTACTGTGTCGAGTGCCTCAAGCCGGACGGTACGGTCGAGCGCGTGTGCTGCGAGGTCCAGTGCGAGGATCCCGAGCCGTGTCTCCAGGACATCGCGTGCCAGCAGCTCGACGACGGCTCGCTCCTGATCGAGTGGTGGGTGCGACCGACGCCCGGCGCGATCTGCTGCGAGGAGTTCACGATCACGCACAACGGTACGCCGATCGCGACCGTCCCCGCCAACGCGCGACGCTACGTCGTCAACCCCTGCCGTTCGGGCGAGTACTGCGTCGAGTGCGTCAAGCCGGACGGCTCGGTGGAGCGCCTGTGCTGCGAGGTCGAG
>CAYMRB010000752.1:0-2502 GCA_964392615.1 uncultured Planctomycetia bacterium | reverse complement strand
ACTTCGAGTCGCACGGGCAGAGGACGATTGCGGCGCAGCGCCGGACGATGAAGTCCTCGACCTGCTTGCGCTGGGTGTCCACGTCGCTGTTGCCGCTGACGACCATCGTGTCGTAGCCGTGCTTCGCGGCCTCTGCGGCAATGTGATCGCCGATGACCTTGAAGAACGGGTTGTCCAGGGTCAGGACGGAGACGCCGATCACGCCCTTCGCTCCGGGCTTCGGAGCGACAGGATCTCCCGCGTCAGCCGCCGGTTGCCCGTCGCTCGACGGCTCGCTCTTCCCGCAGCCCGCAGCGAAACAGATGGCGAGGACGGCGAGCGCGCCCGCAGCTGCGATTCGGTGACGAGTCGATCTCATCGATCCTCCCTTCCCCTCCGAATCGAAGGGCGGTGGCGCTGGGCGGTCATGGCGTGTCCTCCATCGTTGGTTCCAAGAGGATCGCCGGAAGCCGTGAGGAAGCCAAGGGGGTTTTGTCCAGGTCTCTCCCTTGCGCCCCACGCCGACCGCGGGTAATCGTGGCGCGTCGCACCGAGCCGAGTCACCTGTCGAGCGAGCCCCCGTTGACGCCCCACCGCCGCCGCGCTGATTTCCCGTTCGCCCCGTCGCGCTGGCCGTTCTTCTACGGCTGGGCGATCGTCGTCTTCGCGACACTCGGCACGTTGATGAGCATTCCGGGGCAGACGATCGGCGTCGGGATCTTCAACGACTTTCTGATCGACGACCTCGACCTCACTCGCGTCTGGATCAGCTCTGCCTATATGTTCGGTACGATCGCGAGCGCGATGACGCTGCCGCTCGCCGGCCGCGTCTTCGATCGCCTGGGCGCGCGAACGATGGTCGTCTTCGCGGCCCTCGGGCTCGGAGCGACACTCGCCTACCTCGCGCGATGCGATGCGATCGCCGCGAGCCTGGAAACCGCACTCGGCGCCGCCGCGGCGGGCAGTATCGTGCCGTTCGCCGTGTTGACCGTCGGCTTCTTCTTCGTGCGGTTCTTCGGCCAGGGCGTGCTGACGATGATCTCTCGGGCCATGCTCGGCAAGTGGTTCGACCGCCGCCGTGGGCTCGCGTCCGTCGTCAGTGGCATCGCGACGACCGCGGGTTTTTCCGTCGCGCCCAAGGTGCTGAGCGCCCTGGTAGATCGGCTCGGCTGGCGCGACGCGTGGCTGGCGCTCGCGGTACTCCTGACCGTCTGGGCTCTCGTCGGCTGGCTGTTCTACCGGGATAACCCGGAGGAGTGCGGCCTGCGGATGGACGGTGCGCCGGCCGACGACGCTTCCGGAGAGGTAGCGGATCTACCGGATCGCACCGGAGACTTCACCGCAGGCGAGGCGCTACGCACACGCGCGTTCTGGGTCGTGAATGCGGCGCTCGGGCTCTTCGGACTCGTGATGACCGCGGTGACGTTCCACCTGACGTCGATAGGCGAGAAGGTGGGGATCGAGCGCGGCGACGTCGTCGAGGTGTACGTGCCTATGGCGTGGGTCAGTGTCTTCGCGAATCTCGCCAGCGGCCACGCGGCTGACCGCACGCGCGTCCGCTACCTCGTGCAGGCCGAGCTCGTCGGCCTCGCTGTCGGTTCCGTGGGCGTCGTGTTCTTCGCGCACGCGTGGGGGCGCTGGCTGACCATCGCCGGCCTCGGTGTAGCGGGCGGCCTCTTCGTCACGCTCTCGATCGTCGTGTGGCCGCGCTTCTTCGGCCGCGCCGCGCTCGGCAGCATCAACGGCATCAGCACGGCCGTGGCCGTGTTCGGTAGTGCGCTCGGACCGTGGCTGTTCGCGCTGTGCGAGCGTCGGTCAGCCGACTACGACGCGGCGTCGTGGGCCTGCGCCGCCGTGGCCGTGCTCATTCTGACAGCGACGATCGGATTGAAGAACCCGCGCCGGCGGCGGGCAGCCGGAATCTGACACCGACTCAGCTGATCGCGGGCTACTCGTCTCCCAAGATCGCCGCGCAGGTGTACTCGCGGTTCAGTCGCGCGATGTTGACGACGGAGATCTCCTTCGGACACGCGGCTTCGCACTCGCCGTGGTTCGTGCAATTCCCGAAGCCGGCCTCGTCCATCGTCTCGACCATCGCGAGCACGCGCTTCTTGCGCTCCGGTGCGCCCTGCGGCAAGAGCCCGAGATGCGAGACCTTCGCACTGACGAAGAGCATCGCCGACGCGTTCGGACACGACGCAACACACGCACCGCAGCCGATGCACGAAGCCGCGTCCATCGCGGTTTCGGCGTTCGGCTTCGGAATCGGCAGCGCGTTCGCGTCCTGCGGCGCACCGGTGCGGACCGAGATGTACCCGCCCGCCGTGATGATGTCGTCGAACGCGGTGCGGTCGACGACGAGATCCTTGACGACCGGAAAGGCGCGCGCGCGCCACGGCTCGACCGAGAGCGTCTCGCCATCCTTGAAGCGACGCATGTGTAGCTGACACACGGTCGTGCCGTGATCATTGCCGTGCGCCTGCCCGTTGATCACGAGGCTGCACATGCCGCAGATGCCCTCGC
>CAYMRB010000751.1:0-2503 GCA_964392615.1 uncultured Planctomycetia bacterium | reverse complement strand
GCCGACTCCGATTCCGACTCCGACGCCGATTCCGACTCCGACTCGGGATTCCCTACCCCCCGACCCGCCGCCGCACCAGCCACGCGAGCCCCAGGCACGGCAGTGCGATGAGTGCGAGCGACAGCAAGCACAGGGCGCCTGCGTCGCCATCCTGCCCGTAGTGCACGAGGCTGAAATAGCGCGTCGAGACCGTTTCTGCTCCCGGCGGGCGGACGACGAACGAGCACGGTAGCTCGCCGAGCGACAGCGCGGTCACGAGCAGGAACGCTGCAAGCACCGCCGGTGTGCACAGCGGCCAGACGATACGCGTCAGCACGCCGACGCGGCTGGCGCCGTCGACGCGCGCGGCCATCTCGCAGGACTCGGGCACTGCGCGTACGGCGGGCACGAGGATCAGGACCGCGATCGGCAGGAACCGCAGTGTGTACGCGACGACGAGGACGAGCGGCATCTCGTAGATCTCGCCGATCCAGCCCGGTCGGTTCAGCACGGCGATCAGGCCGAGGCCGAGCACCGGAGCAGGCGTCGCCAGGATCGCGACCACGTAGGCGCTGACCGCGATGCCGCCGACGCGCGATCGCACGGCTGTCCACGCGAGCCCGACCGCGAGCGTCGCACACACCGCGCCCGCAGCCGTGCTCGTCCACAGCGACGTCCACAGCTCCGGCGCGAACGCTTGCGCGTAGTGCGCGATGCCCTTGCCGCGGTCGAAGCTCGACGCGAGCCACGCGATGGGCCAAACGGCCGGCGCCGCCGCGAGCACCCACGCGACGAGGGACAGTGGAATGCGCGCGGGGCCGAGAGCGAACCGCCGCACCTCACTCGATTGCGTGAACGCGCCGCGCCGGCCCAGCAAGAGACCGCGTCCGAACCACAGCGCCGCGGCGAGCAGAAGCGCCTGCGGGAGCCCGACGAGGGTCGGCTCGCGCGCGCTCGCGTGCTCGGCCGACTGCGTGTAGACCTCCTCCGCAAACGTGCGCACGAGCAAGCGGTCTGCTGCGGAGTAGTCCCCCGCGATCGACCACGCGACGAGGAGCGTTGCCGCCGCGAAGCCTCCCATCGCGCCGCGCAGCGTGACGCGAAACAACACGGCCGTCGCGCGCGCCCCTTCCGTCAGCGCCTGCTCCTCCAATCGCCGCTCGACGCTCAAGAGTGCGAGGCCGATGACGAGCGTCGCGAGCGGGAAGTGCGCGACGCCGTGGACTGTGCCGAGGACGACGAGCGAGCCCGACGGCAGCCACGCGGGCGCTGTGCCCGTCAGCGTCTCGTTGACGACGTAGAGCGGTACCGCCATCGCGACCACGACGAGCGCGATGCCGCCGCGGCGCAAGTACGCATCCGTCTTGAACAGAAGCACCGAGAGCGCGCCGCCGAGAGTCGTCGCGACCAAGCTGCCGATCGTCACCACGGCCAGCGTGTTGCCGAGAAGCGTGCGCCAGCGTCCGAGATCGGCGCACGCGTTGCGCCAGGCGGCGAGGCCGAGTTCGCCGTCGATGACGAACGTATAGACGAGAAGCATCGCCGGCACGCCCGCCGCTGCGAGCACGACCGCGCCATGCGCGGCGACGATCAGAACAGCGACGAGCCTCTCCACGCGGACTTCGATCACTCGAGGAACCGCTTCTCGACGAGCTTCCGTGCGGTATCGAACACGGCCGCCGCTTGCTCGAAGTCGACCTTCATCGCCTTGACGCTACCGGGCCCCTTGACGCGATCGCTCGGCTTCGCCTGCGGGTGCAGCGGGATCTGCGCGGACGCGCACGCCGCGAGCATCTCCTCGACCTCCTTCGTCAGGAGCCAGTCAGCGAGCTTCCGCGCCTCCTCCGGATGCGGCGCCCCGGCGACGAGCGCCAGCGTGTTCGGAAGGAACAGCGTGCCGGCGCCGTTCGCTGCCGCATCGGGGTAGACGATCCGCACCGGCTTGCCTGCCTCGAGTTCGATGATCGCGTCGTCCGTATCGGTCAGCGCGAACGCGCAGCGGCCGTCGGCAACGGCGCGCGCACAGCCCTTGTTGCCGCCGTGGATCTGCACCTCATTCGCCTTGAGGCGGTCGAAGAAGGCCGTCGCGCCGTCTTCGCCACGGTGCAGCACGAGACACGCCGCGTGTGACGCCGTCGTTCCGAAGAGCGGCTTCGCGATGCCGGTCTTGCCCGCGTACCGCGAGTCGGCGAGATCGTCGATCGACGACGGAAACGGCCCGTCGGGCACGAGCTCCGTGTTGACGATCAATACCCTCGCGCGCGCCGCGAAGCCGTGCCAGAAACCGGCCGGGTCGCGGTATCCCGCCGGAAAGCTCGCCGCGTCGCGCGGCGAATAGGCCTCGAGAAGTCCCGCCGACTTGAGCCCGATCGTATTGAGGATCTCGTTGTTCCAAAACACATCGCAACGCGGCCGCGCCGTCTCGGCCCGGATGCGGGTCGCGAGCCCGACGGACTTCGTCGACTCCGTATCGTAGACGGCGTCGACGGCGATGCCGGTCTCTGTGGTGAAAGCCTGGAAGATC
>CAYMRB010000750.1:0-2508 GCA_964392615.1 uncultured Planctomycetia bacterium | reverse complement strand
TTTTATGGAGGAGAATTCCCGGTCAACGGTGCGTTGAAACGTGTCGCGGTAGTCTGGGTCGTCACGGAGTTTCAGAATCAGTTTGCAGCTGTTGGCAATGTTCTGAATGGGGTGTGAGATGTCGTGGACGAGACCGGCGGCAATGCGCCCGAACATCGCCTGACGTTCCTGCTTCCGGACGTCTTCTTTGAGCTCGCCCAGCTTGTCGGCCATGCCATTGAACGCCTCACCGAGCTGATGGAATTCGTCGTGGCCTCCGATCGCGACGCGGTCGCGCGATCGGCGTCGTCGCGACCGAGCATCGTCAGCGTCATCGTGCCGAAGTCGCGCTGGTCCTCGAGGTCTCCCGACTGCGGCGGCTGGTCGCTGAAGACGATATCGTCCACGCCGATATTGCCCCAGCCTCCGGAGACCTCGTCGACGATGCGCAGCCGTGCCGTCTTGCCCTCGTACTTACGCACATCGAACGCGGTGCGCTGCATGCGATTGTCGCTGCGGCCCGTCAGCGACGCGACCACCTCGCCGCCGACGAGCAGGTCGACGCACGTCTTGCCGCGATGCGCGCCGCCGCCGACGAGCAGCGAGATGAACCGCCGCTCGATCTTGAACTCACGGCTCGTCAGACGCCCGGTCTTGGCATCCTTCGGTCCGACGCCGACACCGGGAGCGCTCGCGTGACTGTTGACGACGCGCTTCCCCTCGCCGCCGACGTCTCCCTGATAGTCGGGGATGTCCTCCATCGCGACCGGACCGGTGCCAAACGCGGTGCCCTCGGCGGTCCAACCGTCGTACGTCGGCGTCTCGAAGCGGTCGAACACGATGTCGGGACGCACGGGCGCTGCCGGCTCCCGCCTCGGCTCGGCGAGGCACTCGATCGCCGTCAGCTTTCCCTCGCGAACGACGCGGTTGCGCAGACGCCCCGTTACGCGCGAGCGCGTTTCGCGACACACCGGATTCTCGAGATGGCCGATGAGCTCGATCTCGACCGCCTCGTCGGTGCGGTTCTCGATCGTGTAGTCCATCACGACCGCGGGCAGCGACGAGTCGTCGACGTCGAGCGGCACGAACGGCGAGAACGCCTCGAGCGTGACGCTGACGGGAAACGCTCTGTCGAAGTCGTCGTACCGAACGCGCCCGATCGGGTAGCGCCCCTCGAAGCGCACGTCGCAATCCTCGGAAAAGCCGTCGAGATCGAGTGATCGCACGCGATCGCCGACGCGGATGGCGAAGCCCTGCCGGAACGGGCTCTTCGGCGGCGCGGGCGACACGTAGTTCGCACCGTCGCGCGTGCGGATCGCCCGGCCCTCCCAGTCGACGCGGCGCGGGTCGATGCCCTCCTGATCGCGGTTGAAGATGTCCCACAGCCACAGCCGGCCATCTCCTCCGAGGTAGACCGTGCCCGCGAACAAGCCGCCGACCGGCATGCCGACGTGCCGCAACGCATCCGGCTGCTGGACGACGGACGGACCGCCGCGACGGTAGAGCGCCTCGACCTGCTCCTTGGTGAAGCCCTTGTCGGCCGGGATGACGCGCAGGTACTCGTTGACCTCCTCGGCGGTGAATGCGCGCCCCGCGCCGAGAGACGCCGCCGTCAACGCGCCGGCGCTCGCCGAGCGCAGGAAGCTGCGCCGACTGACGTCGCCCTCAGAACGCTCGTCCGTGTCACCGCATCCGCACGGACCGCAACCGCAGTCCCCGTCACGCACGTCGTCACGCGCCATCTCTCATCTCCCGTTTGCCGACTCGAATTCCCGACTCCGTGGCGATGACTCAACGCGAGCCGACCGCGTCCCGCATGCGCTTCTCCTTCTCCTCGCCCCAATAGCCGCAGTCGAGGTTGATGAACACCGACGTGTACGGAATCGTCAGGTCGGTCTTCAGAATCAGCACGTTGAAGAGCTTGGCCGACTCGTCGAGCTTCTCGATGATTTCCATGTGCGGTAGTCGGCGGACGGTCCGATCGCCGAGCAGAATATCGAGCTCCATGAGAAAGTCCGTGACACCTGGCGCGTCCGCCTCGGGCACGTCCGTGAGCTCGGCGTCGAGATAGACGATCGGCTGCACGTGCGCGGCCCGATCGATCGCTGCGAGCACCTCGCTGACCGTCCGGATCTGCGTCTCGCCCGTGTAGATCGTCTGAATGCCGGGCGCGCTCTGCGCCGGGTAGGCCGAGTCGGCGACGACGATCCAGTTGCGGTGACCGAGGACCGGCAGCTGCGTCTCGAGCTGTTCGCGCCAGCCGACGGGTGCCGAGCCACTCGGCGCCAGACAGCCGGACACGGCACACATCAGAATCGAGCCGGCGGCGAAAAGTGTGAAACGAGAACGCGGCGTCGTGGCCATCGGAGTGCTCCTCTCGTGATGCACGGAATAACGTGGCCGTCGATCATCTCACGACAGCCACCCGATGTGCAATCCGTGGGCTGCCGGGGGGTGGCACCCACGGAACTGCGACCGCGTCGGCAGCAGTGCGGAGTCGGCGTCGGAGTCGGTGTCGGAGTCGGTGTC
>CAYMRB010000749.1:0-2523 GCA_964392615.1 uncultured Planctomycetia bacterium | reverse complement strand
CGGCCGCTCCACCGGGTTGTAGAGGCCCCAGTAGATGCCGTTGATGTAGATGTGGACGAACGTCTCGTTCGACGATACGTCGCCCATGTCGAGCACCGACTCACGACCGAACGAGTCGCGGATGTACAGAGGGCGTGTGCCCGCCCCGCTCCACTGATAGCCGTCGTTCGAGTTCGAACGGAACGTGATCGTGTCGAACTCGTCGGTCGCGTCTCGTCGCGGGAAGATCCGGTAGCGCAGCTTCGTCGGTCCGTACTCCTCCTTGAAGAGAAGCCGGAGCGAGTGCTTCTTCGTCAGGCCATGACCGCGAAACGCCCCGCCCTGGATGCGGACGCCGCAGTCGACCTGGAAACCTCGACTGCCGTCGGGATGGATCAGCTCGGCCGAACACGGCCTCTCCCAGCGCACGCCGCGGCTCGTCGAGTTCGTGTAGATGCCGTTCGAACCGAACATGTGATCGATGTCGAGCACGATCGACACCGTCGGAATCGCGAGGAGGTCGTCGCGGATCGTGTCGGCGTACCGGCCGCCGTAGCGATCGCTGCCGCCTTGCCCGATGACGTCGAAGTCCATGCCGTAGTCCGGCGACGTGCCGCCCCAGCTCGTCGGGAAGCCCGCCTCGAGCGTCGCGGCGTGGTCCTGAAGGATGACGTCCTCGATAAACACGTACGTCTGCGTGTCGACGTCGGTCGGCTCCATGCCGGCCTTGAACGCGGCGGCGCGCAACGTCGTCGTCCGGTCGATTCGGATCGGGCCCGAGTAGACGAACCCCCTGGACGCCGTCGGCGGCAGGCCATCGAACGTGTAGCGAATGGTCGCATCGGGCGTCGGGGTCGCGATCTCGACGTCGAACGGCGCGTCGTAGAATCCGCGGTCGACCGTGAACGTCGTGTCGCCGACGAAGCCGGCGAAGCCGTCGTCACCGTTCGGCTCGCCGGGCGAGGGGTCGCGGAAGTACTGCGGTGCGCTGCCGAGGATCGTCGAGCCGTCGAGCGTCGCGACGATGAGGAGATCGTCGTCATCCGCAGCGATGTTGAGCGCGTGGATCGCGAGCACGTTGAGGCCGTCGACCAGCGCGTCCTGATCGGCCGTGACGATGATGTCCTCGAACAGGACCGCGGAGGCGTCCGAACGCTCCTCGGTCGCGGACGAATCCCAGCGCGGCGTCGCGGGGCTTGCTCGGCGCGCGATCTCGCGTCCGTTGAGGTAGGCGACGAATCCGTCGTCGTACTTCATTCGCAACCGCAGCTGGTCGTAGGCGGGCACATCGTCGAGGGCGAAGGGCAGGCGAACGTACGCCGACGTCGACACGTCGAGCATCTCGCCTTCCAGGTCGACGCCGATGAATCCGTCGAACGAGAACGTCGGCACCTCGAAGACCTCGACCTCGCCGAGCGACAGCACGTGAGCCTCGTCGGCGTTGCCTGCGCCGTCGGTCCCGGACAGGTCCGGATCGGGCGTGCGCGTGACCTGGACGTAGCGGCCGCTGATGGGGCCGCCGAGCTCCGCGACCAGGTCGACCTCGAGCGTCGCAGGACCGTTGGTGCCGCTGCCGAGCTCGTTCTCGGGGTTCAGAAGGTCGGATTCCCAGACCTCGATGAGATCGTCGTCGAGGATGGTCACCGTGATGTCGCGCAGACGCGAGCCACAGCAACTGGAGCGGTTGTGCAGCACGACGCGGCCGATCGTCGTCGTCTCGGCGAGCTCGAGCTGCCACGACGCCGGCCCCTGACCGCTCTGGGTGTGCGTGAAGTTGCCGAAGTCGCCGTCGATCGCGTTGTCGGCCACGAAGCCGCCGAGCTGTGACGATTGCGTCGCGGTGCCGAGCGGCGCGACGTTCACCTCGTCGCCGACCGCCTCGCCCTCGCCGGTGTCGTAGCCGACGCCCTGGACATCCTCGAACCACGCCCCGTCGTCGAAGGCGGGCTCGGTCCACGCGCGGCCGGCGGCGCCGCTCACCGGCACGTGCGCGCGTGCGAGCGAGGCCTCGGAGACGAGCGTATCGAGGACCGTCGCCTGTGCGAGGCCGTACGAGTAGTCGCGCCGCTGGCGCGGAAACTCCGGCGTGTACTCGTGGGCGATCGTGGCGCCGTCCGCCTCGACGAGGGCGAGATACTCGCCGTTCGCGTCGAGACTGAAGTTCGCGTGCAGTTCGAAAGCCGGGTCGTGCCGATCCTTGCTGGACAAGAAGATCACACGGAACTCGCCGGCTGCGAGCACGAGCGGCGGCAGCTGCCACCGCAGGCGAGCCGGGTCGTCCGTCAGAAACCAGCCGTCGAGGTCGACCGCCGCGGCGCCGGCGTTGAAGAGCTCGAGCCAGTCCGAGCTGTCACCGTCCTCGTCGAGAAGAGTTGTGCTATTCGATGCCTGAAACTCGGTGATCAGGACCTGTGCCGAGACCGTCCCGAACGGCGTGGCAAGAAACACCAGCACCAGAAGGGCTGGCAGCCATGAGCGACGCTGCATAGGTGAACGCCAGTACTGTTGTTGTCGATCGCAAGACCCGCGTCGGCGAAGAGGCCC
>CAYMRB010000748.1:1738-2536 GCA_964392615.1 uncultured Planctomycetia bacterium | reverse complement strand
CCGCGCTGACGGATCGCGACCACGTCATGAGCGCCCACCGTTCTCACGGGCACTACCTGGCGTGCGGCGGCGACCTGAAGGCGATGGTCGCGGAAATCTACGGTCGCACGACCGGTTGCTGCGAAGGTCGGGGCGGCTCGATGCATCTGATCGATCTGTCCGTCGGCTTCCTGGGTGCCGTTCCGATCGTCGGCAGCACGATCCCCATGGCCGTCGGCGCGGCGTTGGGATCGGTGATGCGCGGAGAGAATCGCGTCAGCGTCGTCTTCCTCGGCGAGGCCGCGACGGAAGAGGGCGTCTTTCCCGAGAGCTTGAACTTCGCATCGCTGAAGCAGTTGCCGGTGGTCTTCATCGTCGAGAACAACCAGTACTCGGTGTACTCGCCGCTACACGTGCGACAGCCCGCCGAGCGCTCGATACGCACCCTGGCAGCCGCCCACGGGATCATCAACGAAGGCGGCAACGGCAACGATGTCGTCGAGGTGCGACGCCTCACCGCGAAGGCGGTCGAGAGAGCACGGAGTGGCGGCGGTCCTTCGCTACTCGAGCTGGCGACGTACCGCTGGCGGGAGCACTGCGGCCCGAACTACGACAACGATCTCGGCTACCGGACGGAGCAGGAGTTCCTCGACCACAAGAAGGACTGCCCCCTCGAGCGCATGGAGCGAACTCTGCGCCAGGAAGCAGCCCTGACGGACGAGGATCTCGATCGCATCGCGGCGGAGATCAACGAAGAGATCGACGCTGCGTTCGAATTCGCTCGCAGCAGCCCGTTTCCGGCCAAGGAGAACCTGCTGG
>CAYMRB010000748.1:0-1728 GCA_964392615.1 uncultured Planctomycetia bacterium | reverse complement strand
AGCATGACGAGAGAGCTCAAGTACTCCGAGGCGATTCGAGAAGCCACGATCCAGTGCATGGAGAGTGACGCATCGGTCTACGTCGTCGGCCTGGGAGTTCCCGATCCGAAGGGAGTCTTCGGAACGACGTCCGGCCTGCAGGAGCGATTCGGCGAGTCGCGCGTGATGGACATGCCGCTGGCGGAAAACGCCATGACGGGAGTCCTCATCGGGTCGACGCTCGTCGGGATGCGGCCGATCATGTGCCATCAGCGTCTCGACTTCGCCCTCTTGTCGCTCGAGCAGATCATCAATCAGGCCGCCAAGTGGCACTACACGTTCGCGGGCAAGGCGAGCGTGCCGATGGTCATCCGGCTCGTCGTCGGTCGCGGCTGGGGCCAAGGACCGCAGCACGCTCAGAGCCTGCAGGCGATCTTCGCCCACGTGCCGGGCTTGAAGGTCGTCCTGCCGGCGACGCCGCACGATGCGAAGGGCCTGCTGATCTCCAGTGTCGAGGATGACAACACGGTGATCTTCATCGAACACCGCTGGCTCCACGACACCTTCGGCCCCGTGCCCGAATCGAAGTACGAGGTGCCGCTCGGCAAGGCGAACGTCGTACGAGAAGGAAGCGATGTGTCGGTCGTCGCGACGTCCCACATGGTCGTCGAGGCACTCCGGGCGGCGCACGCCCTGGAGCGCGTCGATATCGACGTCGAGGTGGTCGACCCTCGTACGGTACAGCCCCTCGATAGCGAGACGATTCTCGCATCGGTCCGCAAGACCGGTCGGCTCGTCGCGATGGACACGGGCTGGAAGTCGTGTGGCGTGAGCAGCGAGATCGTCGCCCTCGCCGCCGAGGAGGCGATGGACGCCCTCCGGAGCGCGCCGGTCCGAATGACCATCGCGGACTGTCCGACGCCGACGTCGGCCTCCCTTTGCGAAAATTACTACCCCAGGGCTGCCGATCTGTGTCGCACGATCGGTCGCATGCTCGATCGGGAGCTGCCGGAGGACCTCCTCGGAGAGGACCAGGAGCTGCCCCTCGACGTACCGGATCGTAGTTTCAGCGGACCTTTCTAGTCACCGTCGGAGCCCACGCGATCGAGTTGGCGATCCGTGCGGCGATCAGCTCGGCAACGAGCGAATGGGTAATGAGTGAGCTCGACTGAGCAGTGAAAGTCCCCTACGTCAACCTCGTAGCGCAGCATGCCGCGATCAAGACGGAGCTGCTGGACGCGGTCGAATCCGTCATCGACGGAGCGCACTTCGTCCTGGGAGAAGAGGTCGGCCTCTTCGAGAAGACCTTCGCCGATCTGTGCGGCGTGCGCCACGCGATCGCCGTCGGGTCGGGTACGGCTGCTCTCTCTCTCGCCCTGCGCGCCCTGGAGGTCGGCCCCGGTGACGAGGTGATCACCGCTCCGAACTCCTTCGTGGCGACCGCGAACGCCATCGCGCTCGTCGGTGCGCGCCCCGTCTTCGTCGATGTGGGAGCCGACTACAACATCGATCCGAGTCTCGTCGAGAACGCGATCACGCCTCGGACCCGCGCCATCCTGCCCGTGCACCTCACGGGTCGTTCCGCCGACATGGCCCCGATCCTCGCGGTCGCGCGCGAGCACGGACTTCGCGTCGTCGAGGACTGCGCCCAGGCGGTCCTCGCGGAGTACCGGGACCGGCGCGTCGGCTCCTTCGGCGACGCCGGCTGCGTGCCCCATCACCCCCACAAGACGGTCAACCCATGCCGGG
>CAYMRB010000747.1:0-2553 GCA_964392615.1 uncultured Planctomycetia bacterium | reverse complement strand
GATGCGGATGAGACCCGACGGCACGTCGAGCACCGGCGTCTGTGGAGGAAGGTGCGTCGGGATCGGCTCGCTGCTGCGATTGCACTCTTCGCGGTGGAGCTCGAGCTTCTCACCGAGCCATGCTTCGAGCTCCTCTGCTAGGTCGCTGCGCAGCGGAATCCAGGAACCGTGCGCACCCTTCTCGTCTTCGGGATCGAGGACGGCCCAGAGGGTGTCGTTGCGCTTCTCGAGCTGACCGACCGTGAGTGACGCGAGCTCGCCCTTGCGAAGCCCGGTCAGGAAGAGCGTCTTGTAGACGAGCGCGCGTTCGCGGCCCATGCGTTCGAGTCGCGCCTTGACGTCGGGGCGGACCTTGCCGACGGCCTCGCCCTTGCGCGGGCCGCGGCGAATGGTCATCGCTTCGCGAAGCGGACGCGCACGCGCGGCATCGAGGAGGCGTACGAGTTCGTCCTCGTCGAGTGCTCGTCGTTGCCGTCGACGATCCATGCGTTCGCTGGCCTTGTCGAGCTTGTCGAAGGGGTTCGAGGCGAGGCGCTTGGTCTTGACGCACCAGTTCCCGAAGCTCGTCACCGCTGCCAGGTAGGCGTTGCGAGTACGCGCCGCGAGCCCCTCCTCCTCACGTGAAGCGGACCAGTCCTGCACGGCATCGCGATCGAGGTTCGCGAGCCGGGTGAAGCCGCACTCGGCGAAGACGCGGTCGAGGTGATGCTCGACGTTCTTCCGGTGGGCCGCCGAGACCTTCCGACCGCGCACGATCTTCGCGGCGAGGTACTTCAGATACGCGCGCACGTGATCGGCGAGTGGCGTCGATTGCTGCTCGGCGATACGGTCGTCGCTTGCCGAGAGCACGCCCGCGCGCACCATCTCGCCGCGGCGCTCCAGCTCGGCGAGCACCGCCAGCGCGGCGTCGCGATCGCGGCAGCCGGTCGCCTTCTCGCGCAGGACGCCGGTCCCGTCGCGGTACTTCGCTGTCCAGGTGCCGGCCTTGACGAGGATTCGGGGCTCTCCATCGCGCCCCTCGGTCACGACGGCCGTGCGGGCGCGACCGCCACCGGTGGGGCGCCAGCGCGCGAAGCGCTTGCCGTGCTTGTCGATGAACTCCGCGTCGGGCGGGAGAGGCTTCGTGTAGGTCTTCTTGAATACGCTACCCATCGTGGTCTCTCCGTCTTCTTCGCTGGACAGCCGGATTCTAACCGAACGTGCATCGCGCTCGCCCCCTCGAAGTGGTCGAGCTGACGCGTCGTCTCACCTCGTGCGTGGACACCCCTCCGCGATCCACCGCTCGACGTCCCCGCGCCGCCACCGCACGAGCCACCCCAACCGCACCGGTGCGGGCATCCTCCCCGAGTCCGCAAGGCGTCCGACGTGCTTCGCCGAGCAGCCGAGCAACGCGGCGACGGCATCGCGGTTCAGCAGAATCGCAGCCCGCGCTGCGGCCGCAGTATCGACTGCAGCCGTCGTCCGATCGTCCGTGTTCGTCCCGTCGTGCATGCTCTTCACTCCAATGCATGTCGCGTGCCGCAGACCGTCGCCGTACGCCAAGCCCGGCAGCCCCCTCTACACAATGCCTCGCGGCGATCTCCCTGCCCCGGCTCGCGTCAGAACTTCACCTTCACCGTCTCCCCCTCGGCCACGGCGACGGTCTTCACCTGCGCCTCTTCGCCCGGCACGCGCAGCTCGATCTCGTACTCTCCGGGCGTGAGCCCCAACGCCACCCACGTCGTCGGGCTACCCTCCGCGCGTCGCCGTCCTCTGAACGGCGCGAACAGGGTATGGCCGTCGCGACGAAGCGACAAGCAGCGTTCCGGAAGCAGCAGGAGCTCGTACGTCGCGCCGACACCGGGGGAGTCGTCGGCACCGAAGTCGATGCCGCCGTCGAATCCGTCGGTGTCGAGCCCCTCGGCAAGGTAGGCTTCGTCGACGGTTGCCGTCACGAGGAGCATGGCGCCCTGATGCATGCCGATCTTGAGCGCCTTGGTTTTTCCGGCAGCGACCTTGATCTCGAGTTCCTTGTGGGAAGGAAGGCCGAACTTGCCCACCGAGACCTTGCCCGCACCGGCCGGCACGCCGCGGAACTCGAATCGGCCGTCCACGTCGGTGAAGGTCGACGCTTCGCGTCCCGCGATCGAGATCTTCACCGACACTTCGTCGACGGGGAGACCTTCTCCCACACTGACGACCTGGCCTCGCACCACCGCAGTGTCGACGACCCAGCGGACCTCGTGCGTCTCGCCTTCGGCGACTGCGAACTCGCGCCCGCCCCAGCCGTCGATCGACACGTCGTATTCGCCAGGCGGCAGACGCTCGAAGACGACGGAGCCGCGTGCGTCGGAGAGACCCTCCAGCTCGACACCGGCCTCCCTCGCTTGGACGACGACCTTCGCGCCATCGACCGGACGACGTCTCTTCGTGACGAGGCGCGCCTCGAGGCGAGCCGTTCCCTGCCAGAAGCCGAGCGTCACTTGTTGCCGCTCGCCAGCGACGACCTCTACCTGATCGCTGACCCTGCAGCGCCCATTCACGGCGGCCCTGCCGTGGATGCCCTTCTGTTCC
>CAYMRB010000746.1:0-2599 GCA_964392615.1 uncultured Planctomycetia bacterium | reverse complement strand
GGACATCCCGCTGATCCGCCGCGATGGGTTCGAGAAGCAGCTCGACACGTTCACGCAGCGCGATCCCGGCGCCGAGATCGACACGAGTCACAAGGATCTCGCCGCGACCGTGCAGCTCGCGCTCGAGCGTGCGGTGCTGCAGATGTCCCGTTACCTGTGGCAGAAGACCGGATCGACGGCGCTGTGTCTGGGGGGCGGCTGCGCGCTCAACTGCTCGGCGAACGGCAAGGCGAATCGCGAGGAGTGGGTCGAGGACATCTTCGTCCAGCCTTGCGCGCACGACGGCTCGACCGCGCTCGGTGCGGCGTACCAGGTCTTCCGAGACGAGTGCGGCTCGCGTCCGGACTTCCGAATGGAGCACGCCTACTGGGGGCCGGAGTACTCCGACGATCAGATTCTCGCCGCGCTGAAGCAGGCGAAGGTGCGGCGGTATCACCGATCGGAGAACCTCGCCCGCGAGGCGGCGCAGATGATCTACGAGAACAACGTCGTCGGTTGGTTCCAGGGACGACTCGAGATCGGCCCGCGCGCGCTCGGCGGTCGGTCGATCCTCGGCAATCCGAACAACCCCGACATGAAGGACATCGTCAACAAGAACGTGAAGAACCGCGAGCCGTGGCGCCCGTTCGCGCCGTCGTTCCTCGAGGAGGACTTCGCGTCGTACGTCGAGCACCCGTACGACTCGCCGTTCATGATTCTCGCGTTCCGCGCCAAGGACGACAAGGTCGACGAGGTCATCTCCGCGAGCCACGTCGACAAGACGGTGCGCGTCCAGACCGTCAAGAAGCACACGAACCGCCCGTACTGGGATCTGATCTCCGAGTTCAAGGCGCTCAGCGGTGTACCGGCTGTTCTCAATACGTCGTTCAACGTCGCGGGGCAGCCCATCGTGACGACGCCGTTCGACGCGATCAGCACGTTCTTCGGCACAGGTATGGACTACCTGGCGATCGGCAACTACATCGTCGAGAAGTGACCATGTCTAGACGGGCTCTGCTCTGCATCGTCATCGGTCTTCTGTCGAGCGTGCCCGTCCAGAGATCCTTCTCCCGCGAAGACGAGCCACAGGCCGGCGATCGCGACGTTCTCGACGGCTGGACCGAGCTATGGACTCGCGATAAGGACGGCGGCGAGCTGGCGGTCGATCGCGCCGTTCGCTTCGACGCGAGCGCGTCACCGTCGATTCGCATCGAGCACCGCGGTACGCGCGATTGGAGCCTGGGCCGCGAAGAGCGTCTCGATGTGCGTCCGGGCGATCTGCTCGAGCTCGCGACGCGGGTCCGGGCTCGTGGAGGCGGCGAGGCCGGCATCAGCGTCGTGCTCTACGATCGTCGCGGCAAAGTCGTCGACTGGATGCGCGGGTACAGCGGCGTGCGAGGCCGTGTGGAATGGCGCGCTCTGAAGTCGCGCCTGATCGTGCCGACCGGCGTCGCGCAGGTCTGGCCTCGCGTGACGGGGTCGGGACCGGCGACGGTCTGGGTCGACGGGCTTCGATGCGAGAAGAGCGGTACGGTCGACGCGTTGCGCGACCCGCAGATGCCGCAGCGAGTGCGGGTCGACGGCGCGGCCATCGCTGTCGCGCTCGACACGTCGGATGCGACGTTCCAGGTCCGCTCGAAGAAAGACGGCTCGGGAGCGCAGCGCGCGTGGCGCCAGAAGGCGCTCGGCAGCGTTGTCGTGCTACGAGCCAAGGAGGCGGACGGTGGCATCGACGCCGAGCTGATGTGGACGGCGACCGCGCAGCGCGTCACCCTTCGCCTTCGGCTCGACGAGGCGCGGCCGGAGTTCACCGTCGAGCTCTCGTCGCGGGGCAAGATGGATCGGCCGCTGCGATATCCCGCGCCGTTCGTCACCGATGCGGGCACGTACGTCGTCGTGCCGATGAATGAGGGCATCTCGTATCCGGTCGACGACGCGTCGGTCCGACCGCTCCGCTTGGTCGCGTACGGCGGCCACGGAATCTGCATGGCGTTCTGGGGCGCGACCGACGGCGCGGCGGGGTACATGGCGATCCTCGAGACGCCGGATGACGCGTCGATCGCGATGCGTCGAGTCGACGGACGTCTCGCGATCGCGCCCGAGTGGGACGCGCAGCACGGTCGATTCGGATATGACCGCAAGCTGCGCTACGTCTTCTTCGAGCGGGGCGGGCACGTCGCGATGTGCAAGCGCTACCGAGCGCACGCGAAAGCGATCGGCCGCTTTCGGACGCTCGCCGAGAAGCGGAAGGCGATTCCGGCGGTCGATCGGCTCGTCGGCGCCGTCAACGTCTGGTGCTGGGACCGCGACGCGCTCGGGATCGTCGACGAGCTGCGCGCGGCGGGCATCGAGAGGATCCTCTGGAGCCATCGCCGAGATCCCGCGACCATCGCCGCGATGAACGAGCGCGGCATCCTGACGAGCCGCTACGACATCTTCCAGGATGTCATGGACCCCGCCGTGTTCCCGAAGCTGCGCGGTGTCCATCCCGAATGGCCGACGGCGGCGTGGCCAGACGATAACCTCCTGCCGGCGAGCGGCGAGTGGCAAAAGGGCAGGCGCGTGACGGGCAAGGACGGTGAGCGCTATCCGTGCGCCGTGCTCTGCGAATCACGGGCCG
>CAYMRB010000745.1:0-2639 GCA_964392615.1 uncultured Planctomycetia bacterium | reverse complement strand
CGAACGAATCTGCTCGCTCGATATGCACAGATATTTGCGAAACACGGCACTAAGGAACCCAGGAACCCAGGAACCCAGGAAGGGAGGGCGCATCCACTTCCTTTCCTGGGTTCCTGGGTTCCTTAGAATCCTGCTTGGAGGCGGCAGAAGTCCTCGCCGGAGAACAAGATTCTCGACGTTGGCAGTGCAGATAGGCGAAAAGGAGTGCGGACTTGCGCCCCGCCCCCACGCGACTGCTCTTGCCCTCCCTGCGCTTGCAGATGGAGGGACGTCCCTCGGGGATTCGACGAATGGCCAGGGCAATCTGCGGAATCTGCGGGTATCTGCGCAATCTGCGTTCCCTCGGAGCGGGGTCGGGAAGCCTGTGATTCCGCGGGATTCCGGAGGCCGGCCGATCCATTCGGAATGCCGGAGTCAGTAGTCGGAATCGCCCTTGCCGACGATCTGCTCGAGCTCCCCGATCTCCCCGCGGAAACGGCCCACGAGCGTCTCGACCGCTCCGAACACGTCGGCGCCGCGCCGGCGAATCTCGTCGCGCACGAGCTCCTGCGTCGCGCCGGTGACCTCGTCGAGGCGCTGCGACTCGCGAATCCACACGTAGAGCGCCGTCGCGAAATAGGCGAGGACGACGCCGCCGACCAGACCGATGAGGAACGTCGGATTCAGCGCGTCGATGAGCGAACCGACGAGCTCGCCGAGGAAGTCCGCCCACGTCTTGTCGCTCGAGAAGACGGCGGCGAGAGGCGGATAGACGATGCTCCACAACCCGCCGAGCGCGACGAGCAGGGCCGGCATATGCCACGGCCAGCGCCGTCGGAGCGCCGGGGCGTCGCGATCGGTCGCAGCCGACGACGACGGATCCCCACCACTCTCGCCGCTCGCCGCGACGGTTCCAAGGGGCCGGTTCAGCGCCGCCTCGAGTCGCGACGCGACGCCGGTCGCCCAATCGCCGGAGCGGCCGGCCGCGCTGGAGGCGTCCGCGACAGCCGCGGTCACGGACACGGGCAGCTCGGCCGCGGCAAACTCGGTATCGACCGTCGCGCGGAGGTTCTCGAGGCCGTCGAGGTATGCCCGGTAGTGGTTGACGATCCGCGACGCGAACGCGCCGGAGTCGATCGCGGTGGCAGCGCCGCGCGAACGCCAACTCCCCCATTCGCCGAGCAGCGTGAAGACGAGCGACAACGGCACGCCGTAGTGCGGCGCCGCGGCGCGCAAGGAGCGACTGCGAACCGCCCGTCGCTCAACTGCGGTCAGCACGTCTTGCGACATGCCCGCGAGAACGCCGTCGAGCTCGATCCGCCACGATTCGACGTGCTCCGCAGCGCGCGCGGCGACGCGTGGCGGTTCCCCGCCGACGACGTGTCGCCGCAACGCGTCGAAGAGCTCGCGCCGCCGGCTGCCGAGGTTCAGACGCTTTGCCTCGCGGCGTCGCTTGTCCTCGCGGTACGAGTTCAGAAGGGCGCGAATCGACTCGAAGTCACCGTCGACGATCGCGTCGGGCGTGGGCGCCGAGGCGCACTCGCCGCGCGCGAGATCGAGAGCCCCGAGCGCCGACACGGCCCGGAGCTGCTGCTGCTCGAGTCGCAGCGCCGCGTGCTCCTCCAGCTTCTCGTGCAAGTCGTCGAGGATCTCGGCCGCGACGCGACGCCAGCCGTCGGCGCCATAGCGCGCAACGAGCCGATCGACCTTATTCAGAATGACGAACAGATTCTGCGGATCGTGGCGCAGGTCCCGCAGCAGCTCGAACAGGCGCCGGTCGCCGTACTTCACGTCATCGACGACGATGAAGAGCACGTCGAGAAACGGCAGGTGTCGCAGCAGGATGTCGCGATGCCCGGCCTCGACCGAGTCGAAATCCGGAAAATCTAGCACGACGACTCGCGCCAGCGACGCGTTGTCGTGCAGCACCTGCGGCTCGGACAGGTCCGCGCGCGGCAGATCGTCCGGCACGTCCGTATCGCGGTGACGGTACGCGACGACGCGGTCGGTCGTCGGCCGTCGGTCACCGCTCTTCGAGATCGCGTCCCGCGCCAGCGCGTTGATGAACGTCGACTTCCCGACTCCCGTGCCACCGACGAGGCCGACGACCAGGCGATCGTCGAGATCGCGTTCGCGCGAGTCGATCTCGCGCCACTCCTCGAAGTAGCCGGTCCGCTCGTCCGGAGTCAGCACCAGCAGGTCCGCGCGCTCGAGAAAGCGCCCAAGATTCGCGAACCGACCGGCGTCGACGTCGACCATCACCCATCCCCCTCGGCGAGATCGTTCGTCGGTTCCGCGCTGCCGACGGCGCCGAGCGCCGGATCGGGATAGCGGCTCAACGCGAAGGCGTCGGTGATGTCGTCGAGACGCTTGCGGTACGCGCGCATCTCGTCGAGCAAGTCGCGTAACTCATCCAGCCCGTCCGACGACCGTGCGAGGAACTCGTCGAAGCGCTGCCGCGAGATGTCGAGCATCTCGACGATCAGCCGGTGGTGTTCGACGTGCGCACGCGCCTCGAACTCGCGCACCTTTTCGCTCGAGACCGCCATGCCGACAATCTTGGCGACGAACGGGCTGAGCACGCCGTCGGTCGCCAGCTCGGCCAGCGTGAACATGCCGGCGGTCTTGATCTGCACGCCGACGATGATCGCGTTGAAGAT
>CAYMRB010000744.1:0-2671 GCA_964392615.1 uncultured Planctomycetia bacterium | reverse complement strand
CCGACTCCGACTCCGACTCCGACACCGACACCGACTCCGACTCCGCCCCCGACTCCGACCCCGTCCCCCACGACTTCATCCAAGTGAATCCCGAGGCAGAGCCACCGCCCGCCTCACGGATACCGCACGTGCCGCAACGGTCGCTCGCAGTCGAGGTCGTCGGCCGTCAAGTCCGGCCCCGGATCCTCGCGCCGGTGACGACTCAGGTACGTGCCCGGCGGCGGTGGCTCCGGCCCCCCGAGGTAGAGGAATGACAGGAGGTAGATCGGGTCGCTGAGGTCGACGAACCCATCGTCGTTGATATCGGCGGCATCCAGGCAGAAGAGCGGCGGCCGACTGTCCTCGTACAAGCTGCGCAGCGTGCGCACGACGTCGGCGACGTCGGTCGCTCCATCGACCGTCGCGTCGCCGCGCAGGAACGCGGGCACGATTCGAGCGCGTCGAACCGCTCTGCTCGTGAGCTCGGTCACCGGAATCGAGCGGTTGTCGACGACGAACGTGTTCGCGATCGGCGGATTCGACAGACCATCCTCGAGCCGGATGGCTTGATCGGCTTCGAAGTCCCGCCGCACGTGGAGGTCGAGGTGGACGATCGGCATCGGGCAGTTGAGGTTCGGTAGCACACCTCCCTCGAACGGCGGCGCGAGATCGACGAGGAGCCCGACGACGAAGATGCCGGCTTCCGGATCGACGACCGACTCGAAGAAGTCGGACTCGATCGCCTCGAGAATCGTCCCCTCAGCATGGAGGCGCTCGATCTCGAGCACGTCCGACGGATAGCTCGCCGCGAGCGAGAAACCCTGCGCTGACTGCTCGTGCCAGGCGGAGATCGTGTAGCGGATTCGCTCGCCCGGAAACGCGCCGACCTCGGGCAGCACGAAGCGGTAGCCGTCCGCGGGGGCGAACTCGTCGCACGCGCGAACCGACCCGGTGCCCGAAGCGACCGACGCGAGGAGGAGAGGCACGATCCAGCGACGTGAGTTCATCGAATCGCTCCGGTCAACCGTTGCCGAAAGGCCCGCGAGACTCCGTCGTCCCACCCGCGGCGCATTCTATACCTCCTGAAGGCCGCGAACGAGAAGGAACGGAACTCGCGGTCGCGTTCGGATATGCTCTGGCGGTATCTACAGCCCTCGAAGGAGGCTCCCATGCGACGACTCCACCGCCGACGCTTCCTCGCCGCCACCGCCGCCGGCCTCGGTGCGGCGGCCACGGCCCGACTCGAAGGAGCGGGCACACCGTCCAAGACCGTACGCGTCGCGGTCATCGGCGTTCACAGCCGCGGCAAGGCCCTCGCCGGCGCCTTCGCCGGAGCTCGCGACACGGAGGTCGTCGCGGTCTGCGACGTCGACGCGTCCGTCATCGGTGCGGCCGTCGCAGAGACCGCCAAGCACCAGTCGGCCCGCCCGCGCGTCGAGCGAGACTGGCGCCGCCTGCTCGACGATGCCTCGATCGACGCGCTCGTCGTCGCGACACCCGACCACTGGCACGGGCCGATGACGATCGCTGCGTGCCTCGCCGGCAAGGACGTCTACGTCGAGAAGCCCGTATCGCACAACGTCGAGGAAGGCGGGCTGATGGTCCGCGCGGCACGCGAGCACGGTCGCGTCGTCCAGGTCGGCACACAACGCCGCAGTCAGGACATGATGCGCGAAGCGTGCGAGTTCGTCCGTAGCGGCAAGCTCGGGCACGTCGCGATGGCGCGCGCTTGGATCACGAGCACGCGCCCGAACCTCGGCCACGTTCCCGACAGCGCGACGCCCGCCGGTCTCGACTGGGACCTCTGGCTCGGCCCCGCACCGATGCGTCCATTCAACAAGAGCCGCTTCCACTACCACTGGCGCTGGTTCTGGGACACAGGCACCGGCGAGATCGGCAACAACGGCGTCCACTACCTCGATATCGCGCGCTGGGGTCTCGGCGTCGACCACCCCGTGCGCGTCTCGAGCGGTGGCGGCCAGTTCGTCCACAAGGACGACCGCGAAACGCCGGACACGCACATCGCCACGTTCGAGTTTCCGAGCGACAAGCTGCTCGTCTGGGAGCACCGAATCTGGTCGAAGCGAGGCATCGACGACTGGGGCGGCGGCATGGAGTTCTACGGCGAGAAGGGCACCGTGATGCTCAGGGATCAATCTTGGAAGATCGTCAACTCCGACGGCATGGACGCCGAGCACTCCGGCGGTTCCGGCTGGCGCCAGCATGTCGAGAACTTCCTCGACTGCGTTCGTACTCGCGAGCGGCCCAACGCCGACGTCGAGACCGGCCACCGGTCGACCACGCTGTGCCACCTGGGCAACATCGCTCACCTCACGCACTCGACGCTCGCATGGGACGGCGCGTCGGCCCGCATCGCCGAGAACGACTCCGCGACGCAGCTTCTGCGCCGCACGTACCGAGCGGGCTACGAGCTTCCCGAGGTCTGATCGGAGGTACTTCGCGCATGTCCCCGGCACCGACGACCCGTGACGGCATGGGCTCCGTTCTCTACGACGGCGGCGTCGCGTTCCGCGTCTGGGCGCCGCACGCCGAGCGCGTTTCGGTCGTGGGGAGCTTCAACGGCTGGCACGATGGTCGCGACCCGCTCGCTCCCGAAGGCGGCGGCTATTGGTCCGGAGAGGTCGCGAGCGCTCGTGCGGGCGACGAGTACAAGTACATCTTGCGCGTCGGC
>CAYMRB010000743.1:0-2672 GCA_964392615.1 uncultured Planctomycetia bacterium | reverse complement strand
CGCCCCGCGCGGGGTCGATGTAGTGCACGCCGCGATCCATGGCGGCGCCGAAGATCTTGATCGCGTCCTGCAGACCGACAGGCGACTCGCCGACCGGCGCGGTGCCCAAGCCGAGGATCGAGACCTTCGCCTTCGTGCGACCGAGCACACGGGTCGGCAGCGGTCCGCCCTTCGGCGCATCGTCGAGGGCGTACGCGGATGAACCGGCGAGAGTCAGCCCGGCGAGCGCGCCGGTCGACTGGCGCAGGAAGTCGCGGCGGTTGTGCGTGCGGTCTTCAGGACGTCGGCTCATGGGCTCTCTCCTCGGGTGGTCGTCATCGGTGTGAGGACGTCGATTGTCACCGGATCTCGCGCGGAGGTCGAGCGCGAAGCGCGTCCTGTCTCCGCGCCCTCTGCGCCGGAGGGGTTTTTCGAGTCCATCTCGACCCCCGCTCACCGCCTCGCTACAATGCCGCCGCGACCCGGATGGCCCGGGCGAATTCCCCCTCTCTCCAGCCCCCGTGGAACGATGAAGATCCCCCCGCTGGCTCAGGAACTGAACGCCGTTCTCGAAAGCGAAGCTCCTCCGG
The DNA here is from genome assembly GCA_964392615.1 of uncultured Planctomycetia bacterium. Lineage (GTDB taxonomy): Bacteria > Planctomycetota > UBA8108 > UBA8108 > UBA8108 > CAYMRB01. The sequence goes on along the minus strand of CAYMRB010000743.1, from coordinate 2,103 downwards.
TTCTCGACATGCTTTCGGGTCTCGGAAAACGGCTGTTTTTTCCAAAGGGGATCATCAGCCAGTCCGCCGAGGCCAAGGAGCGGGCGCACCGCTTCAACGCGACGATCGGCATCGCGACCGAAGGCGGCGTGCCGATGCACCTGCCGTGCGTGACCGATCTCTTCGCGATGGAGCCCGGCGAGGTGTTTCCGTACGCGCCGACCGCCGGGCGCCCGAAGCTGCGCGGCCTGTGGCGCGAGAAGCAGCTCGAAGAGAACCCGCTGATGCGCGGCAAGACGATGGGCACGCCGATCGTCACGAGCGCGTTGACCCACGGGCTCGGCGTCATCGGCGATCTGTTCGTCGATCCGGACGACGTCATCGTGTTGCCGGCGCACTTCTGGGGCAATTACCGCCTGACCTACACGGTGCGGATCGGCGCGCGTATCGAGAACTACCCGCTGTACGACGGCGACCGGTTCAACGCCGCGGCGTTCTCGGCGAAGCTCGACGAGCTCGCCGGCACGGTCAAGAGGGCGATCGTCCTCCTGAACTTCCCGAACAACCCGACCGGCTTCACGCCGAGCCCGGCCGATGCCGAGGCCATCCAGGCGGCGATCGCGCGTGCGGCCGACGCCGGTCTCAACATCGTCGCGGTCTGCGACGATGCGTACTTCGGGCTCTTCTACGACGACGCGAGCCTGCAGGAGTCGATCTTCGGCTACCTGGCGAACCTGCACCCTCGCGTGCTCGCGGCCAAGCTCGACGGCGCGACGAAGGAGATGTTCGCGTGGGGTTTCCGCGTCGGCTTCCTGTCGTTCGCGGCCGGCGGCGACGGCGACCTCGACGCCGTGCACACGGCGCTCGAGAAGAAGACGATGGGCTCGATCCGCGGCGGCATCTCGAACACGCCGAACACGACGCAGTCCGCGGTCGAACGCCTCCTCGGCAGCGAGACGTCGGTGCAAGAGCGGCAGCAGAAGCGCGACATCCTGCGCGCTCGCGCCACGCGCACCCGCGAGGTGCTCGAGCGACCCGAGTTCGCTGAGGCCTGGACGGTGTACCCGTTCAACTCGGGCTACTTCATGTGCGTGCGCCTCAATGACGTCGACGCCGAGGAGTTGCGTGTCCATCTTCTCGACAAGTACGGCGTCGGAGTGATCTCGAGCGGTGACCACGACATCCGCGTCGCGTTCTCGTGCCTCGAAGTGGAGAACGTCGAGGAAGTCTTCGAGACGCTGTATGCGGCGTGGAAGGACCTGGCTCAGAAGTAGCCGCTGTGCGGTCGGTTTCCTGAAGTCGGCCTGAAATCCAGCGCTTCCTGAGGCGACCAGGGCACCGGTTTCCCGGGACAGGCAGGTCGGCGAATCGGCCGGTCCACTCTGTCCGCCGGTATTCGCGGGATGGTAGGCTGAGTCTCCAAGGATCCTGCTGCGCGGCCCGCTCGTGCCGCGCCGATAGGACGGTATCGGGATTCGAAGAGGTCGATCCATGGACACCGTGTACCTCGTATGTGCGGTTGCAGGCGGCGCGATCCTCGGGATCCAGCTCCTGCTGCTTCTCATCGGTTTTGGCGGCGACGACGTCGACATGTCGCAGGCGGACGTCGGCGTCGACGTCGATCTCGATGTCGATGTCGGTGATGCCGACGTGGACGCTGCGGACGCGAGTGCCGCCGCGTTCAAGGTCATCTCGACGAAGACGCTGATCGCGTTCGTGACGTTCTTCGGCCTCGGTGGCAAGTGCGGCACGTACTACGGTCTCGGCGACTTGCTGTCGGCTCTCATCGCCGTGGCGTCCGGCGGCGTCGCGCTCGTCCTCGTCGCGTACCTGTGGTCGCTGATGCTGCAGCTCCAGTCGAGCGGCAACGTCGATCCTCGTGGTGCGGTCGGGAAGATCGCGCGGGTCTACTTGCGAATCCCGCCGCGGGGTGACGGGCACGGAAAGGTGACCGTCGAGGTCCAGGGCCGCTCGCTCGAGCTCTCCGCGACGACGACCGAGGAGAAGGAGATCGCCACCGGCGACGAGGTCATGATCGTCGACATGATCGGGCCTCGAGTCGTCCCGGTGGTGCGCGCGAATTGAGTCCTTTCTCAAGAGACAGGGGAGGTTCGTATGTTCGGC
>CAYMRB010000742.1:0-2695 GCA_964392615.1 uncultured Planctomycetia bacterium | reverse complement strand
CGGCGCAGTAGCCGTGCAGCTCAGCGAGGAGGGCCGGAGCGTCGGCCGCGAGTCGATTCTCGAGGCACCCGAGATCGGCTTCGCCCTGAAGGTGCGGCATCAACGCGCCGAGGAAGGCCCGCGGCCGGCCCGCCATGTGGTGCTTGTGGTCGCACAGCTCGTAGAACCAATCCGCTTCGCCGCGGACGTCCCAGGCTCCAAGAGCGGCGAGCAGGGCCGCGTGCGACCGAGACTCCTGGTCGGGCTTCGTGCCATTCGTCGCACTCACGACCATCGGCGGCGCTCCCGCTGCCGACGGGCTGCGACGGTTCGCTTCAGCCCGACGATAGTGTGGCGGTCGACGTGGTCGTCCGGGAGCCGTCGCAGAATCGCGACCAGCGCGCGCTCGAGCTCGTCGTCGGTGAGCTCGCGAGGTGCGACCTTCTTGAGCAGTGGGGTGGCCGGGAGTAACATGAGTTTCTTCGCTTCTGAACGTGGGCTCCTACCCGCGCCGCGCCTCGGCTCCGTCGGCCGAGGCGTCGTCGTTTCGCGGTTTAGGCGGTAGCGGTCTTCGGGCGGCCGGGGCGGCAGGCAAGCCGGCCTTCGACCCTCTGATCACGCAGGAAGCGGTCCGCGTCGTCGGCGTGGATGCGAATCTGCGCGCCGACGCGAACGGCGAGATGCGGGAACTCGTCGAGGATCTTCCGAGCCGTCTGCGGGTGGACGCGCAGGTGTCGCGCCCACTCGGTGAGGGTCATCCAGGGAGTGCTGTTCGCTTTCATTGAAGCTGGCTCCATGCGATTGATTTCGAATCGTCGCGGACCACCTATAGCGAACACGGCCGGGCCAAGAAACGGCCGAGAGTGCGAATCTCGCGGGCACGAAAACGCCTGTATCAGCCTCCTGTTGGTGGCAATGGCCGATCCGCGGCGAAACTGCCCGGGTGCAACTCGTGTGCGAGTCGCCGGGATTCGTGTGCGAGCCTACGCCTTGAAGCCCGGAGGGTAGAACCAGCCGCGGGGCTTCGGCGAGTAGATGGCGCCCTTGCGCTTGAGGATCTTCGTCAGAGTGTTGCGCGGCAGCGCCGGATCGAATCCGCGCGAGAGCAGATAGTCCGCCTGCCGCTTCGTGCACACCCACTCGTAGCCCTTCGCGGTGAGTTCGTCGCGGCGCTCGATGAACTCCTCATGCTGTCTCGCGGCAGCCGCCTCCGCGCGCCGCTCGGTGATTCTCTCAGCCTCCGGGGAGTCGGCGGGAATGTCGACCCTCGTCGCCTCCGACATGCTGATCGAGAGCGCCGCGAGCTTCCGGCGTAGTTTATCGGGGGGGCGCATTCGCTCGCCGAGGTCGTGAAGCCGCTCGGCGAGGTCCACACGAATCGTCTCGCCCTTCTTCTTCTTCTTCTTCTTCTTCACTTCGATACCCCTGCGCTCTCTCTCGCCGCACCGAAGACGGACCGAATCGCATCCGCGGCCTCCGACGGGTCAACACCGCGATAGCACTCGAGAACAACGCGCAAGTCCCGATGATCGGACAGGTGCATCGTCACCTCGAGCGGCACGCCGGCGCGTCGACACCTCGTGACGAAGTTCCGGCGCAAGTCGTGCGGCCGCAGCCACGAGAGCCCCGCGGCCTCGGCGGCCGTCTTCCAATCCGTCAGCCGCAGCGAACCGAAGACCTGTCCCGCCGGACGCGCACGTTCACGGAGATACTCGAGAAGATCCGGAGCGATGGGGCGCCCGACGAAATCCTCACGGCTCTTCATCTTTGCCGCCGGGATTCGCCACTCGCCGCGGGCGAAGTCGATATCGATCCAGTCCAGAGCGGCGACCGTGCCGCGACGCAGGCCTGAGCGCAGGAGCGTGAAGATGAAGCCGTAGGGCTGGTCGCCGATAGCCCGCGCGGCCTTGAGAAGCTTGTCTTCCTCTGCGACCTCGAGCGTCCGGACGTGCCGCTTCTCCTCGCCGAAGCGCTCGGTGCGCTTCACCGGGTTCGTCCGAGCAAGCTGGTTTCCGACGGCCCACTCGAAGAACGACGACATCGTCGCCCGCTCGTTGTTGAGCGTGCGCGCGGCCGTGCCCTTTCGCCGCCGGCGTGCCAGGAAGCGGTTGATGTCCGCCGTCTCGACGTACTGGAGCCGACGCGCTTTGAAGTGCTGCTTCCACGTCGAGGCGTGCGGCGCGTAGACGGCGATGCACGCGTCGCTGACGCGCGGGCGCTTCACCTCGATCCACTGGTCGACGGCCTCGTCGAAGCCGAGCTCCTGGACGTGAAGCTCGCCCTGAGCGTCGCGGTGCTGCCACTTGCGGACGACTTCCTTCGCAAGCGCGAGCGTCTCTTGCTTCGTGCTGCGCCAAGTACGCCGCCCCCCTTCGTTCACCCTGACCCAGTAGTGCTTCGACTTCTTCCCGCTTCGAATCCTGCGCGTCGGTTTCGAGAAGGTGGCCATCGTCGGAAGCCCTAGTCGCTCGTCGCGCGGCGCCTAGTCGGCCACCGCGAAGTTACCTAGATTCGCCTCGGTGGAGTCCAACATGGAGTCCACTACCGAAGACGGTCGAGTTCGAACGACTTCTACCAAGGATGAGCCGAAACGTCCACGACATTGGGGGTTACGGCCGAAATGCCCATCCGGCCGCATCTTGCGAAATCGGCCGATTTTGAGTTCAGGTCCTAGTCCGCTTTACGCGGGTGGAGGTTCAAGTCCTCTCCTCGGCAC
>CAYMRB010000741.1:0-2707 GCA_964392615.1 uncultured Planctomycetia bacterium | reverse complement strand
CGTGTCGGTGAAATAGCGCGCTCGGACGACGAGCGACGCCGCGAGCAGGATCGGCCCCAACGTCAGCAGAGCCCACAGGACGAGGAACTTGCGGATCGGATTGCGTCGCGCCCGGATCACCCAGAGCTCGTTGAGATTCGCCTCGATCGAGTTGAAGAGCGAGATCGTCGTGAAGAGCAGGAAGAGCGCGCCGATGATGCCGATCGTCTTGAGGTCCGCGCGCAGGTTGGCCACGAACTCGGTGAGCTTCGTGACGACCATCTCGCTCGTCGACTCGAGCTTGACGGCCTGGAACTTCTCCGCGCCGTGCTTCTCCTGCAGCGCCTCGAGTTCGCTTCGACTGACGTCTGTCGACTCCTCGTCGCCGAACACCTCCGGGATGGGCTCCTCCCCGGGCGCGGGCTGGATGCGGAACGTCTCGGCTGCGGGCCAGAGCAGCTGGTGCAGGGTGTCCTCGACGACTTCCGACTCCTTGAGTTCCTCGTCGCGCACGGCGCCCCAGATCGACAGGACGACGACGGTCAGCGGGATCAGCGACAGCAGCGTCGTGTACGCGAGCGCGCTGGCGCGGGAGAATCCCTCGGCATCCCAGAACTCGCGCGCGCCGACCCAGAGGTACTTTACCGGCAGCAGATACCAGGCTGTGGTGTTCTTCATGTCGCGGACCGTTCCTTCGATCGACGTCGGCGCGCGTGAATGGCGCGGGTCACATCCTATGTCGACGCGTCACCCCCTTGCGGTCAACTCTCGAGTTGGCGGCGGGCGCTGACCGGCGGGCGAGGGCCGGATACGGTCGCCGTGTTCGCTCGTGGGAGTAGGCGATCCGCGACGCAGCCTGGCCGCGGGCATCAAAGCGCGCAGGTCGGCGCCTCTGGGCACGCGAGCCCGTCGGTCGTCGGGTCGATCCCGCACGTCGTCGGTGGGGCCGGCGGTCCGCCGCCGAGGTACAGATACGAGAAGAGCTGCACCGCGTCGGTCGTCGAGATCGAGCCGCTGTCGTTCGTGTCCGCGGCGGACAGGCAGCTGCCGAACGATGTGCCGAGATATCGGTAGCCGAGGATGGCGATGCCGTCGGCGATGTTGATCTGACTATCCTGGTTGACGTCGCCGCGGACGAAACGCTGGTCGCGCTGGAACTCGATGCGAGCGCTGCTCGTGCCGGCGGCTCGGGCCATCCCGGCGACAGTGAGTACGCTTCGCGTGCCGCCGGCAGTCCCGGAGAAGTGGACGCCGCCCTGGTACCTTGCGAGCACGACGGATGGCACGTCGTCCGGCGTGCGGTCCGGCGCGATGGTCAACGCCAGAACCGACTCCGTTCCGACGCGGGGAAGGGTGATCGGGAAGACGAGGGACGGTATGACGGTGCTGACCACGCCGCGTTGGCCTCCGTTGAGGGCCGGATCGATGATCTCGATGAACTCCATTCCGTTGTCGCGCAGGCCGGGAGGTTCGTCGTCGGCCGAGGCCGCGGCTGTTCCGGCGGTCGTGACGTCGAGCAAGTCACCGTCGTCGATGACGACCACGATCTTCCAGCCCTGAACCCCCCCGAGCTCCGAGCCGAGGCGCGACACGACGTTGGCGTATAGCGTGAGCTCCGGATCGGGCGTGCGCACGACGCCGGTCGACGTGCAGATGCCAGCGTCGAGCTCGGCACCGAGGACGCCGGCGAACGGCCACGCGCCGCGCACCGGCTCGGCGGAGAAGCCGAGGTGGATCTCGGTATCACAGCCGACCGACGGCGGCAACTCGACCGCGGCTTGCGGGCCGCCGTCGGCGTCGTCGATCGTGAGCTCGACCCAGGTCCACTCGCTGAACGGCGGGATCGAGATGGCGGCGCCATCGAGCGCGGCGTCGTATCCGGCTGCCTGCAGACCGGTAGCGACGAGCTCGGCGCAGGTCCGAGGATCGGCGGAAGGCGGCAGCTCGACTGGAATCTCGAGCGGCCGTTCGTCCCACCGTAGCCACGGTTTGGTGATGTAGACGCGCACCACGCCGGGAGCGGTCGTCGTGGTCGCATCTCCCCAGAACCGCAGCACGAAGTGATCGAGCTCGTCCGTGGTCTCTCCCCAGGACCAACGGCCGCTCGCGGCGACGTCGATCTCGGCGCGATTGTCGCGGACGCCGACCGTCGACACGCGACGTCTCGAGCCGTCCTCCGCCGTATGGGAGACGATCGTCAGTCCCGCCTCGCCGCTCGTCGCGATGGTCCAGCCGCGCGCGCGGAGGTCGAGAAGCACGACATCGCGCGCTTCGGGCGCGGTCAGCCCCTCGATCGCGTAGAGGTGCTCGTACTGGTCTGCAGGGCTCGCCGCGTCGACGGGAATCACTGCGACGGTCACTTCAGTCCCGGACGGCGCGTCACCGGCGAAGCGGAAATCGACGTGGCCGGTGTCGGCGAGCACCACGCCGGAGCCCCAAAAGAGAGCGATCGCCGACAGGACGAACGAACCGGTCAGGGAGCCGAGACGCAGCATGATGCTCTCCTCTCGAGATCGAGGACCGACAAGGCTACCCGCATGCTGACAATGACGACCGCAGCGATCGACACGCCACGCGACGTCAAGGGTGCGCCTCCCAGCGGCGGAAGTCAAGACACGGAAGGGTCAGCCACGGACGGTTTCGGAAGGGAGATTCGGAAAGGGGATTCGAACCGCGTGCAAGTTCGACAGCGATTCCGATTCCGATTCCGACTCCGATGCCGACTCCG
>CAYMRB010000740.1:0-2730 GCA_964392615.1 uncultured Planctomycetia bacterium | reverse complement strand
TCCTCCTCCCCGAGGATTCGTCGTCGCCGAGAATCGGCTTGCAGAGTGCGGCGGACGCCCAGGCGACCGCTTCGCGCAGCCGGTCCCGATCGATCGGGTCCTCGAGCGTGGCGGCCTCTGCGAGCAACTCATCGACGCACAAGAGCGCGCGCGTTCTGCCCGCGTCGGCGAACCCGAGGAGAAGGGCCGCTCGGACCACCGGGGGCCGCGAAGAATCGACGACGATTTTGTCGAGCTGCCTGGCCTCCGTGCGTCGCTCCGCCAAAGAAAGAGCCGCGCTGTATGCCGCCCAGGACCAAGCCGGGTGGCGAAGATCGTCGCGCACGAACGCGAGGAGCGCTTCGGCCTCGGAGTCGAGCAAGCTGGACTTCATGTGTCGACTCATCGCTCGCGCGGCGATGGCCGACGACAGGAGGTAGCGGCGATTCTCGAGTCCCTTGGGCGGCTTCCTCTTCATCTCGGAGAGGAACATCGGGACGACCTCGACGCCGGGCTGGCGCGCGAGCAAGTCGATCGTCGTCCAATCCCAGAGGAGGGATTTCGACTCATCGAATTGTCCGAAGCAGTCCTGCAGCCATTGGAGGTAAGCCGCCTCCCCGTTGTCGTCCTTGTCCTGGGGATCCTCGCCTTCCCGATCCTCTGGCGCAGCTGCTCCAGAACCCCACACGACTGCCGGACTCGCAAGGAAGGTCGCCAGGAGAGCGGCGGCGATCCCTGGAAACAGACGTTGCGTCGTCATCATCGTCGGGCCTCCGGTTGCCGTACGATCAAGCGCGCTCGCGGTCTGGCCATGCCCTCGTCGACGCACGTGATCATGCCGCAGAATCGCGCGCGCATCGCGGGAAATCCCGGCGGCGGACGATCGATCGGGACGCGCCCGCCGACTACTCGGGCTTCCGCGTGCGGCCCTGATCGCCGGCAGCCGACTTCGCCTGCCGCGTCAGGAACTCGACGACGCGCGTGTACTTCGGATCGGCGACCAGATTGCGGCTCTCCTGCTGATCGACCGCCAGATCGTACAGCTCCATCGGCCGCGGCTCTCCCTTCCACGCGAACCGCTCGTCGAGAAACAGCTTCCATTGCCCGGGAATCGGAGCCGCGTTCGACCGTACGGCGATCCACGCTCGCTTGTCCGACTTCTTCTTGGACGCTTCCTTGTGGTCGTTCGGGTAGATCGGCGGTCGCGGCGGGCAGTCCTCGCCGCGCATGGCCGCCAGGCGGCTGAAGCTGTCCTCCGCGCCACACTCGGCGCCGCTCGTCGGCGGCAGCGGGCGGCCGAGGATCTCGGCCACCGTCGCATAGATGTCGTTCGACGCGATCAATCGGTCGCTCGTCTTGCCCGGCGTGTCGTCGCGACCGTCACCGATGCCGCCGGCCGGCCAGCTGACGATGAACGGCACCCGATGGCCGCCCTCGTAGACCGATCCCTTGTTGCTGCGCAGTGGGCCGGTGAAGCGCTTGGCCCTGTTCTCCGATCCGTTGTCGCTGGTGAAGATGAGCACCGTGTTGTCGATCAGCGGCTTTCCCTCGCGACGAGGATCGGGAGTTCGCGCCAGGAAGTCGAGCAGCCGGCCGACGTGCACATCGTTCTGGTAGATGAAGTCGAGCCGCTTGCTCTCGGTCGGCTTGCCGTCGACGTAGCGACTGGCCGCGACGACGGGGATTCCGGCGATCTGCTTCGACGGCGTGTACGGGCCGTGGTTCGACGGAGACGCGAAGTAGAGGAAGAACGGCGCCGGGCGCTTTGCCCCCCACGCGAGGAGCTCCATCGCCTTGCGGTCGAGCACCTCGCCCATCTCGTGCAGGACGTACGAGCCGTCGAGCTTCTTGGTCTTCCCCGTCGCCCCGATCACGTCGCGGCCGCTGATCCAGCCGGGGCCGATGCGCTGGTCCGGACCGTTTCTCTGCTGGCCGTCCGGACCGGACGTGCCGTGACTCCGCGAGACGCCGAAGAAGGTGTCGAAGCCGTGATCGATAGGGCTGTCGGCGAGCGGCCGCGTCAGGTCGGCATCGTTCCAGCCCGTCGCGCTCTCCCCCTGCGCATTGCGATAGGTGAGTCCGAGGTGCCACTTGCCCAGCATGCCCGTGCGGTAGCCGGCCTTCTGCAAGAACTCGGGCAACGTCACCCGCTGCCGTTCGATCAACGGCGGGCAGTGCACGCCGTAAAGCACCCAGTGCTTCAGTCGCGTCCGCCAGCAATAGCGTCCGGTGAGCAGCGCGTAGCGCGACGGAGAGCAGCGACTCGACGGCGAGTGCGCGTCGGTGAAACGCACGCCACGCCGCGCCAGCCGGTCGAGCGACGGCGTCGCGAGCTGCTCGGAAGGCGCGTTGCCGGTCCAATCGCGGTACGCGCTCGTGTCGCCGATGCCCATGTCGTCGGCGAGGAACACGACGACGTTCGGCGGCTCGCCGGCGTTCAGAGCCGATACGCACAGAGTCAGGGCAGCGACCAGTCGGAAGGCTGTTGGAGCGTTGACGTTCACGATGTTCTCGCTTCTGGCGACGTGTTGATCACGGACAGCGCCCGGCCCGGATCATGATGGGGATATCGCTCGATGGCCGGGGGGAGCGTTCATGATCGCACCGATGATACGAAGAGATCAACGCGATCGCCGATCCCCTCCTTGACTTCACCGCGACCCACATGGACTCTGGAGGTGCCGGGAGGATCGGCTCTCGCAAGCGAAAGGAACTCAGCATGGCGTCAGAGATCAATCGACGCGCATTCGT
>CAYMRB010000739.1:0-2749 GCA_964392615.1 uncultured Planctomycetia bacterium | reverse complement strand
GGGTGTCGGTGTCGGTGTCGGTGTCGGAGTCGGTGTCGGAGTCGACCTCGGCCTCGGCCTCGCCGTCACCGCCGTAGTCGACCTCCTTCGGGTACTGCTCCATGTCGAACACGATCTGGTCGATCTCCACGCCGGACTCTTGCAAGTCGCGGAGGAGCTTGTTGATGCGCCGCTCGTGGTGCGGCCACGACCACATCACCGGTTCCGTCGTCCTACCGACACCGGACGGCCTCGGCTGATCGAGCGGCGTGCCCGCGGACGGCTCCGACGACACCGCGGTGCTCGACGGCGGAGCGAGAGCCGTGCCGGCGTCGGTCGAAGTGACCGCCGGCGACGGGTCAGGATCCCCCGGCGACGGACGCGTCGTTTCCTCGCCAGTCGAGCACCCGATCGCGACCACCGCTGCCAAGCCGAGAGCGAATCGATCGATTCTCATCATGGCCCCTCCATGCCGTCGGCCGACGAATCCGGTCCGTCCTGCTCGCGGCCCATCGTACTCGCACTCGACTCCGGTGCGAGCTCCTCGTCCGCCGGTTTCCGCTCGCCCGGCGCCGCGAACCCGGCATCGAGGAGGACCCGCTCGGCCTCCGAGTCGCCACCGTGCAGGTCGTCGAGAATCTCCGGAACGTGCCTCCCGCGGCCCCCCTGCCATTCCCAGCTCTGCGGTTCGGGCGCGCCGCCGACGAGCCCCCGAGCGCGAAGCTCGACCGGCCGGGGCCGCGGCGCTGTCGGGGCTTTCTCCTCGACGGCTTCGACGCCGACCCCTTCGCTCGCCGACGGTGACCGCGCCGAGTCCAGCGGGGCCTCGGCCGTACACGCGGCGACAACGACCGCCAGAATGAGCGCACAGCCCGCTCTCTCGTACCCCGCCATGAACCTCCCTCCTGTCCGCCGTTCCGCTCCGCCCGGCACCGAAAGCCACAAGCCCGAACGACGGCTCCTCGTCCGTCGGGTCGGCGGCAGACTACGCGATCTCCGCACCCGGGTCCAGCAGTCGCCTCGGCCTACTCGATCGCATAGCGCAACCGCAGCCGCGCGCCGCGCTCGACGGTGACGCGCTCATCCAGCCGCACGCTCAACGCCTGGCCGTCCAGCTCGAACGCGCAGCCGAGCTCCCGCTCGCCCAGCGTCGCCGTCACGCGACGTACGCGCGTCCCCGGAGGCACACGCACCGCCAACGATCGAATCGCGAGACGCCCCCACCGCACGTCGAGATCGTACGTCCCGACCTCGAAGTCGCGGTTCTGGGAGAACGTCCCCCAGCCCTCTGCCGTCACGAACGCGGCGCGGAACTCGTCGGGGTGAAAGCGCGGCGCGAACGCGACGTGCCCCTTCGGGCCGTGGTACTCGAAGCCGCAGACCGCCTGGAACACGCCGTAGCTCGCCATCGCTCTTGCATAGTGGTCGCTGCACTCGACCTCGTTGTACGGGTTGCGATGCGCGGCGTCGTAGCGGCGATCGATCGAGTAGGTCAACGCGAGCCCCTTGTCGAGCAGATCCTCCTGATCGAGCCCCTCCCAGATCATGTGCGCCGCAGCCTGCCACTCGAATCCGCTCATGCATTCGTTGAAGTAGCCGTACTGCCAGTGCTTCTTGAATCCGGGGTTCTGACCGCCCTTCGGCCACGTGCACATGAGGAGCCCCGCGTCTCCCTGGACCGCGTACCAGCGCCCCTGGCGGAATTCGCGCCGAAACTTGCCGACGTCCGGAACGAAGTTGTACTTCCACAGCGCCCGCAGCGCGCTGAGCTGCTTGTCGCGATCGAATAGCCGACCGAGACCGACCCAGTGCGCCCACGTCTGGCCGAACACCTGGTCGATGTAGCAGCCCGGCCCCACGCCGATCGCGTTGCGATGCGCCGGATCCTCGATCTGGGTGAAGTACTCGCCGTTGTAGGTTTCCAGAATGGACTGCGCACCGCGCTCGGCGATCGCTGCACAGCGCTTGGCGAACGCCTCGTCACCGACGTCCTTCGCCATCGCCTCGCCAGCGCGCAGCGCCGCGAGATAGAGCGACGCGAGGAAGCTGATCTTGCCGAACCACGCCGCGTCGAGCGTGTTCGGCTGCGATCCCTCGATCATGCCATCGGCGTCGCCGTCCTTGCGGAAGAGGTACTCGATCGCCTTCTTGACGCGCGGCCACAATCGACGCAGGAACGCGTCGTCCGTCGACATCTGATGCTCGCGATAGACCCCGAGAATGCGGCCGCACTGTCCGTCATCGGCCGGATGCGCCGAGCCGGTCAGCCCCGCGCGGTGACCGACACCGCCGTCCTCGTGAAGACCGAGGCCGAAGTCGACGCGCTCGCGCGTATCGCGCTCGATCTCCGGGAACAACCGCCCCGGAGCTTGCGCGTAGTGCCACACGTGCGTGCACGTGCCGTGGCAGCAGCCGATGCCCTCCCACGCCCAGAAGCGACCGTCCGCGAAGCGATAGCACGTCGTCGTCGCAAGCGTCGACGTGTTGGCCATGGCGCGATCGAGCAGCCAGTGCGGCAGCGTCGAGTCGTCGTACCACGTCTCCACCCACTCGCGCGTGTCACCGGCGAGCCGCTCGAAGTGCTCGGCGATATGTCTCGACACGGCGAGCGCCGAGTCGAACCGCGCCGCGTATGAGTGCCCGACACTCCGACCTCCGACGCCGCGTCCGCGGAAGTTCCGGAAGTGCCACGTGACGGCAAACGTCACCGTCGCTGTCGCCTTCGGGGCGAGGACGACCTTGCGGCCGAGCTCGCCGATGAGCTCCGCAG
>CAYMRB010000738.1:0-2833 GCA_964392615.1 uncultured Planctomycetia bacterium | reverse complement strand
GTCGTCGTCAGCCCGACGAGCGAAGGCGAGGCGGTCCTCGAGGAGATCCTGCCGCGGCGCACCGAGATGCGTCGCGCTCGAGCCTTGGCGGGGCGCGCCGTGACCGGGCGCCGGCGGACGAAGCGAGGTTCGCAGCGTCAGGTCGAGGTCGTCGTCGCGGCCAACGTCGATCGCGTGCTGTCCGTGCAAGCGGCGCTCGTGCCGTTTCCGAGCTGGTCGCTGGTCGACCGCGTGCTGATCTCGGCAGCGTGGGAAGGCGTCGAGGCCGGCGTGTGCCTCAACAAATGGGATCAGGTCGCGGATGAGCCCGACGCGGCCGAGTACCTCGAGGAGTGCCTCGACGTCTACCGCGGACTCGGCCACGCGACGTTCTGCACGAGCGGGCTTCACGGCGAGGGAATCGACGCGCTGCGCGCGTGGCTCGCGGGCAAGGTCACGGTGTTCTCCGGGCACTCCGGCGTCGGCAAGTCGACTCTCCTGAACGCGCTCTGTCCCGGGCTCGAGGTCCAGACGGGTCACCTCAGCGCGCAGACGGGCAAGGGGCGCCACGTGACGACTGCGGTCGCGTTCTACGATTTGCCGGGCGCGGACGGCGGCGCGGTCATCGACACGCCGGGCTATCGCGAGTACGGGCTCACCGCTCTCGAGCCGGCGCAGCTCGGACCGCACTACGTCGAGTTTCAGCCTCACATCGGCGACTGTCGCTTCAAGGACTGCCGCCACGTCGACGAGCCCGAGTGCGCGGTCCTCGCGGCGCTCGATCGCGGCGAGATCTCCGGTCTGCGGTACGAGAGCTACCTGAGCGTGCTCGAGTCGCTCGACTGAGAACGCGCTTGTCGGGCAGCGAGCGGCAGCCGTATCATCCGGGCGCACACCCCTTGCGCAGGCAGGCGGTTCCAGGAGGTTGTGATGCTCTTCGTTTCGAAGATGCGACGATCGCCGTTCTCTCTCGTCGCGATCGCGGTGCTCGGCGTCGTGTCCTTCGCGCGAGCGCAGGACTGCAACGACAACGGCATCGCCGACGAGGACGAGGTGGCGGCCGCGGAGGAGATTGCGCTGCGTCCCGGCGCGAGCGTGCCCGGCGGGGCGCTGGATCCCCTCATCGTCGACGTGAATCGAGACGGTCGACCGGACGTCGTCGGCGTCGGGCGCACCAGCCTTTCGTTCTTTCTCGGCGCGGAGGGCGGCGGCCTGGAGCTCTCGCAAACGATCGAGGTGGCGGGACGTCTGATGGAGGTCGTCGCGGCTTCCGCGGACGCGGGCTCTCCAGAGCTCTGGGTGGTTGATCGAGACGCGCCGGGCGTTCGGAGATACCGTGACTCGGGCGACGGTACGTTCGAGGAGGCGGGCACGATCCGGACGGAGGACAGCCCGAACGCCGTGGTGGCCGCGGACCTGAACGGCGACGGCTTGACCGACGTCATCACCGCCCACTTGTCCGTGGGAGGGAACTTCGTCCGCGCTCGCCTTGCCGAGGCGGACGGCTCGTTTACCTCCGTGTCGGAGGCGGTGATCCGCTCGTCGCCCTTCCCGATCACGTCGATGGTGTCCGCCGATTTCGACGGCGACGGTCGGCTGGACATCGCGACCGTTCTCGCCGACGAGACCGTTCTCGTCGACGAGGTCGCCGTCCTTCTCGGCCGGGGCGACGGCACGTTCGACGCGTCGGAGTTGATGCCGTGGGACAGTCAGGCGAGGGGGCCGATGCTGCTGGTCGCCGGGGACTTCAACGGCGATCGCGTGCCGGACCTCGGCGTGCTGATCTGCTGCGTGCGTCCGGAACTCCTCGTCCTGCCCGGCGTCGGCAACGGTCAGCTCGGGGAGCCATTGCCCGGGATTCCACTGCCGGAGGCGACTTCCGGCGCCTGGGATCGGTATCCGATTACCCTCGACGCGGCCGACCTGAACGGAGACGGCGCGCTCGACCTCGTCGTCGGCAGCTGGGTCCCGTCGCCGAACCCCGATCCGGTCGTTCTGTGGATCGGCCTCGGCAGCGGCGACGGGACGTTCGACAGCGTTCAAACCGTCGGTCACGGTACGACGCTCGTCCGGGCCGCGCCGGGAGACATGGACGGCGACGGCGACGCGGACCTGGTGGTCTCGGCGGCGCGGGGGGACGGGATCACGGTGCTGGTGAACGACACCGCGCCGCCCACGAGCCCCGACTGCAACCGCAACGGCGTTCCCGATGCGTGCGACATTCGCGACGGGATCAGCCGCGACGACGACGGCGATAGCGTCCCGGACGAGTGCACGGCGCGTCGGCCGCGGTTCGTTCGCGGCAATTGCGACGGCGACAGTTGGGTCCTCGGCCAGGCCGCCGACGCGATGTTCCTGCTCCGCTTCCTGTTCCTCGGCGGCGATCCGCCACCGTGTCTCACGGCTTGCGACGTGAACGACGATGGAGCCGTCAGCACCGGCGTGACCGATGCGGTCTATATCCTGAGCTTCAACTTCCTCGGCGGCCCGCTTCCGCCGCGGCCGTTCTGGCGCTGCGGCTACGGACGCGTCGAGGCCGTCGACAGGCTGGGCTGTGACGAGCCGCCGCCGGTGTGCTCGACGGGATCCTGACGCGCGTCAGAAGAGCGGCGTCACGGGATCCGAGAGCGACTGCAGCCGCAGCACGCGCACCGCGTCGCGATGGCGGATGCTCTGAATCGGTACGACGCCGCGCTCGAGCATCGCCGCGGCCGCACGATCGGATAGCAGCGCCTCGGCGCACGGCACGAGCGCGCGCTCGCCGTCGACCTCGACCGTCACCGCGGGCAGGCCGTCGATTTCGGCGTGCGCGTCCGGATCGATGACGCCGCGGTCGACGAAGCTCTGCCCGCAG
>CAYMRB010000737.1:0-2840 GCA_964392615.1 uncultured Planctomycetia bacterium | reverse complement strand
GTCGCTGTGGCCCATGATCCACGCGATGATGCCGAACACTCCGCACGACAGGATCCACCCCAGCAAGCCGAGCACGAAGATCGTCGTGCCGCTCGACGGTCGCGCCGCGTAGCCGCCGCCACGGCGCCGACCACCCGCTCGCGGCGACGCGTACGGGTTACCTCGCCGCGTTGCTCCACGACCACGTCCGCGACCGCGTCCACGACCGCGTCCACGTCCGCGTCCACGCCGGGGGATGCCGCCACCTTGGCCACCCTGAGCATCGCCTGCAGCCGGTCGGCCTCGGCGCGCGCCGCCGGCGGGCCGCCCGCGGCCAGGTGACCGACGCGTTCCTCGCGGGGGCGGCGGGGGAGGATCGTCGTCGAAGTTCAGGTCGTCCGGGTCGAAAGCGAACTCGTCATCTTGGGGGTGCATCGACGCGCCTCTCGGAATCTCCAGCGTGCCTCGTTCATCGGGGACTGATATCTGAACCGATGGTGCCCGCCGGACGAAGCTGGAAATCGCCTTTCCGGCCCTTGCTTTCGACGCCGATGGCCCGAGGCGTGATGGCGATGTTAGGCTTGTCGGGCGCGGCCCGGGGGGGGCTTGCGTTCGCTGCAAAGCGGAGGACTGCGATGCGACCGTCGGGCAGACTGTCACGAAGGATCACCTGCGGCGTCACCCTCGTCGCGATCGTCGCCTGGGCACCGCTGGCAGGCGATACCATCATCATGCGCAACGGCCTCGAGGTCACCGGCCGGATCATCCGCGAGACTTCACGCGAGGTCACGATCGAGAGCGCCTCCGGGGTGATCTCGTTCCCGCGCGGTCGCATCCAGACGATTCGCAGAGCAGGCGTACGACCGCGGGGGCAGCGTAGCTCGTCGAGGTCGCGGTCCGCGTCGAGCGCGCGTGAGGATCGAGCCGTTCCGTCGTCGCGATCCGCTCGATCCGACGACCGGTCCGCGCGTCGCCGCTCGTCGCCTTCCGATCGATCGGGGCGTGCGGCGTCGACGAAGAAGACGTCGAAGAAACGGCGCGGCGGTGTGTCGACGAAGAGCCGCATGCAGCAGCTTCTCGACGAGATCGCCGCGATCGAGCTGCGTGTGTGGAGAGCGCCGCAGACCGAGGCTATCCGCGGCGGCGCGAGCGCGGGCTACAAGGTGCTGTGGACGAACGGAGTGATGAGCTACACCGACGACAGGCCGACGTCGCCGGAGCGCATCTCGGAGCTCTGGGTTCGGCGGCAGTGTCGCGCCGGGTCGGAGTACGTCGTCATCGGCCGCTACGAGTGGGCCCGGCTTCACTGGCACCACGATCAGCACAAGTGGTTGACGTCGGACCCTGCCTACTCGGCATTCTCGCGCGAGCGCGCCAAGGTCCGCAGGCTCCTATCGCTCGCCGCGGGGAGCCGCAACGCGGCGAGCACGAACATCGCGGTCGTCGCGGGCGGGCTCGCAAGCAGCCGTCTGTCGGCCGCCGACGCCGCAGCGAAGCGCGAGGAGCTGAAGCGTCTCACCGATGCGGCGGCGCGGGAGTGGAACGGGGGCGACCTGCTCTACCAGCTCCACGTCGCGACCATCGCGATCGAGCGCGAGAAGTCGACCCGGCGCAAGGTCGAGCTGGCCCGCCAGCGCCGCGCGCTCGTCCGGGAGCTCGTCGCGCGCTACCCCGACGATTGAGTCTGCCGGACCGACATCCCGGGCGCCGGATTGCCGCGCCTTTCGGTCGCGGCGCACGGCGAGTATGATCCTCGTCATGCCAGCGAGGAGCGACGACGCGTCGGGGCAAGGTGATGGGGTCGCCGGGCGGGAGCGTCGGACGAACCATCGCGATGCCGCGAGCCTGTCGACGTCGCAGGAGGACTACCTCGAGACGATCTACAAGCTCGAGAGCGAGTGTGGCGGCGCGGTCCGAATCTCGGACATCGCGGCACGTCTCGACGTCCGCTTGCCACCGGTGACGCGTGCGGTGCAGGCGCTGCAGCGCCTCGGTCTCGTCGAGCACGAAGAGCGACGCGACGTCAGCCTGACGGAGCGCGGCCGGCAGCTCGCTGCAGCCCTCGCACACCGGCACGCCGACCTGCTCTACCTACTGACCGCGGTCTTCGGCGTGCGACCGGAGGTCGCGGAGGCCGACACGTGTCAGATGGAGCACGGCATCTCGCCGGAGACCGCGCAGAAGCTCCACGAGTTCCTCGCCGTGTTCGACGAGCTCGACGAGACGACGCGGAGCAAGCTGCGCGATCACACCGAGAGTGCGGCGTTCCGCTTCCTCCCGGACGGCAAGGGTTCCGGCTGGCGCGCGTAGGGCGTCAGCTCTTCGCGATCTCGGCCGCGCGCGCGGCGACGTTCTCGGCGGTGAAGCCGAACTTCTCCGCCAGGACGCCAGCCGGCGCCGACGCGCCGAAGCGATCGAGGCCGATGACCGCGCCGTCGAGGCCGACCCAGCGCTCCCAACCGAACGTGCAGCCGGCTTCGACCGCGACACGCTTCGTCACGCTCGGCGGCAGCACGGAGTCGCGGTAGGCGGTGTCCTGCTCCTCGAAGAGCTCCCAGCACGGCATGCTGACGACGCGAGCGCGCACGCCCTGCTCGGCGAGGATCTTCGCGGCTTCGCGGGACAGGCTGACCTCCGATCCGGTCGCGATCAGGATCACGTCCGGGTCGCCATCGCCGCTTTCGCGCTCGAGGACGTATGCGCCGCGCTCGACGCCCTTGCCGAGCACCGTGTCTTCGGAAGTCGGCAGGCCCTGGCGCGTGAGCAACAGCGCGGACGGCCCGTCGCCGTTCTCGAGAGCGAGCGTCCAAGCCGCCGCGGTCTCGTTCGCATCGGCCGGACGGAAGACGCGCAGGTTCGGC
>CAYMRB010000736.1:0-2856 GCA_964392615.1 uncultured Planctomycetia bacterium | reverse complement strand
GACTCGCACCGGAGTCGGGCCCTTCGCGAGCTCGAGGAGCTGCTCGGCACGTTGAGCGCGTGGTGCTCGGAGTCGCGGCAGGCATCGCTTCTGGACTCCCTGCGCGAGTGCGTGCAGCGCGTGCAAGCCGGCGCCGAGGCGAGGGGAGTGCGAATCCGGGTCGACCTGGAATGTCACGAGCGGTGGGTCGCGCCGGTTCTCGGATCGTTCGTCGAGCGGGTCATCAGCGAGCTGATCGAGGCTCTCATCCGACCTGCTGCGGCCGGACGGGACACCGTCGGGAGTGTTCGGGTGAGCATGGGCCACGATACGCTGCGCGTGGAAGTCAGCGGCAACGATGCGTCCATCGCATGGGCCGCATCGCAGCGCTGGCGCGATCTCCGCGCGTGCGTCGAAGGGTTGGGCGGCGCGGTAGGGAAGACCGGGAGTCGTGGCGAAGGTGCCGCTGTCGACATTCCCCTCGACCTGCGAGGCATGGAGGTGCTTCTCGTTCGCGCGGGGGGAGCTCGTTTCGGGATTCTCGGGCACCGAGTGCTCGGCACGGTCGAGATGCCGGCGAGCGCGTTCGCGGCCAGCGGCGACGAGATCAGGATCGTGGGCAAGAGCATTCGTCTGCTCGACCTGGCTCGCGCCTTCAACGCGGACCCGTGCAGAGGCGGTGCGCCGAGCACGAGCACCGTAGTCCTGCTGCGATCGGGTTTCGAGATCTTCGCGATCGCGGCCGACGAGGTCGTGAACCGGGAGCAGATGGTCGTCGGTCCAGCGAATCGATCTCAAGCGCAGCACGGGGTGGTCGGATACTGCTACTCGCCACGCGCGTCAGAGCAGGGGACGCGTGTGCCCCTTCTCGGCCTGCCGGTCGACGAGCGTGCGCCGGTGGCGTGGGGCGCTGAGGGGTAGAGATCGCGATGCTGATCTTGATCGTCGATGATTCGCGTGCCATGCGTCGAGTCGAGCGCGAGATTCTCGCGCAAATCGATGGAGTCGAATGCATCGAGGCCGAGGACGGAGTCAGCGCGGTCTACTGCCTGCGCGACGTCGGTTTCTCGGTCGACCTGATTCTCGTCGACTGGATGATGCCGCGCATGGACGGGCTCGAGTTCGTGCGTCGGGTCAAGGAGACGCCGAATCTCAGCGCCATTCCGATGCTCATGGTGACGAGCCTCGGCGATCAGGACAAGGTACAGCAGGCGTTCGACGCCGGCGTCGACGGGTACCTGCTGAAGCCGTTCACGAAGGAGACTTTCCTCGAGTCTCTGGCCGGGATGTTCCCGGACCTCCCGGCGAACCGAAGCTCCGTCGTCGACACGGATGACGGCTCGTCCGACCAGGCGCAGCGGCTGCTGGAGGCGTTGCCGCGTGAGATGCGGCGCCGCATCCTCGAGATGTGCGTCACGGACGAGGTGGTCGCTGGAGAGGAGATCCTGCCGCTCGGGGCGAGTGTCGACTACCTCTTCTTCGTACTCCAGGGGGTGGTCGAGGAGACCGTCGGCGGGAGCGGGGCGGCTCAGCGTCGGTATTCGCCGGGCGACTGCTTCGGCGTGATCGAACTGCTCTCGGGAGATCGTTCGAGCGGATGTTTCTCGGCCGTGGAACGCGCGGTTCTCGGACGGCTCCCCAAGCCGGCCTTCGAGGGCATGCTGCTGCGATTCCCCGAGCTCGGGGTCACGTTGTCCCGGGTGATGGCTGCGAAGGCGCACGACCTCCGGTCGATACAGGGGATGACGTGCGCCCGGGTACCCGCCGATCGGTCTCGGAGCCGCGCCGGAACTCGCGCTCTCTGAGAGCCCTCGTTCGAGAGGGGCCAGCGGTCTCGTACCGACTCGGAGGAGCTGCGAGTTCGACCGCGCGGCCATCGTCGGCGTAACCGTGCGATCCATCGCGTTCGGAAGCGATCCGTGCGCGGTATGCGACAGATGAACCAATTCGGCTCGTCGGGGGGCCGACCGCCTTGTGGGTGTTGCGATCCAATATTCCGATCGAGGTCGTCCGCGGTGACGCTGCGCGCTGCGGGAAGGCGCTGCTCATCGCGGTGGCCGTGTGGGGCGCATGGCTCCTCGGTCTGTCGGCCCCGTTCGACGCGGTCCTCTACGACGCTTATCAGCACGCGCTGTCGTCGTCGACGGATCTGTCGGCCGAAGTTCTCCTGGTGCAGCTCGACCGGGAAGAAGAGCAGGCCGACGGCGCGACTCTCGTGGATCTCGCCCGGCGTCTTCGTCAACTGGGTGCGACGAGCGTCGGCTTCACCCACCCACCCCGTGACGCGGAGCTTTACCGGCAAGCGGCGGAGGAGCTCGAGAACGTCGTCGTCGGACGGCAACTCGTCCTCGACCGGCGCGACGCGTCCGGACGCAGCCTGGAAGCCCTGCCGCCCGGCGTCGAACCGGGCCGGCACTTCGGGGTCGTGACGGTGGGGCCGTCGACTCGCGGTATCCTGCGAGAGCAGCGTGCGTGGGTCGAGATCGACGGCGTGCGGCACGTGGCCCTCGAGGTTCTCTTATCGCCGGGTGTCGCGCGAGCGGAGGACTCGGACGAGTTCTACCTGATCCGCTTCCGGGGCGGGGCCGGGAGCCTGCCCATCGTCAACGCGTCGACCGTGCTCGCGGAAGGCATGGTGCCGGAAATCGTCGCAGGACGCGCTGTGTTGATCGGCCCGATGATCGATCGAAACTCCCGCATCATCGAAACACCGAGCACGATCGGTGCGGAGAGGATGTCGCAGCTCGAGCTGCACGGTCATGCCCTCAACACGCTGCTCAACGACCGACGGACCGCGCGGCTCGGAGGAGGCGCGCTACTCTCGCTTGTGGTCGCGATCGCTTTCTGCAGCTGGCTCATCTTCCAATGGGTCGATGT
>CAYMRB010000735.1:0-2870 GCA_964392615.1 uncultured Planctomycetia bacterium | reverse complement strand
TGGGTTCCTGGGTTCCTGGGTTCCTTAGAGTTCTTTCCTCTCGGCGGCCTCCGACATTGGGTTCCGGGCAACGCCCGGGCTAGGAGGATGACAGGGGCTCTTCAGCTCTTCCTCTTTGACGTACGCTGCGAGCGCAGCATGCCAAGGCCTGTCCCGCGTGCCCCAACAGCCAACCCTTGGCGTCTTGGCGTGAGGATTCTTGTCCTCTCTTGTCCCGGCGCGAAAGCGAGATCGAGAACGGGCTTCGGCGAACCTCACAGAAAACGAGGTCTACCGCTCAATCAGGAAATGCCAGGACCGGGCCCATCTGACCGGCGTCGCGGCGCTCTCGGCCCTCCTGCATGGCGTCTCATGCACCTGCAGGGTCGGGGTCGGAGTCGGGGTCGGAGTCGGGGTCGGAGGCGCTTCCGGCTGCTGAATCCGGGCCGATTCCGCCTCTTGCGGGCGACGATGGTTGACGTCCTCGGTCGCGCGCGGTATCCCACGTTGGGAAGGGTTCCCGTCCAGGAGGTCGTCCGCTTGTCAGACATTCGATTCGACGCCGTGCCCGAACTGATCGACGCGCTGCGCCGCGGTGAGATCGTCGTCCTCGTCGACGACGAGGACCGGGAGAACGAGGGCGACCTCGTCATGGCCGCGCAGCATGCGACGACCGAGCACGTCAACTTCATGGTTCGCGAGGGTCGCGGACTCGTTTGCTTGGCGCTGGCCGCTGATCAGGTCGATCGCCTCGGGCTCGAGCTGATGGTGCCCGAGCACCTGAACCGCTCGGCGCGCGCGACCGCGTTTACGACGAGCATCGAGGCCGCGTCCGGCGTGACGACGGGCATCTCGGCAGCCGATCGGGCTCGGACGATCCAGGTCGCCGGGTCGCCCGACTCCGGGCCGTCGGACGTCGTCACCCCAGGGCACGTGTTCCCGATCCGCGCGCGACCCGGTGGCGTGCTGGAGCGGGCCGGGCACACCGAGGCGAGCGTCGATCTGTGCCGCCTGGCCGGGCTGTGGCCCGCGGCGGCGATCTGCGAGATCCTGAACCCCGACGGCACCATGGCGCGCCGCGGCGACCTTCAGGAATTCGCGCGCCAACACGGCTTGCGCATCGGCACCGTCGCGGACCTCGTGCGGTTCCGCGCGGCGGCGTAGCCCGCACGCACTCCCCTGTTTCGAGAGCGAGGAAGCGATGGCGCGACTCGAAGGTCGACCCGAAAACGTCCGCGGCCGCATCGGCGTCGTCACGGCGCGGTTCAACCCTCTCGTGACCGAGCGCCTGGAGCAAGGGGCGCTCGACGAGCTCGCGCGCTGCGGCATTCCGTCGGGCGACGTCGTCCGGGTCAGCGTGCCCGGCGCCGTCGAGCTCCCGCTCGCCGCCAAGGCGCTGCTGGAGCAAGGCGTCACCGCAGTCGTCGCGCTCGGTGCGGTCATCCGCGGCGAGACGTCGCACTTCGACAGCGTCTGTCGCATGGCCGAGAACGGCTGCCTCGACCTCCAGCTCGAGTACGGACGACCGGTCGCGTTCGGCGTCCTGACGACCGAGAATCGCGTGCAGGCGCTCGCGCGCGCCGGCGGCTCCCGCGGCAACAAGGGGGCCGACGCCGCAGCCGTGGCGCTCGAGATGGCCGATCTGCTGCAGCAAATCGGCGGCGGTGCGGAAGCGTGAGGCCCGCGATCAGGCGAACGACGGCAACTCCCAGCCCTTGCGTCGCTCGCGGCTGAGCAGCTTGTTGCCGGCATCGCAGTCGGTGAAGAGCTCGGCCTTCGGATCCCAGTGGAGCGT
Organism: uncultured Planctomycetia bacterium; assembly: GCA_964392615.1. GTDB lineage: Bacteria > Planctomycetota > UBA8108 > UBA8108 > UBA8108 > CAYMRB01. The sequence continues at coordinate 1,096 of CAYMRB010000735.1, read as the reverse complement.
CTGGCCGCCCTTCGCGACTTCGCGGACGATGTTGACGAGGTAGCACAGCGTCGACGAGCGCTGGCCGTATTCGATGTCCGCCGTGCAGCGCTCGCGCGATCGAATGCACTCGAGCCAGTTCTTCACGTGCGGAGCGTTGCCGCGCGCGCCCGGCGGCTGCGGCGTCGGCGCCTCGAGCAGGATCTCCTTCGGATCGCTCGACACCTGGCCTCGGTTGAGCTCGATCGTCCCCTTGTCGCCGACGAAGATCGCGCCCAGGCCCGGCCCCTCGTCGCCGTCGAGGTGGCACTTCATCTTGGCACCGGACGCGAACTCGAGCGTGACCTTCGCGCGCGGTCCGACGACCGGCTTCGCCATCGCGTGGTAGTCGGCGCCGGGGGCCTCCTTGCCGCGCGCCCGAGTGAACTTGCCGGTGTTCGACACCTTGACGTCTTCCTCGAGCAGGATCGACACGGGGCCGGTCTCGTTCGTGCCGAGTCCGCGGTTGACCTGATCGTACGAGTGCGTGCCCCAGCCGGTGACGCCGAAGCACTCGCCGCCCGAGTCGTACGCGCGCCATTTGGCCCAGCCGTAGTGGAGATCGCGATGGTACGGGCGCATCGGGGCCTGGTTGGTCCACGTGTCCCACCAGTTCTCGCTGCCGCCGTCGGGCACTTCCTGGCCCGGCTGATCCTGCCACACCTTCGGCCCGACGAAGTTCGGCACGATCACGGTGTGCACCTTGCCGATTGCGCCATTGAGGACGAGGTCGCTCGCCCAGTTGTTCAGCGGCATCGAGCGCTGCTGAGTGCCGACCTGGGTGACGCGGTCGAACTGCCGCGCCGCTCGGACCATGACGCGTCCCTCGGCGATCGTCAGCGACATCGGCTTTTCGATATAGGCGTCGCAGCCCATCTGCATCGCGGTGATCGTGATCCACGCGCGAGCGTGGGTCGTCGTCTCGACCATCACGCCGTGCGGCTTCTCCTCCTCGATCATCGCGCGGAAGTCCTTGTACCCCTTCCAGTCCTGCCCTTTGCCGCGCTGCTTCCTGAACGCGCCGATGCGGGGCGCGAAGCAATCGGAGATGTCGACGACGCGCAAGCCCTCCATGCCC
>CAYMRB010000734.1:0-2890 GCA_964392615.1 uncultured Planctomycetia bacterium | reverse complement strand
CGACAATCACGCGGTCCGAGGCGGTGGCGTTTCGGTCCGTGATGACGCCGAGGCGAGGATCGTCGCCTGCGTGTTCGACGCGAACCGCGCCGAGCTCGGCGCCGGTCTCCACGTCGAAGGGGAGGCGGCTGCATCCGTCGACGACTGCACTTTCACACGCAACGACGCCGGCGAATACCGCGGCGGCGGGATCAGTGTCGACTGGGGCGCGCACGTATCGATCGCCCGATGCGCTTTCGTGAGAAACCGAGGCTTCAACGGCGGCGCGGTCTTCGGCGACCGCGGCGCGCGCATCACGTGCCGTGTTTCGCTGTTCGACAGCAACTACGCCTTCCGCGGCGGAGCGATCCACGCGCGACGAGAGACCGGCCTCGACGTGCATCGCTGTCGATTCCTCGGCAACGGTGCCGAGGCGCAGGGCGGCGCGCTGTGGCTCAGCGAGTGCGCGCCGTCGATCGCGAACAGCGTGTTCGCCGGCAACGACGTCGACGGGAACGGCAACGGGCTCTTCCAGGGGTCGGCGCTCTCCGGGGCCGGGCTCGCCGACGGACGAATCGTCCACTGCACGCTGGCGCGCAACAACGGCGCCAGCACGATCCACCTCGGCTCGGGCACTCTGTCGGTCCTCGGCTCCGTGATCTCGCAGAACTTCGGGGCGCCGTTCGATGTCGGCGGCAACGAGCTCATCGTCGAGGACTCGCTCGTCGCGACCGAGGCCGGTGACGAGCCGTGGCCGGGTCGCGGCAATTTCGTCGGCGATCCGGAGTTCCTCGACCTCGGCGAGATCGACTTCGACCGCCGACCGCGGGGGGGCGACGGGTTCAATCCCGGCACGCCGGACTTCTGGCTCGAGTTGCCCGACCTGCGGCTCGGTGAGGGCTCGATCGCCAACGACCGCATCGAGACAAGTTACACGTCCGAGGATCTCCTCGGTCGTTGCCGTCCAGCAGGTCCCCTCGCGGACGTCGGCGCCTACGAGGCTCAGAGCGACGACGAGCGGCCGTCGCCCTGCTCCTGCGAGCCGGCGCGCCCCGCGACTGGCGAGCCCGACGTCGCCTGGGATGTGCCGGTCGGCGTCGGCGTCCTGTCGGGTTCGGACGCCCTGGGCATCGACGATGCCGGCGACGTATTCGTGTCGGGCACGTTCTTCACCGCCGACGCCGGAGTCGCGACGACATGGAAAATCGACACGCGGGGAGACGTGAGCTGGAGCGTCGACGCAGCCGGGCGGGTCCTTCCCCTGAACGACGGCAGCGTCGTCGTTGCCGGGCGCGACGCGGCGCGACGCTTCGCCGATGGCGTGGAGAGCTGGTCCGTGGACGGGGAGTTCCTCGACGCCGCGCGACACGGCGAGGACGTGGTGCTAGCAGGAGAAGTTCGTAGGGAAAGCACGAGAGTCGTGCGAGTCGACTCCACCGGCACCGAACTCTGGAACGCGCGCTGGACCGGACCGGATCGGGGATCGAGCGAGTCGGAACGCTGGACGGCCACCGACGTCGAAATCGACTGCGCCGGCTCCATCGGGGTCGCCGTCGATGATGGCGGGGACCTGGCCGATCTGACGGTGCTAGGGTACGACTCGCAAGGAGAGCTCGGGTGGGAGAGGACGATCGCCACTCCCCGGCGCGCGCGGCCGGCGCGCGTCGCGCTGACGGCGCAGGGCTCCGCGTACGCAGCAGCAGCAGGCCACCTGGTGAAGTACGACCGCACGGGCGCCGAGGAGTGGCGGCGTGAGACCGGCATCGGCACCTACTTCGCGTTGCGGGTGCCCGAGGACGGAGGGATCGCCGTCGCGGGGCTGGGCATCACGTCGCCCCGAGTTCTGCGCTTCGACGCTGACGGCACGGTGATCGACGATGTCACGCTGGAGTTGGCCGACGATCTCCTTCGCTACGTCGCGATCGACCGATTCGGCAACGCCTACTTCCTTACGCGGCGACGCGGACAGTCGGCGGGCATCGTCTACCGGGTCGACCGTGAAGTCGTTTGGAGCCGCGATCTGCCGCTCGAGCCGAAGGGCATCGACGTCGATCTACGGGGCGGCGTGTACGTCCTCGGGATCGACGATACACAGACGCGGCTCGTGAAGTTCCAGCAGCCGATCGACACCCGCGTGCGATTCCTGCGCGGAGACTGCGACGGCAACGGCGTCGTCACCGGGACCGTGACGGACGCGCTCTTCCTGCTGCGGTTCAACTTCCTCGGCGGCGCCGAGCCCACGTGCCTCGCAGCATGCGACGCGAACGACGACGGCGCAGTGCACGGCGGCGTCGCGGACGCGGTCTACCTGCTCCTCCACAACTTCCTCGGCGGGCCGCCACCTGCCGCGCCCTATCCCGATTGCGGGTCGGTGGATCGCGAGGTCGACTGCGAGCAGTCGAACTGCGATTGAGCGAGGCAGAGTCCGTTCTTCGGCCCTCTCCTCAACCGCCTTCGACGGCGCCGAGGTCGGGGGCGACGCCCAGCCAGGTCGTCGTCGGCAACACGGTCTCGCCGTCCCAGTCGAACGCGTCGACACCGGCGTCGATGACGGGACTCGCCGGAGCCGGAACGTATGCCCCATCGAGAAACGGGTCCGCGAAGAGTGTCGTCTCCGGAACGACGTTGCTGTTCTCGAAGTCGACGCCGTTGTCCCAGAAGATGTTGTAGGAAAGGACCGACGTATCGACGGCATTGCGAACGCCGTACTGTGCCGAGCTCGCGAAGACGTTGTTGATGGCGAGCAGACGCCCGCCTCCCGACACGGCGTAGGGATTGCCGACAAACGTGTTGTTCAACAGCACCACGGGCTGCGGAATCGGCGCGCCGCTGAAGTCCTCAGTCGAGCGGGCGTCGGGCATCATGCCGAGGCCGGCCATCGCGTTGTCGACGATGATATTGCGCTCGAAGA
>CAYMRB010000733.1:0-2901 GCA_964392615.1 uncultured Planctomycetia bacterium | reverse complement strand
GAGATCCGGCGTGCGCTAGGGGAGTCCGTGCACGCGTTCGAGGAAGAGCGCGGCAGAGGCGACCGCGAAGATGAGCGGGCCGACCGTCGCCACAAGTACGAGCGTCGGATGCACGAGCTTCGGCAGAAGCTGGAGGAGATCGACGAGCGGCTGGAGCACGTCGATGACGATCGCGAGCACGAGGAGCTCCAGGAGCACCGCGACAGGATCAAGCGCGCGCTGGCCGAGACCGAGCGCGCGTTCGAGGGGGAGCAACGCCGCCGTCCCGAGCGCGCGCGCCGCGAACACGGCGAAGACGGCGAGCGCCGCGCGAGGGCGGAGGAGGTCCTCGAGAAGATCGCCGACCTGCGTCGCGCCGCGCTCCATCACCGCCTCGAAGGCGACATCGACGGGGCGCGCGAGCTCTGGAAGAAGGCCGATAAGCTCGAGGCGTGGTTGGGGCAGCACATCCTCGGCGACGGGCAGGATCGGGAGCGCGCGAAGCGCCATGAACGCGAGCACGGCGAGCACGGCGAGCACGGCGGCGATGGTCACGAGCGCGAAGTCCGAGAGCTACGCGCCGAGATCGACCGCCTGCGCGGAGAGATCCACGAGATCCGCCAGCTCCTCCGTCGCGCGATCGGTGAGCGTCGTTGATCGTACACTGAGCGATGTTCGTTGAAGCAGCCGCGATCGGCGCCATGAAGGCGCGGATCGCGGCTGTTCTTTCGCGAGCCGACGGTGCCGCGCTATCTCGCGTGCGCTCCGTCGCAGGTCGCCCCCTGGGCCGACTTCCGGCAGCCGCACCACGCGACCTTCTTGCCGGCTTCGACTTGTACCGGCACCGGCCGGAAGCTCGTGCCGGCGTGGGCGCCATCGCAGTACGGCTGGTTGGCGGATCGCCCGCAGGCGCACCACATGCGGGTCGTGGTCTCGCCCTCTTCGATCACGTACGGACTATTCTGCGCGCAGATCGGTTCGTCGCTCACGTCGACCTCCTTGACGGAACTATCAACCCGAGATTTCTGAGCAGCGCCCCGAATCCTACTGCACGACGCGGTCCGGATCGAGCTGCCGTGCCAGGACATCTCGCAGCGCGCTCAACCGCACGGGCTTCGACACGTAGTCGTCCATGCCGGCGTCGATGCAGCGCTGGCGGTCTTCGGTGAGCGCGTTCGCGGTCAGCGCGACGATCGGGATGTGCAGGCTGCGGTGCTCGAGCTCGCGGATCGCGCGAGTCGCATCGTAGCCATCGAGCACGGGCATCTGGCAGTCCATGAAGACGAGGTCGTAGTGTCGCGACCGCACCAATCGAACCGCCTCCGATCCGTCCTTCGCGAGATCGATCCGCAAGTCGAAGTCGTCGAGCTTCGCGAGCATGCGGGTGATGACGAGTTGGTTGACGCGGTCGTCCTCAGCGACCAGGAGGCGGCAAGGCTTGCGTTCCGGTTCGGCTTCGTCGGGCTCCGGGTCGGCGTTCGTTGCGCTGCGGGGAGCGGTCGACGATACGACCGATCCGTCCCGCGTGCTGCCATTGGGGGGCGCGTTGCCGCTCGACCATACGCCGAGCAGGGTCTCCAGCAGTCGAGCCTGGCGTACGGGCTTGACCATGTACGCATCGAAGCCGGCGCTGGTCATCCGTACCGCGTCTTCCAGGAAGCCGACCGATGTCAGCATGATCAGCGCCATGTCGGCGCCTGCGGGAGTCCCTCGGATCTTCGCCGCGAGCTCGACGCCGTCCATGCTCGGCATCTGGTAGTCCAGAAGCGCGAAGTGGTATGGATCGCCGGCCTCCTGAGCCGCGCGGATTGCCGCGAGTGCGCGGTCGCCGGCCTCCGCTTCCTCACAGCGCATCTTCCACGTGCCGAGGCTCTCGACGAGAACGCGGCGGTTGACCGCGTTGTCGTCCACGATCAGCACGCGAAGACCGTCGAGCTCTTCGGGTAGCGAGGTCTCCGCCGGTGCGGCCGCGTTCACCTGCAGCGGCAGCGTGACCGAGAACGTCGATCCGACACCCTGGCGGCTGGTCACGGAGATCGTGCCGCCCATCAGCGTGACCAGCTGCTTCGTGATGGCCAGGCCGAGCCCCGTGCCTCCGTACTCGCGCGTCGTCGAGCTATCCGCCTGGGTGAACTTCTCAAAAACGGTCTCGAGCTTCGACTCGGCGATGCCGATGCCCGTGTCGACGATGGACAGCCGCATCGCGACGATCGAGTCCGAGCCGTCGGGGCCCTGGCAGGCCTCCACCAGCTCGACGTCGATCAGTACGTGTCCGTCGTGCGTGAACTTGATCGCGTTGTTCGCGAAATTCGCGATGATCTGGCCGATGCGGACCGGATCTCCGACGAAGTAGCGCGGAGCCTGGCTGGAGTATCGCAGGATCAAGTCGATACCGCGCTCTTCGGCCCGGTATGAGAGCGGCTGGGCCACTTCCTCGACCACCTGGCGCAGATCGAACGGCATCGACTCGAGAGCGAGCTTGCCGGCTTCGATCTTCGATAGGTCGAGGATGTCGCTGAGAAGGGCCAGAAGCGTCTCCGCGCTCGTGTGAGCCGTCGTCGCGAAATCGCGCTGCTCGTCCGCGAGGTCTCCGCGCAGCAGGAGCTCGAGCATGCCGATCACACCGTTCAGCGGGGTGCGGATCTCGTGGCTCATGCTCGCGAGGAAATCGCTCTTCGAGCGATTCGACTGCTCGGCGGCTTCCTTGGCCTGCGCCATCGCGTCGCGGGCGCCCTCGAGCTCCCTGATGAGCATGGTCGACTGCACGACTGCGTCGGACTGAGCTCTCGACAGCTCACGCTCGCGTTGTGCGACCTCTTCGAGCTCGCAGCGCAGGGCTTCGATCTCTTTGCGAAGCTCGGCTCCAGGCGCTCCCGCCGCCTCCTCCAGCACGGTCGCCAGCGCGCCGAGCTTCGCGATGCG
>CAYMRB010000732.1:0-2903 GCA_964392615.1 uncultured Planctomycetia bacterium | reverse complement strand
CCGAGGGCGACGATCGCGACCAGCACCTCGACGATGGTGAGCCCCGCGCGCGGGGCCTGCATCCTGAGCATGACGGTGCTCCTTCTCTTTCTCCGTGGCGCGTGGGCGCCGCGCTGGAATCCGCACCGTGGCGTCGCGCCGGATCGACGCCACGATGCGAAAAGGATCAGCGGACGGTGTGGGTCAGCGCACGAGGCCCGCGGGCAGGCCCGTGTCATCGTCGAGCGCATCGGTCTCGATCGTGTCGACCGAGTTGTCGGTCCTCAGGATCATGACCTCGTGCTCGTGGCCTTGGTTGCCCTCCCAGTCGTCGACGTACTTGTCGGACGACAGGTTGACCGCCTTGCCGAAGTTGCGCGTGCGCTTGGCGACCCACGCATAGCTCAGCGTGTCCTCATCGAGCTGCAGGAACTCCTGCCCCGCGGCCAGCACCGGTTCGGTCTGGCCACCGGCGGGACAGGCGAAGATCTTGGCCGGCAGATCCCTGCCGGAGTTCGATCGCACCAGCACGTTGAGCGACTCGTGAGCACGGGGCACATCGCTTCCGCCGACGGCCAGCGGGAACGCGTGCGTCTTGTTCGAGTACGTGAGAGCGCCGCCGTAGATGTTCCTCAGGTTGTTGGTGCATTCGATCTTGACGGCCTGGCCTTGACCCTCGAGAAGGATCGTCACGACGAGGCCTGCGATGATGGCGATGATGGAGATCACGACCAACAACTCGACGAGGGTGAATCCACGGCGATGCTCGAGGTTCCGCGGCATGGAAACCTCCTTTCCGGGCAGATGCCCGTGTTGCGGGAGGTCCGAACTCGCGGAGCTCGGCTACGACCGCCGTCTCACGTGATCACGGCATACCGGTCCGGCGTCGCGCACCATCGGCGTGCGCTTCTCTCGGCCGCCTCGACCACACGAAGGCGTCCGCACGGCTCCGATGCCCGCGTTGCTCCCCCGGTCCACGATTTCGCCCTCCCGGGAGTGGGAAAGAAACAGGCGGACCGCTCGGGGGAAGCGGCCCGCCTGCAACGACCCGCGCGCGACGCCTTCCGGCGGGCGTTCGCGCGGGGTCCGAAAGAACCCGACGTTCTTCAGAGGCTGTACGTCAACGCACGAGGCCTGTGGGCAGGCCAGTGTCCTCGTCGAGCTCGCCTTCCTCGACCGATTCGATCGAGTTGTCGGTCCGCAGGACCATGACCTCGCCGATGTGGCCTTGGTGGCCATCGAATCCGTCGTAGTACTTGTCGGCCGACAGGTTCTTCGCGTTGCCGAAGTTGCGGGTCCGCTTCTCGGTCCACGCGTAGCTCAGCGTGTCCTCATCGAGCTGCAGGTACTTCTGGTCGTCGAGCTTCTCAGCCGCGACCTGATCACCAGCGGGGCACGTGAAGAGCTTCGCCGCCAGATCGCGGCCGGCGTTCGACTTCAGCAGCATGTTGAGCGACTCGTGGGCGCGCGGAGCGCTGCTGCCGCCGGAGGCCAGCGGGAACGCGTGCTTCTTGTTCGAGTAGGTCAGGGCGCCGGCGTAGATGTTCTTCAAGTTGTTGGTGCATTCGATCTTGACGGCTTCGTTGCGGCCTCGGAGGAGGACCGGCACGACAAGACCAGCGATGATGGCGATGATTGAGATAACGACCAACAGCTCGACGAGCGTAAACCCTCGGCGCACATTGAGGGCTTGTTTCATGTGGAGACCTCCTTCCGGGCACGTGGCCCGTTCGGTGACAAGACCGTTCCGGTGTCGACACACCCAGCGAAGAACGGTCGGGCGAGACACACACGCGACAGCCGCCGCCTGCTTCGCGCCATCAGCGGCAGTCATGACAACCGGTCCGACCACGGCCGAGTCGCCATCCGGATAGACGCTCCATAGCGCCCGAGCGTTGCCGTCGGAGACGTTCGTCGCCTCCCGGCAGCGACCGGAAGATCGGGCGAACAGAACGCGAAACCGGGCAGCGGACAGCAGTCGGACGTCCCGAACAACCGACGTGGCGCAACGGCAGACGCCGCGCAGACCACGACTGACAGACTTCCGGGACGACGCAAATCTTAGCACTCGGCGCGGTTCGGGACAAGGGCGGGCAGCGCCAGGGGGGACTCCGAGCCGCTGTCTGCGCGGCTTTGACAAGGGGGGTGCCGGTGCCTACAATCTCGTGCAATAATGGGCTGTGGAGTTCTTTCGGCGCGCCGAGCGGTCAGGGTCTCACTGGCTGTCCACCGCCTCGCCGGAGAGCGTCCGCGTACCCGTCCGTCCGGGCGGGGATCCACCGACTCGACCGAGCAAAGGACTCAGGGTCCCGGGGAAGCGCCCCGTGGCTGGCCCCTCGTTTCAGAAGGGCCCGTCGGATAACAGGCCCGTCAGAGAAAGGCATCGACTGAAGATATGCGCGCGGCCATCCATGCTTGCTTGACAATCCCTCTGTGTCTTCTCGTGTTCTCCGTGTCGGGCGTGCGCGCCCAGGACGACTCGAGTGCCGAGCCGTGGCTCCTCGACTTCAAGCCGGTCAAGCTGCGGATGATCACGCCGCGCAACGGACCGGGGCGGGGCCGCACGTACTGGTACTTGGTGTACACGCTCGAGAACAAGACCGGCGCCGATCGCGAGTACTTCCTGTCGGTCAGCGCGAAGAGCGATCGCAAGAAGAAGTACTCGGACCTCTACCTGCCGTCGGTCGAGCGCGCGATCGAGCTCCAGGAGCGTCGCGAGCTGTGGGGCAAGGCGGACAAATTCAAGGTTTTGAAGGACAAGAAGACCGACGCGGAGAAGTATCCGTACACGGTCATCCCGGACGGCGAGAAGCGCTACTGCGTCGCGGTATTCAACCGGTTCGATCCCAACGCGAAGAAGATCACGATTCACGTCGCGGGACTGACGAATGATCTCGAGATCATCCCGAACGAGGCCGGTGACG
>CAYMRB010000731.1:0-2929 GCA_964392615.1 uncultured Planctomycetia bacterium | reverse complement strand
ACTCGACGTGCTTGCGGTACTCGTCGATGGTCGTCGCGCCGAGGCAGTGCAGCTCGCCGCGAGCCAGCATCGGCTTGAGCATATTGCCGGCGTCCAGCGCACCCTCGCTCTTTCCGGCGCCGACGATGTTGTGAATTTCGTCGATGAAGAGGAGGATCCTGCCGCCACTCGACTGGACCTCCTTCAGAACCGCCTTGAGCCGCTCCTCGAACTCGCCGCGATACTTCGCGCCGGCGATCAAGGAGCCGAGGTCCAGCGAGAAGACCGTTTTGTCCTTCAAGCCTTCGGGCACGTCGCGGCGGATAATGCGCTGCGCGAGTCCCTCGACGATCGCGGTCTTGCCCACGCCGGGTTCGCCGATCAGGACCGGGTTGTTCTTCGTGCGCCGCGAGAGAATGCGGATGACCCTACGGATCTCGTCGTCGCGTCCGACGACGGGGTCGAGCTTGCCCTGCCGGGCGGCGTCGACCAGGTCGCGCCCGAAGCGTTCGAGGACATCGTACGTCGATTCGGGGTTCTGTGTCGTCACGCGTTGGCTCCCACGGGCCTTCTCGGGGCGTTGCCGCAGTTGTTCTCCCCCGGCGCCCTCCTCGCGGAGGATGCGTGCGGATGGCGAGTCCGGTGCCCTCTCCAGGGTCGCGAAGAGCAGGTGCTCGACGCTGACGTACGAGTCACCGAGCTTCTCCGCGAGACGCTCGGCCTCCTCGAATACGGCGCTCAGCCGGCTGCCGAGGAATACTTGGACGGCTCCGGACGCCTTGGGAAGACGATCCAGCGCTTCACCGATCCGCGCGCGGATGCGATCGGTCGGCGCGCCGACGCCGTCGAGAAGCTTCGAAGCGAGGCCGGCTGGATCCACCAGCAGCGCGCTCATCAGGTGCTCGACGTCCAGTTCCGGGTGACCGTGATCGAGCGCGAGAGACTGCGCGACCTGGAAAGCCTCTTGCGACTTCTCAGTGAATCTGTGCAGGTTCATCGTCACCGATTCTCTGTTGCTACCATCTCGCAGGCCGCATCCGATGCCCCTCCCGCCCACAAAAGAGCCCCACCGTCCCCGGTCGGGCGTCGAGCTTTGGACCTACCTCGTCCTTATCTTCGGCGTGACGACGTGCTTTGCAATCGCCCTCTTCCAGGACTTCGAGCCCTCCCGAATGAGCGCGGTGTTTTTCGTCATCTTCTGGTGCATTCTGCTCGTTCTGCACGAGGCAGGGCACGCGGTCGCGGCGCTCGCGCTCGGCTGGCGCGTGCTGCACGTCGTGATCGGCGCCGGGCCGACGGTGAAGAGGTTCCGGATTCGCGGCGTGCCGATCGAGCTGCGCGCATTCCCGGTCGAAGGGTTCGTCCTCCCGGTGCCGCGGCGGCTGGTCCGCCCGCGACTGGAGAGCGTGATTGTCTACGCGGCGGGGGCGGCGGCCGAGCTGGTCGTCCTCGTTGTCATCATCGCTGCGCTCGGTTGGGAGCGCCTGCTGACGCGCGCCGATGACATCGGGACCATCGCGCTGCAGACGCTCGCGTTGGTGATCGTCGTCAGCGTCATGATCAACCTCGTGCCGCACACGACGCGCTCGTCGGCGAGCGGCACGAGCGAGGCCGACGCGATCGACACGCCGAACGACGGTCTCGGGATCCTCCTGAGCCTGACGCGACCGCGAGAGCACTTCGTCGCGTTGTGCGAGGAGGGCCGCAAGTCGGACCGTGACGATTCGAGGGACGAGGTGTAGCGCAGGAGGTCACTCGCCGAGCGCGAGCGAGTGTGATGCGCCGACCGCGACGGTGCGAATCCCCTGCAGGCCGTCGATGCGCCGCGGCGTGAGGACCGACCGGCCCGCCTGGCGCGTCCCCGTCCCCAGGCGGCCGAATCCGCTGGGGCCCCATCCCCATACGGAGCCGTCTTCGGCCACGGCGAACGAGCTCGACTCGGCCGCAGCGATGCTGCGGATGTCGCTGAGGCCCATGACGGTGACCGGTCGCCGCCGTCTCTGCGTCGTTCCGTCTCCGAGCTGGCCGTATGCGTTCCAGCCCCAGGAGCGCACCGTGCCGTCTTCGAGCAGGGCGAGCGAGTGGCCCGTTCCGCAAGCGACCGCGCGAACTCCTCTGAGGCCCTCGACACGCATCGGCTCATGGCTGCTCTCGGTGGTGCCGTCCCCGAGCTGCCCGGCCTCGTTCAGCCCCCAGGCCCATGCTCGCCCCTTCTCATCGCACGCCAACGCGTGCGAGCCTCCTGCCGCGACGTCGACGATGTCGTCCAACGACAGCACGCGTACGGGAACGGACGAGTTGCTGGTGGTGCCATCGCCGAGCGTGCCGTGGGAATTGCGGCCCCAGGAGCGCAGCCTGCCGTTCTTCAGGATCGCGAAGGCTGCATACCGGCCGGCGACGACGCGGCGAACGTTCTTCAAGTCGGGGACGATGAGGGGATCGTCGAGGGGCTTGGCGGCCAGATGGGCGCCGTTGAGATACCCCCACGTCCAGACCGTGCCGTCGTTGTCGAGCGCGACCGAGAAGCCACGCCCTGCCGCGACGTCGACGATCCGGGGCAATCCGGCGACCTGCAGTGGCTCGGACTGATCCGAACGCGTGCCGTCGCCCAGCTGTCCGTAGTTGTTGGATCCCCAGCACCACACCTGACCGTCCCGGTCGCACGCGATGCTGTGCGTGCTGGCGTCGACGCCGAGAACCTGCTCGACGTCCGCGACTCGCACGGGGCGCCCCCGGGAGCGACGCGCGCCGTTTCCCAGACGCACGTCCCCTTCGCGTCCCCACGCCCAGACGACGGCATCTTCGCTGCGCCAGGACGTGACGAAGGCGACGGCGACCACCGCGGTCACCACGGCGAAAACGACAAGCGATCGGCGCGACATCGAGGGCTCTGGGAGGACGAGCGAACGGGGTGTACGCGGTCGACGAGCGTCGACCGCCAACTCGTCCA
>CAYMRB010000730.1:0-2939 GCA_964392615.1 uncultured Planctomycetia bacterium | reverse complement strand
TCGCGGCGTTTTCGACGATGTTCTCGAAGAATCACGCGACGGGCGGCTGCGGCGGTGTCGTGTTCACCGGAGACGAGGATCGCTACTGGCGCGTCCGCGCGCTCGCCGATCGCGGCAAGCCCGCCAATGACCCCGAGTTCGACCCGAAGGATCCGAACACGTTCCTCTTCCCGGCCCTGAACTGGAACCTCGACGAGATCTCGTGCGCGATCGGATGCTCGACCCTCGCGAAGCTCCCGGCGACCCTCCGTCGTCGCAACGAGATCGCGACCGAGATCGATCGGCGCCTGGCGGAGGAGTCGGCGGTCGTCTCGCCGCTCTCGACTTCGAACGACAGCGAGCCGAGCCTCTTCTTCCACACCGTGGAGGTCGACGTCGATCGTCTGCGGACCTCGAAGCGCGAGTTCGCGCTCGCGATCGCCGCCGAGGGAGTCGGGATCAATCCGGACTACCGATACGTCGTCCCCGAGTGGGGCTGGGTCGGCGAGCACCTGAACGCCCCGGCCGAGTGCCCTCACGCGACGAGATTCAGGGACCGAAGCTTCAACATCCTGTTCAACGAGCGCTACGGACAGCAGGAGATCGATGATATCGTCGCCGCTGTCCTGAAGGTCGAAGCCGCGTACGCGTTGCCCTGACTGAGAGGACCTGACACGCGTGCCGAAAAGATCCGAAGAGAAACATCCGATCTTCATCGTCGGTTGCCAGAGGTCCGGCACGTCTTTGTTGCGGAGACTGCTGGACTCGCACCCGTCGATCGCGTGCCCGCCCGAATCGGCGTTCCTCGTCCAGTTGGCGCGGGTATTCGAGATCAAGCGAGCCCTGCAAGGGCTGCTGAACATGGGCTTCTCGGAGCGAGACGTGCTCGATCGGATGCGCGAGTTCACGACGCACTTCCTGTCGGAGTACGCTCATTCGCGAAGCAAGCCGCGATGGGCCGAGAAGACGACGCACTACGTCAACCACGTCGACACGATCGACAAGATGTTCGACGGCGAGGTGCTGTACGTCGGCATCGCGCGGCATGGCCTCGATGTGGCCCATTCGCTCGCGGGGTTCGACTGGGGCGTTCTCGAGCCATACCTAGAAGGCGGCACCGAGAGGGAGATCGCCTGCGTACGGTTCTGGGCGGACCAGAACGAGAAGATCCTCGCGTTCGCGGAGCGCGTCGGCGATCGCTTCTTCGCGCTGCGATACGAGGATCTGACGAGCCGGCCCGAGGAGACGCTGCGGCCGCTCTTCGAATTCCTCGACGAGCCCTGGAATCCCGGCGTCCTCGACTTCGCGCGCGCACCGCACGACACGGGCTTCGAGGACCCCAAAATCTCCGACTACAGCCGAATCGAAAAGAACTCGGGCAACTACCGGAGCTGGCCCGAAGAGCTGCAGGCCCGCCCATTCTGCGAGGGCCGCGAGATGCTGACGCGCCTGGGCTTCGCTCTCGACGACAGCCCGCATGAAGAGCTGCTCTTCCACGAGCACGACACAGGAGAGAGGGAATGACAGAGATCAACCTCATGGATCGCTACCCGCGGTCCAAACGTCCGATCGACGAGCGCGCAAAGCTCATCACCGAGGAGCACCGCGAAGTCGCCAGACGGTTCGAAAAGGACTTCTTCGACGGCGACCGACTCTACGGATATGGCGGGTACAACTACGCGGAGCGTTTCTGGGGCGAGACGGTCAAGCGTTTCAGGGACCACTACGGCCTCGCCGAAGACGCGAGCATTCTCGACGTCGGTTGCGCGAAAGGATTCATGCTCTTCGACTTCAAGAAGCTCATGCCGGACGCGACCGTCGCGGGAATCGACGTCTCGGAGTACGCGATCGAAAACGCCAAGGAAGAGGTCAAGGAGTACCTGCAGGTCGGCGACGCCAAGGACATCCCTTTCGGCGATGACTCGTTCGATCTGGTGATCTCGATCAACACCGTGCACAACCTCGAGCTCGAGGAGTGCAAGCAGTCGCTGCGCGAAATCCAGCGCGTCGCGCGCAAGCACGCGTTCCTCGTCGTCGACGCGTTCCGCACGGAAGAAGAGCACGCGAGCCTTCTGAAGTGGAACCTCACGGCCAAGACCTACATGCACGTGAAGGAATGGGAGGCGCTCTTCGAAGAGATCGGCTACACCCACGATTACTATTGGTTCATCGCGTTGTCGGCATGATCCAGGAGGTCGCCAAACGCATCACCACGTCCGACGGAATCGTGGCGAGACTGACCCGCGGTTCCGCGGGCACGGTCATCGTCCGAATGTCCGGCATGGCGATGAGCATGGCGACCGGCCTGATCCTGCCCGCGATCCTCGGCGCCGCGCACTACGGTGCGTACCTCTACTCCGTCAGCATTCTCGGCTTCCTGACGATCGGCACGGCGTTCGGGTTGGACACCGTCCTCGTGCGGTTTGGAGCGACCTACCGCGAGCAGCAAGACGACTCCCGGCTCAAGGGGCTGTTTCGGTTCGCTCGGCGCACGACGCTGCTGACGACAATCCCCACGGCCGTCGTCGCCGCTACGGTCGTCGCGCTGGTCCCGGACATCGAGCCGGGGCTGCGGCTCACCCTACTGATCATCCTCCCGCTGGTCCCTATCGAGACCTCCGTCCTCCTGATGGGCGCGGCGATGCGCGGACTTCACCGCGTCGTCGTCGGTCAGATTCCCGAGGCGATCGTCCAGCCGGGGTTGCTTCTCGCGCTCGTGGGCATCGGCTGGCTCACCTTCGGGAAACCGTCGACCTCGACGGAGATGGCCGTCTTCCACGCGCTGGCGATCGCCGTCGTCTTCCTGTCGGCCCTCTGGGTCGTGCACTCCCGCTCCGGACAACGCTCGAACAGGTCTCAGCCCGCTGCAGAAAACCGCGTGTGGCTCGCGATGGCGTTTCCCGTGCTGCTGATCGGCGGCATGCAGATAGCGTTCAACAGAGGCGACATCGTCCTTCTCG
>CAYMRB010000729.1:0-2966 GCA_964392615.1 uncultured Planctomycetia bacterium | reverse complement strand
GGCCTCGGCCTTCGCCTTGGCAGCCGCTTCGGCTTCCGCTCTCTCCTTCGCCTCGGCAGCCGCCTTCGCTTCGGCCTCGGCCTTCGCCTTGGCAGCCGCTTCGGCTTCCGCTCTCTCCTTCGCCTCGGCAGCCGCCTTCGCTTCGGCCTCGGCCTTCGCCTTGGCAGCCGCTTCGGCTTCCGCTCTCTCCTTCGCCTCGGCAGCCGCCTTCGCTTCGGCCTCGGCCTTCGCCTTGGCAGCCGCTTCGGCTTCCGCTCTCTCCTTCGCCTCGGCAGCCGCCTTCGTTTCGGCTTCGGCCTTCGCCTCGGCCTCGGCGGCCTCCGCCGTTTCGAGGGCCTCTCGCGTCGCGGCGTGAGCGACTTCGCCGTCCTTCGTCACGAGCGGATCCGCGACGAGCTGATCTTCGAGGTCGAGGCTCAGGGCTCCGTCCTTGGAGATCTGCAGCACGTAGGTCGAGATGTTCCGCGAGTACATATCGCTCGCGTGCACGGCGACGGAGCTCGCCAGGTCGCGCGGTCCCGCGATGCGCACGCATCCGCCGCCCGGCAGCTCGTGGACGATCGTCTCGCCACAGACCGTCAGCTCGCAGTTGCCGCCCTGCTCGGCGGCGAGGTCGATGACGACCGCGCCGTCGGCCATTCCGTGGACCATGTCGGTCGTCAGCAGGACCGGGGCCTTCTTGCCGGGTACGAGCGCTGTCGTGATGACCGCATCCGCCTTGCTCACGCGCGCCATGAGCGCGTCGCGGATGCGCGCCTGCTGGTCTTCGGATTGCTCCTTCGCGTAGCCGCCCGCGTCTTGGGCGCTGGCCGTGTCGACCTCGACGTCGACGAACTTCGCGCCGAGGCTCTCGACCTGCTCCTTGACGACGGGGCGGACATCGTATGCCTCGACGACGGCTCCGAGCCGCCTCGCAGTCGCGATCGCCTGCAGGCCCGCGACGCCCGCTCCGAGCACGAGGACCCGTGCGGGCGTGATCGTGCCGGCCGCAGTCATCAACATCGGAAAGAACTTCGGCAGCAGGTCGGCGGCGATCAGCGCGGCCTTGTACCCCGCGATCGAGCTCATCGAGCTCAGCACGTCCATGCTCTGCGCGCGCGTGATGCGTGGCATGAGCTCCATGGCGAGGCTCGTGATCCGGCGCTCCTTCAACCGCTTGACGGTGTCGAGGTGCAGTCCGGGGAAGATCAACGCGATCAGCGTGCTGCCTTCCTTCAGCAGATCGACCTCGCGACCGGCCGTCGGGTGCTCGCCGAGCTCGCGGACCTTCAGGACGACGTCCACGTTTCCGTACAGCTCAGCAGCGGATGTCTCGATCGCTGCGCCGGCCTCGCGGTACTGCTCGTCCCGATAACCGGCGGCATTGCCGGCTCCGGTCTCGACCCGCACCTCGAACCCGCCTTCGACGAGCTTGCGGACGGCTGCGGGCACGAGGGCCACGCGAGCCTCGCCCGGAAGGACCTCCTTCGGCACGCCGATGATCACGCTCTGATCACTCCCTTCACAGCATTTCTCCAACAGCCGAGCTGTTGACGGAGAGTTATGGGAACCTCTCTGCAGGGCTCCTTATACGAGGAAAGAGGGGACGCGTCCAGAGGCCGTCGAGGCGTTCGTGGGCGTCGAGCATGTTTCCTCGGCGGATTACCGGATCAGTGGATGTCGCAGGGTCGGGCAAAAACCGACTGCTCGACCGTGGCGCTCGTGATAGTTTGTGCGTCGGCGGCGAACGATCCCGAATCGCCGCCAGCCCACGGTCGACAAGCACCAGCGAAATGGCTCAGGAGGTATCGATATGCAGACGAGTTCACGTTTCTCGAGAGCGGCGGTTTGGCTTGCCGTCGTGGGGCTCGTGTGGGCTGGCTCGTTGCAGGCTCAGGACGACGCGACCCCGAAGCCCGACAAGGTTGTCCTGCAGGATGGCACCACAGTGGTCGGCAAGGTGCTGACGATGAGCGGCGGCAGCCTCGAGGTCGAAACCAAGTCGGCCGGCACGGTGAAGGTCAAGTGGGCCGACATCGTGTCCATCGAGTCGAATCAGACGCTGCCGGTCAAGCTGACCGACGGCTCGCAAGTCAACGCGTCGTTCTCGACTGGCGCGGACGGCAAGCTGCAGCTCGTCTCCGACGATGTCGCCGGCGGCATCCCGGTCGACCCCGCGAAGGTCGATGGGATCAACGTGCCGGAGAAGCCCACGACCACGTACCGCGGCAATGTCAACGCCGGGGCCACGGTGCTCGACGGCAATACGCAGACGAAGTCGGGCTCCCTCCTGGCCGACTTCGAGATGCGCACGGAGCGGCAGAGGCTGACGCTCGGCGCCAACTACAACTACGCGGAGGATTCCGACGGCCTGATCGCGCGCAACGCTCGCGCCCGCATGAAGTACGACTTCTTCGTCACGGAGCGGTTCTTCCTCTTCGTCAGCGCGTTCGTCGAGAATGACGCGTTCCAGGATCTCAACCTGCGCACGTCGCTCGGTGCCGGTCCCGGTTACCAATTCATCCAGGCCGGCGACTTCGAGGACGAGTGGTTCAAGGATCTCGAGCTCTACGGCGAGATCGGTCTGTCATTCTTCGACGAGGACTTCAAGCGCGGCATGGACGCGAGCTACGTGTCGGCCATCTGGCACGCCGAGCTCAACTGGCCGCTCTTCGAGCGCCTCGCGTTCTTCCACCGCCACTGGATCTACCCCGGCCTCGAGGACCTCAAGGACCTCTACGTGCTGACGGAGACCGGCCTGCGGTTCAACATCTGGGCGAACTTCATCGCGACGTTGCAGGTCGACTACCGCTGGGACAACACCCCGTCGGCGGGACTCGAGCGAGACGACACGACGTACCTCGCGACGCTCGGATACGCGTTCACGTTCTGAGGCGACTCGACGCGAGAGGCGACACCATAACACAAAGGACCGCGCCCCCACCCCGGGGTCCCGACCGTATGTGATAGTGCGAATAGTACGACCC
>CAYMRB010000728.1:0-2987 GCA_964392615.1 uncultured Planctomycetia bacterium | reverse complement strand
GCGCGGTCGGAGCCGATTCGGAACTGAACCCGCGTCGCATGGGAGCGCTGCGTCTTGAGCACTCATGCAACAACGCCAGTTTTTTGACCGGACGGGTAGTCCGGCGACTTCGAACACCGGAAAACACGAGCTGCCCCCCCCTTTGGGGTCGGCCGGCACGACGAACGACACCCTGATCTGCCTGACCGACATGATGGCGACCTTCGCCGCCATCACCGGCTACAAGCTGGCTCCCCACATGGGCGAGGACAGCGTCGATCCTGGTCACAGAGGAGGAGGTGAAGCCGAGTTTCTTGCCGATATAGGCGAGCGTCTGCCGTTCACGTCGTCGAGCTCACATCGACGCCGTGTGGGCCGTTCTCGCTCGTCCGTCGGCTGTCTGCTCGGATGTGATGCCACGATCCGACTCGTAGTATCGGAACGCGGCGTTTGTCTGCTGCTGTCCTCGCGGGGCCCCCGTGTCCAAGCACTCCACAAGCTGTGCCCTGCGGCCGATTGTATTGTCAGGCCCGGGCTCCATGAATCGCCAGGTCCGAAAGCCGAGGTTGGCCATGGCAGGCGCGTTGGTACTGGAAATCTACTTGGGCGACAAGCTGCACCGCGAAGTGCGGCTCGACGACCCGATCCGCATCGGACGGCGAGCGGACGATTGCGAAGTCGTGCTCTCTGGAGTGGGCGTCTCCCGGCTCCACGCCACGATCGAGCCGCTCAAGGGTGGGCGCGCGCTTCTTCGCGACGAGGGATCGACCAACGGATGTCGTATCGGGTCTGAGATCGTCCGTGGGCGAACCGTCGAGCTGGGCGTCGGTGTTCCGGTCGGTTTGGGCGAGTACCGTCTCTCGATCGCGCGTCACGACGTGCTCGACCTCGACCTGATCGACGAGGACGAGGACGACGACCTCGACTTCGAGCAGACGAAGGCCATCGTCGAGCCATCGATGATGAGCGATCCGGCCAGCGTGAGGCTGGAGGCGCTCTACCGCTTCGCGGCCGCCTCCGTCGGGGAGAGCTTCGACGTCGTGATGGACGCGGCCGCCTGGAGCATCCGACAGGTGATCGAATTCGACGTTCTCTGCATCCTTCTGAGCCACGGGTCGACGCTGCGAGTGGCCTGTTCGTTCGACAGCGCCGGGCGTTGCTCGCCGAACCGGGCCCCGATAAGCCGCTCCCTCGTACGGCGGGCTCTGCGCGAGCGTCGCGCGATCCTGACCGACAGCTCCGAGGACGCCACCGATGAAAGCACGATCCTCGCGACGCTCGAAGCATCGTTCTGCGTGCCGCTTCTCGACAAGGACACCCGTCACGGTGTCCTGTACCTCAGCAGCAGTCAGGTCGGACAGACGTACGGCCGGAGTGACCTCGAGTTCGTGACGGTATGCGCGAACGCGCTGGCCCAGAGCCTCACGACGCGCGAAGCCTACGACAGCCTCGAAAGGAAACGCGACGAGCTCACGCAGCAGATACATCGGGCGACTCTCCTCGAGACGGCGCTGAGATTGGAACGTGACCGGTCCGAAGCCGCGAGCCGGGCGAAGTCGGCCTTTCTCAGCGTCATGAGCCATGAGCTGCGGACCCCGCTCAACGGCATCCGTGGGTTCACCGAGCTGCTGCAAGACCGCTTCGCGCATGACGAGGAGGCCGCGGAGGACCTGGAGGAGATCCAGACGAGTTGCGACCGTCTCGCCGCGATCGTAGAGGACGTGCTCGCGTTCTCGAACCTGGAATCCACGCACTCAGCGAGCTGCAGCGAGCCCGTCTGTCCCAGTGAGCTGGTCGAGGCCGTTCACGACGAGATCGCGCCGCGCGCCGCGGCGAAGGGCCTGACGATCACCACGTCGGTCGCCTCCACCGTTCCGCGAGTCATCGAGGCGGACGAGCAAGCCCTCCACCTGGCGCTTCGACACCTCGCAGAGAACGCGCTCAAGTTCACCGAATCCGGCACGGTCAGCCTCCGTGTCGATCACCGGGACCGATGTCGCGACGACGCGGACTCCGACACCGATACCGACGAAGCGAAGCTGGTCTTCGCGGTCCGGGACACGGGCATCGGCATCGATGCCGAGAATCTCGAGTTGGCCTTCGAGGCGTTCACGCAGCTCGATTCCTCCGGCACGCGCCCCTACGGCGGTGTGGGGCTCGGCCTGACAATCTGCCAACGTGTCGCCGCGCAAGCGGGAGGCACGGTCGAAGTGGACAGCGAGCCCGGAGCAGGCAGTGAGTTTCGGCTCGTCCTTCCCATGCGCGGACGACGACCGGCGGCGCGGCCGATCGACGCGAACAGCACCATTGTCCGCAGGAAGAGCGAGGAGACCCGCGACGCGTGCGTCGACCAGCGCTCGCGCTGAGTCTCCTGCGGATCGTGTCAGCTGCAGCGGAGCACCCGAAGTCAGTCGAACGGCTCTTTCGGATTCCGGAGGTCCGAGGCCCTTGATGCCGATCGGCGCGAAGCCTCCCGAGAAGAGGTCCCTCGAGGCGACTGCATCGGTCGCGATCATCCTACAAGGTCGGCATCTCGCCTCGCGAGCATCGGACGCGATTCCAAAGCTCGTCTTGAGTTCGTCGGGCGCGACAGACACGCTGTCGATACGTGCTATCGGAGATCCTCGTGCGTCGGGTCTGGAGACGGAGCGTGAGCGGGCATGATCAGAGTGATCGGACGTCGCGGAGGCCGTCGAGGCCCTTCCTGCGATCCCACAAGGCGCGGACTCGAACGACAGCGACGACGAGGACACGGAGGACGCCGACCCCCTGACTCCGGCACCGGAGTCCCCGCCCCCCGTTGCACGGATTGTTGCACTAGCTGACGGGAAACGGTGTCTTTCGCAGTCCATTCCTGTCCTTTCGGCAACCGAGCACACTTCCGAGGCCGAAAACGCGGATGGCCGCCAAACCCACGAAAAAACCCCTCAGGAGGCGTTTCCTGAGGGGTGTGACTTGGTGGACCTGAGGGGGCTCGAACCCCTGACCTCGGCATTGCGAACGCCGCG
>CAYMRB010000727.1:0-2998 GCA_964392615.1 uncultured Planctomycetia bacterium | reverse complement strand
CCGCGCCGCCGAATCAACCTCGCATCGGCGTCGCGAACCAGACGAACGCCCGCGCGGTCATCGGGACCGTGCCCGTCGAGGCCGACGGCAGCGCGTACTTCGAGGCGCCGGTCGGCAAGCCGATCTACTTCCAGGCGCTCGACGCGAGCGGGCTGGCCGTGCAGTCGATGCGCAGCGCGACGTACGTTCACCCGGGCGAGAACCTCGTCTGCCGCGGCTGCCACGAGCCGAAGCGGCGGCTGCGCAAGGGCGTCGACGTCGTGCCGATCGCGCTGCGCCGGGCGCCGTCGAAGGTGCAGCCCGACGTCGACGGCTCGAACCCGTTCAACTACGTGCGCCTCGTGCAACCCGTGCTCGATCGTGCGTGTGTACCGTGCCACGAGGAGAAGAGCGCGCTCGACCTCGGTGGCGCGATCGCCGGGGGGCACGGCTGGTCGCGGTCGTACACGAATCTGGCGGCGAAATACGGCTTCTACTTCAACGTGTCGAACGGCTCGATCAACGACGGCGTGCACGGCGGCAGCCGCACGATCGCCGGCGCGTTCGGCGCTCGGGCCTCGGCGCTCCTGCCGTATCTCGATGAGCGTCACCACGGCGTTCGGCTGTCACCCGAGGAGTACCACCGCGTGACGTTGTGGCTCGACTGCAACTCGGAGTTCTTCGGTTCGTACGAGAACGCCGCGGCGCAATCGCGCGGCGAGATCGTGCTGCCGACCCTCGAGTGACGGTGGGGCGGACCTCTCGGCGTCCGCGGTGAGGGAAGTCTGAGGTCGATGTCGACGAATACGAATCTGTCGAGACGCGTTTTCCTCGTCGTCGCTCTCGTCGTCGGAGGTGGGCGCGGTTCGGTCGCCGACGACACGGAGTCGCTGTTCGCGGATCTTCGCTTCCGCCGCGGCTTCCTGCTTAGCCACACGAGCTCCTCCAAGGGGCGCGCGGTCGCCGCGACGTTCACTTCGCCGCGTCGCGACCGCGCCGAGCATCCCGACAGACCCGTCTGGCGGCTGTGCCAGTGGGGCACGCGTCACTCCCTCGCCGACGCGGTGCCGGTGCAGCGTCTGGATGCGAGGGACGGTGACGCGGTCGTCGTCGAGAATCGGTCGAAGCGCGTCGTCTTCGATGTCGCTGAGCGTCCGGACGGTGCCGACCTGGTGCTCGACGTGAGCGGTGGCGAGGAGTATGGCGATCGCGCGCGACGCGCGGGTGAGGCGTGGCCGCATCTCCTGGTCGAGCAGGACGCGCGAGCGAACGTGCCGCTGGCCTCGCTCGAGTCGCTGCGGTTGCGTGTCGACGTGCGGCTCGTCGGGTTCGCGGATCGCATGGGGAAGAAGGCGGACGCCGGGCTTCACGCCGCGCAGTTCCAGCTCTTCCTGATCGTCAAGTGCATCGCGCCGAATGCGCCCGACCGCGGCAACTACATCTGGTTCGGCATGCCGTTCTTCGACTCGCGTCACGAGTTTCCGCCGCCGTATCGAGCGAAGGACGCGGGCAAGTCGGACGCGACGGGCAAGTTCATCTACACGATCGACGGACGCAAGGTCCTGCCGCGGTCGCTGCGCGATTCGCGCGAGTGGGTGAAGGTCGACGTCGATCTCCTGCCGTCGATCCGCTCCGGACTCGACGAGGCCGTGCGGCGCGGATACCTGAAGCGGGGCGATCCGAAGGACTATGCCGCCGTCAACATGAACATGGGCTGGGAGATGCCCGGCGCGTTCGACGCGAGCGTTGCGGTGCGCCGGCTCGATGTCACGATTCGTCGGAACTCGCGAGCAGAGACTCGATCGCCTCGGCAACCGCCCGGCGGTGCGCATAGATCGGCGTCGGGTCGGCCGTGAACTCGGTCATGCCGCGGGTGATCGCTTCCGGCACTTCCAATAGCGCCTCGAGCTGACGCACCTTGGCAGCCGGCAGCTCGGCGCGCCGTTTCTCGATGAGCTCGCGCAGCAGGTAGAGCATCTCCCAATCCTCGATGCCTTCGCGCAGCATCTCCTGGCGGATGCTCGCGACGGGCGCGTCGAAGACCGGAGCCGTGCCCGACGCTCCCGGCACGGCCGCCGACTCCGGAGGGTACACGAAGCGGCCGTCGCCGTTGCCCCAATGCCGCTTGACGCCGCGCGGCGTCGAGTAGCCGCTGACGTAGCCCATCGGGTCGTCCCAGGGATTCTGAGGGCTATCGGGGAACGCGGCGCTCGACGTCCAGTAGTTCGAGCTCCAGACGAGGATGCCGGTGATGCCGCGCTTCCACGTCTGCCACAGCCACACGCGCAGCTCGGTCGCGGGGTGGTCGATGAACAGCGTGCAGTACGGCGCCTTCGGGCCGGTGCAGACGTACCACCACAGCCGCTCGCCTTGCGCCAGTCGCTCGTTCGCGGCATCGGCCTCGTAGTTCGAGCTCACCGGACACCAGATGTCGACGCCACCTACGAGCGCCGGGCCCGGCTCCTCGGTCAGCATGCGCTGCAGGCCCGGAGCGTAGCGGTCGAGCCGTCGCATGCCGCCGAGCACGAACTCGTAGTCGCGCGGCGCCGGCTCGTCGAACCAGTAGACGTACGCCATGTCGAGCCAGCCCTTCGCGCGCAAGTGGCCCTCGAGTTGTCCGAGGTAGCTCGAGAACATCGCCCGGTACTCGGGAGCCTCCTCGCCGAAGCCGTTGATCGTCGGCGGGTAGCGCTTGTGGAACGTGCCGCCTCCCATGCCCTGCACGCGCAGCCGGAAGTGCGTGAACGCGAACTCGTCGACCGCGCGCGACATCGCGCGATCGAACGCCGCGAAGTCGATGTCGGCACGCGCGGGCTTCGAGTCGTTGACGAATCGCACGCGGATCGGATCGAGCGGCGTCGGGTCGTACGGGCTCATCCGATGCTCCGCGAAGTTGCGGAAGTAGAGGTCGAGCACACGCCGCTTGTCGGCTTCGCTCCGCAGCCCGTGGTAGCGGAAGATCGTGCCGGCCGAGAGGCCGAACGCTGTCGCGATGTGGTTCCGCTCCGGCAGCTCGAAG
>CAYMRB010000726.1:0-2998 GCA_964392615.1 uncultured Planctomycetia bacterium | reverse complement strand
CCGGGCAGGGTTTCCGCAAGCCATCTCCTCTGACGCGGGACCGGGGAGCGCGCGGGTTCGGGAACCGTGTGGGAGAATTCGGGACCTCACATCCCTGATGATTGCCGTTTCTCCGCGAGTCGTTCCGCTTCCTTTCGCCGCGGCTCGCTCGCACTCGTCGAACCGCCCGCCGCCTCGAATCGACGATCGGCTGTCAGGCGTCGAAGAGCAGCGTCACTTGCTCGAGGTCCTTCGTATAGCCGAGCACGGTGACGCGGTCACCGACTCGGAGCCGCGTGTAGCCGTGGGAGATCAGCGCGTGCCCGTCACGCGAAACGGAGAGCACCAGTGTGTCGAGCGGCAAGTTGAGGTCACGCAGCGCCACGCCGTCGAGATCGGGGTCTCCGACTTCGATCTCGATGATGTCCTGCTCCGGATCGATACCGAGGAGGACCGACGTCGCCGCCGGTGACCGAACGAAGTGCTCGAGCAGGCTGATGAGGGCCGTAGATGGGTCGACGACGCGAACGCCGAGCTCGTTGAATCGGTCGAGGTACGATCTGTCGTCGAGGCGGACGACCATCGTCTCCATCCCGAACTCCTGGTAGACCAACTCGCAGATCTCCAGGTTCTCCTCATCGGAAAGAAGCGCGACGACAGCATCAGCGTCAGCGGCGCCGAGACTCTTCATGGTCTCCAGGGACAGGTCCCGCGTCTCGACGACATCGACGTCCGACGCTGCCATGCCTTCGGAAGAGCCCGGCTGCTGAACGACGACCTTGGCCTGCCAATCGTGAGCGACGAGTTGTCGCGCCAGCGCCAACGATTGCGCTCCGCCATCGCAGAAGATCAGGGCATCACGCACTCCGTCGAACTCGCGATGCTCGCCCTTGAGACGAGACTCTCTCACGATCGTAATCGCCCACTTGAAGAGCGGAGGCCCGACGAGCTGATTGATCACGATCGTCGCGATGACGACCGTCGCGACGCTCTCCCCCCAGGTCGGGAATTCCGCAGCGGCCTCACGAGCGAGACCGATCCCGACCCCGGCCTGGGTGATAAACGCCATCCAGCTCACTCGGTTGTGCAGCGGGGGATCGCCCGCGAGCGTTCCGCCGACGAACGAGCCGATGACGATCGAGACGAGACGCACCAGGAACAGGGCCAGAGCGATCGGCCACGTCGACCACAGGACGTCGAGTCCCAACGATGCGCCTGTCAGGACGAAGAACGCCGTGTACACTGCGGGGCCGACGTCGTGGATGATGCGTGCGAACTCCGCTCGATACGGGCCTCGATTCGTCACGACGAGGCCTGCGATCATGCAGATGAGGAGCGGCTCGACCAGAATCTCGAAGGGGCCGCGTTCGTGAGTGAAGTGGCGGAACCACTCCGAAAACTCGAAGGTCCCCCAGCCGAGTGCGAGAATCGCGATCGTCTTGACGGCCTGACTCGCACGCCAGCTCAAGACGAAGGTCACGAGCTTGCCGAGAATGACGCCCGCGAAGAACGACGCCGCGATCTCGACGATAAGCAGGAAGACGAAACGCACGTCGAGTGCGACATCGGCGAAAACGGGTCCGGCGAGCTCCGAGCACGCGGAGAAGAGAACGATCACGACGACGTCCATGATCACCGTGACACCGAGCACGGTCTGCGTGAACGGCCCCTTGGCGCGCATCTCGCGGACGATCGCGATGGCGGATGACGGCGATCTCGCGACGAGGATCGAACCGACGACGCTCGCCATCGCGAGGTAGCCGAGCGCGGTGGTGTCCTCATCGAAAGGCATATACCCCGCGAGGAGCCAGAAGGCGACTCCCCCCACCGTGAACGTGACGGTCACGAGACCGGCAGTCACACGAAGGATGCTTCGCATCCGCGGCCGAATCTCGTCGAAGTGAAGTTCGCTCCCCGCGGCAAACGCGATGATCGCGAGAGCAATCTGATTGACGAACGCGAGCCGGCCCACGGCCTCGGCCCGGATGAGGTCGAGTACGTAGGGGCCGGCCAGGATGCCGGTGAGAAGGCAGCCCGTGATGAAGGGAAGACGGATCTTCCCGCAGAACGCGCCGACTCGACCGGCGGCGAGCGCCACGATTCCGAACGCGAGGAGGAAGGCGAGGACGTCGACGATTTCAGGCACTGTCTACCGCGGACTGACACAGCCGCGCCCGTAGAGGTGACATGAAAAGGGGAGGCTACCGCATCACGGCCGCTTCGTGGTGCAGAAACGCGCGCCCCATTCTTACAGAATCCGACGCGCCATGCTAGCGCCGCCTGGTTCGGATGTAGTCCTCGGGCCGAAACCTCTTGGTACTGCCCCGCTTCCACACGCTCTCATCGGTATCGTCGTAGAGCTTCCGCGTGCTCCAGAAGCGCTTTTTCAGCGCCTCGAGCCGTTCCGCGCAGGCCGGGTCCACGGCCAGGTTCGTCATCTCCTGGGGGTCCGTCCCCAGATCGAACAGCTCCCACCGGCTCCTCTCTTCCGCCTCATTGCGCGGATGGTCGAAGTAGAGCAGCTTGAACCGAGGCGTGCGAATCGCGCTGTGCTGCGCGACACCGTGACCACCGTCGATGTATCGATAGTAGAGCGTGTCGCGCCACTTCGACGGCGTGGAGCCGTCGCCCGTCAGCAGGGGCATCAGGCTGACGCCGTGAATCTTCCAGTCGGGCTTGACTCCGGCGGCTGCCAGGAACGTCGGTGCGTAGTCGATGTTCTGCACCATCGCCGCACAGCGGGCCCCGGGCTTCACCTTTCCGGGCCAGCGGACGATGAACGGCATGCGCATCGATTCCTCGTACGCCCAACGCTTGTCGAACCAGCCGTGCTCGCCGAGATAGAAGCCCTGGTCCGCGCTGTAGACCACGATGGTGTTCTCGCGCAGCCCGAGCGCATCGAGCCGGTCCAGAACGCGGCCGACGTTGCGATCGACCCCTGCGACACAGCGCAGGTAGTTCTTCATGTAACGCTGGTACTTCCATCGCACGAGCGCCTTGCCCGTCGGCGGATTCGCGA
>CAYMRB010000725.1:0-3008 GCA_964392615.1 uncultured Planctomycetia bacterium | reverse complement strand
TTCTTTCCTCTCGGCGGCCTCCGACATTGGGTTCCGGGCAACGCCCGGGCTAGGCATTCGAGCGGCATCTCCGCCCGCTGGCTTCGTTGCGCTCAGTCGACTATGGGCCTCCGGCATGGACTCCTTCGCGCGCCTCGCCAGCGAACGAATCTGCTCGCTCGATATGCACAGATACTTGCGAAACACGGCACTAAGGAGACTCGCTGAACGGTTGCCGTCAAGCGCCGACGCGCCTGCGCACCCAGTTGACGAGATGTGCGTCGCGTTCGTCAACGCCCGCGTTCGTGCAGCGCGCGCAGCTCGGCGATCTCTTTCGTCAACGCATCGAGCTGCCGGCCTTGGCTCTGAATCGCCGCCACCGCCATGCTGACGTAACCGTACAGGTCGACGCGCTCGCCATCCGGTCGCACCGCGGGTGCGTCGGGCACACCCTCGAGTACGTCGTCGATGATGAAGCCTAGGCGCTCTGGCGTCGGCTGCTCGCCCTGAATGTAGCGCCACGTCGCGAGACGGAGCTCGAGGAGTTCGTCGCGCACCCGGTCCTCCTCCTTGTCGCTCAGGTATCGGATGTCGCGCTTGTGCTCGCGCTCCGAGATCGGGCAGCCCACGTCCGTCGGATCGCTGCGAGCGCAGACCATCAGGCGATTGCACTCATCCTCCGGATCGCACAGGTCACCCTCTTCATCGCACGGCGACCCCTCGACCTGGTCGGTGCAGATCGGAATGTCGTCGAACGGGCCCGTGTAGCCGCGGCAGACCGGATCGCCGCAGGTCATGTACCAGCGCAGCGGCGCCTCGCCCTCGCAGTCGGCCAGCGCCTCGCGGACTTCCGCGAGCTCGAGTCGGCAGTCCAGGAGCTGCGCTTCGAGATCGACGCGGTTGTCGCACGGCTGCGGGCCGCCCTGGAACAGGTAGTTCAGCAGGTAGACTGCATCGCCGATGTCGGTGACGTCGTCGCCGTTGACGTTGCCGTTCTCGGTGTCGGCCGGGCAGCCGCGCGGGATCGCGTGGGCGGGCGGCTCGTGAGAGAAACGACCGACGACGTAGCCCACGGTCAAGATCGCCAGAATCAGCACGAGCTTCTTCATCGGATTCCGTCCTTTCGTCGTGGCGTTGGCTCGCCCCCGGTCGCGCGCTGCAGATAGATGGCGCGGACGCGGAAGCCCTCTGGATGGCGACCATCGTACCGCGGCGCGACGGATGGCGATACTTCGCCGTGCGATGCGCCGGTCGCTGGCCGCCCATCGTCGCGCTTGCCATCACTGCGCGCGGATCTCCTCGATGAGGTTGCGTGCGCGCCACAGGGCGTTGCCACGGGCCTCCTTGGCGTAGGCCTCGAGCGCGGGGAGGGCTCGCCGGCCGACCTTCGGCCACAACAGGTACGTCGCGACGAGGTCTGCGAACGCCGCGTCGGCGCCGTCCCGAATGCGAACGCGCAAGCCCATGCCGAGGCGCTCGGGGAGGACGGTCTCATCGCCGAGGCATCGCACCAGCGCGGCGATGGCGGTTTCGGGCAGGTCGACGTGCAGCATGACGAGAGCGTCAGCGGCCGCGTCGCGCACGTCGAGGACGGGATCGTCGAGCTTGCCGACGAGGTCGCCGGCGGCGGCCGAGTCGCCCCTTCGCAGACGCCCGAGCGCTTCGATCGCGGCGCAGCGGACGCGTGGCGCCGGATCGTCGAGGCGCGCGGTCACGGCGGCGATCGCCGCGGCGGTGTCGGCAGGCGGCCAGTCGAGGTCTCCGAGTATCCAGCCCTGGCCCTCGACGATGCCGATGCGCACCTCGGCGTCGGGATCGTCGAGTGCCTCGATCAAGGGAGCGACGGCATCGCGGAGCTTCCTCGTCTTGACTCCCTTCGCGAAGACCGCCACGACCGCGCGCCGCGTGAAGACGTCGGCATCGTCGAGCGCGCTCAGGAGAGCGCGTGGCGTCTCGATCGGCAGGCTATGCGCACGGACGGTGAGCGCTTCGGCTGCCACCAGGCGCCGCTGCGGCCGCGGATCGCCGAGGGCTCGAAGGAGCGCCGGGTGGGTTGCGGATCCCATGCGCCGGAGCGCGTCCTCGCCGAACCGACACCGATTCGACTTCGACGGCGGCCGAGACTCCATCGCATCGAGGAGCGCCGGGGTGAGCGGCGCCGCTGCGGGACCGATCGCCGCGATCGCTCCACTCGCGCGTTGCTGCGCGATGAGGTCCCCTTCGTCGAGCCTCGCCTCGAGGAAGCTCAAGATCTCCTCGGTGTCGGTGTCGATTCGTGCGATCGCCCGGGCGCAGTCCACGAAGGCGCGGTTGCTCTCCGCTCCCGGCGCGCGGGCTTCGCGTCTCAGGGCGCTCCACAGGCTCGGCAGGGCGGCGCTCGCCGCGCTGGGGCCCATCCGTCGCAGCGTAATGAGCAGCTCGCCGCGCTGCTCCGTGGTGATCGTCGGACGGCGCAGGGCCCGCAGCAGAGCCGGCACGGCGGGCGCGCCGATCGCCCCCAGGGCGGCGCGCGCGGCGGCCGCGGTTCGGCCGTCTTCGCTTTCCAGGAGAGGCTCGATCGCGTCGATCGCGTCGACCGCTGCCGGGCCGAGACAACGCAGGTTCCACAGCGCGGGGACGCGGAGATTCCGATCGCCCGCGTCGATCAGCGTGACGAAGGCGGGGACGGCGAATCCGTCGTCGGCGAGCTTCTCCCGTGCGAACTCGCCCAGCTCGAACGAGTTGCCGTCGACGGAGAGCAGCGCGAACCACTCGATCGCGCGCGCGAGGTCGCCCCCGCCCAAGTCGCCGAGCTCGACCGACTCGAGAATGCCCACGCGCCGCTCTTCGTCGATGTCTGCGAACGCCGCCGAGAGCGCCGTGAGGCCATCGTCGCCAAGCGCGAACAGCGCGCTCGCCGCGGCGACGACGAGCTGCTCGTCCTGCTCCGCACTCACGAGCGCTGCCAGCCCCGGGATCGCCTCGGCGCGGTCGCGCGCGCCGAGCCAGCGCGTGGCGGCGATCCTCTGCTCGAGCGTTCCCGACTCCAG
>CAYMRB010000724.1:0-3033 GCA_964392615.1 uncultured Planctomycetia bacterium | reverse complement strand
CAGCGGGCGAAGATGCCGCTCGTATGCACAGATATTTGTGAAAGGCGGCACTAAGCGACAGGGCCGAGGTTCGAATCCTCGCGGATCCGCCAAGCATCACCCGTTCTGATTCCGACGGATTCTCAGGTACAATCTCAACCGTCCGGAGGGGCTCCGAGGCTGGGGTCTCTCTCCGCAGCGCGGCTGCTCTTCGCAGAACGCGAAATGTGCCAAGAGTGTGAGGGAACGGTCGATGACCTCGCGTGCCCTATTCACGGCTCTGCTCGTCAGCGTTCTCGTTCTCGTCGCCTCTGGGGTTGCCTTCTACTACTTGCAGGAGAACGGAGGCGCCGAGTCTGGACAGTCTTCCGCCCCGCCAGCGAAACCAGAGACAGTGCCTGCGGTGACGAAAGGACAAGAGTCACCACGACATGTCTCTGTGGCTCCTGAGCCGTCCGTCGCAACGAAGACTGCGGAAACGGCCCCAGAGAAAGAGGGAAGCGAACTCGCGGAGCTCATTGCCGAGTACGAAGACGCCGCAATGCAGCTACGGTCAGACGTGGAGAGCTACCGCGCGTCGGTGCCGTCCTATGGGGAGTTCGTGGAAAAGCTCACCGGTTTCCTCGTGCCTCTCGCGATTGACGGCGAAAGAGCCCGGCTGTACGTGCGTGAACAGGTACGGAAGGAGGTGGAAGAAGATGCGAGTTTCAGATTGGAGTACGACTCCAAGCTCGCCGACAGGGTCATTCACGAAGTCCTTGCCTCCATGTACGGAGGAATCGCGGCAGAGGTAGAGGAACTGGTCGATTCTGGCACGGTAGAACTCAGCGGCCGAGAAGCGGAGCTCTTTCGCGCGGTGCTCGGTCGAACCAAGGAGTTCGCGAGACCAGGCGGTGAGGACCAAGACTACCCCTACGAAGTGGGAACTCTTGAGCACGACGAGTTCCTGCGCAACTTTTCACTCGCCGCCCTGCAGTATTCGGGTTCTCTCATGATGCCCGTTTTCAAGCTCCCACCAGATCTGCAGCAGAGGACGGACGAAGTCGACGCGCTCTACGAGTGGATTGCAAGGCACGCCGAGGGCAGCGAAGTGCCGCTTCCCTCGCGGTTCGTGGACCCGGCCTTGGACCTACTGGAGAGAATCAAGAAGACCGGCACTCAGATTCTCAAGCTCGAGAGCGAGCTTGAGTCGCTGAAGGCGGGACTCAGAAAACAGGTGGCAGCGCAGGAGCGTTGAAGGCCGACTGTCAAACCGGTATGGCGTGCGCTGTCGGACGGGGCCGTCCGGGTCGAGATTCGCGGGTTCGCGTCGGAAAGCACGTGCGCGCAACCGCACCTGACGGGGCTGGCAGCGGGCGTGTCGCGCCGGGGTTTTCCCTGGCGCGGGGCTAGGGAGCGCGAGACGATGTGGGCGATGAAACGCAGGCGGAGCGTCGTGTTGGCGGTGGGCATCGCGAGCGTCGTGACGCTCGTGGCTGCGACGCTGGCCGGCTGGCCGCGCATCGTCGAGTGGTGGTATCTGCGGCAGCTGGAACGTTGGGATACGGTCGAGCATCGCGAGAGCCCGGACGCGGAATCCATCGAGGCCGTGAAGGAGGCCGTGGTCGAACTCGTGCGGCGGAACTCGACGGCGGGCATCGCGCGCATCGCGGAACTGGCTGACGGCGACGGCTCGCAGGCCACGACACGACGACCTCCGCCATTCTCTTTGCGAGGTGGGTGGGGGGCAGGACCGACTGACGAGTCCTTCGAGACGGAGGAGACGCTGACCCGACTTGTCGTGAAGAGACTCTCCCTGACTCGACCATCCGTCCTACCGCGTTCGGGACGCTGCCGTCATCACGATCTCCCAGCTCGCCTTCCAGGCGGACATCGGCATCCTTGCGGCGATGCTCGAAGAGCCACTGTCGATCAAGCAGCTCGCGGTCCTCGACATTCTCGAGAGAGTCGTCGCCGCGGGGCCGGCGCTGCCTGCAGTCGTCGATTGGCTCGAGCGCTGCGAGGTCGCGTCCGACAGCTCGCAGCGCCCCTGGTCGCTCGTCAGAGCCCATTCCGCGGCCGAGCTCGCGGTCGTGGCTGCGTTGCCGACCACTGAGCGACGAGTCCCGTTCTTTCTCGACGTCGCACGGGAGCGCCCCGCCTGTCGCAGGTGGGCGCTGGTGGCACTCTGCGGCAACGGCCTGGACGCTGCCGCGCAGCTCGGCGAGGGCTTCCGCGACCGACAGGATGCCGCGGCGCGCGTCGACGCAGCGCTCTACCTCGAGCTGCTCGACATCTGCGGCTTCGATTCGACCGACGCCGACGCAGAGCTGCTCGCACGCGCGCGTGAGCTCGTCGCGTCCGCCTGACGGCGCCGCGGCCGTTGTTCTGAGCCTCCTCCGTCGCTCGCCACGTGCGAGCTCGGTCGTGGCGGGGGAGTGAAGAGGCCTCTCGACCGGATGCAGCCGGGCATCGAAAGGGGCTGGACCGTGACCCGAACCGGAGCGTCCAATGGAGAGCTGCCGCGTGGCGGCTTCGGATGGTGTTCCGACCGTCTGTACGTGCCCCGCGCGGAAACAGCCCAGCACGTCATCGTCGCGACCGAGTCGAGAACGGGCTCATGAAACGGTCTTCAGCAAGATACCTGCGCAGCGCTCGCCTCGTCGGCTTCGTGGTGTTCGTCGCCACGGTGATCTCACCGGGCACCATCGGACTCTGCCCGGTGCTCTGTCTCCCTCCGACGGACGATGCGGATAGCCGGCTCCGCGTCGAGAAACGGGCCTACGGCAAGACGCCTGACGGCCGGCAGGTCGAGCTGTACACCTTGACCAACGCCAGCGGCATCGAGGCGAGCGTGATGACGCTCGGCGCGACGCTGACGACCGTCAAGGCGCCCGACCGCGATGGCGAGGTCGCGGTCATCACGCTGCACAAGATATCGTTCGCGGAGTACGCCAAGGGACATCCGCTGTTCGGGTCGATCGTCGGCCGCTTCGCGGGCCGCATCGCGGGGGCGCGATTCGCGATCGACGGCATCGTACACGAGCTGGAACGCAACGCCGGCAAGCATCAAAT
>CAYMRB010000723.1:0-3033 GCA_964392615.1 uncultured Planctomycetia bacterium | reverse complement strand
GGCTCGAGGCCTCGCCATCGAGGATCTGGTAGAGGGCGCCGCTGTGTTCGACATGGAGTTCCTTCAGGACGAACCACTTGTCGCCCGGAACCTGGAAGATCGGTCTCGTGCCGCCTTGGGCGCCGAAGTCCGCTGTGCCGTCAAGATCCACGATGTCCGTCGGATGCGGTTGCGACGGAGGTCGGCGCTCGATCGCGGAGCGCAACGCTCGAATCTCGCCCACGAGATCCGCACAGCAGTCCGAGCCGCCCTCCGCGCACGCGACTGGAACGGGCGCCGGTCCGTCCTGGAACAAGAACTGAAGCAGCCGAACGGCGTCGGTGACGTTGCGCCGGCCATCACCATCGATGTCGCCGTTCTCCTCGGCCGTCGGCTCGTTCAGAGCCGGAGACACGCGAAGCGACAGGATCGAGAGCAACGCGAACGCGTTGACCAGCAGGATGAGCAGGAGCGCTGCCAGCTTGAGAGGACGCATGACGAGAATCCCTCCGTGCATGTGGTTGGCGACTCACAGAACCTGACGTGCCCGTGCCGCACCTTTGATCCTGCCCGACCGCGGCCGCGATGTCACGGGATTGACTCGTCAGCTACGGCTCCGGCCGCAGGTGAGTTTCGCGGCAGGTGGCTACTCTCGCTCGCACCGTCGATCTCCTCTCTCCGCAACCTCGACCCAGCACGGCATTACCTCTGCCTCTTGCCCCCCCCAATCCTGCCCGACCGCGGCCGCGATGTCACGGGGTGGCTGGCCATCATCATTCCAGCGGAGTGGGGCTGATCGGCCGCTCCCGCATGGCGACGCGCACGGCGAGCTTCTCGTCGCGCCATGCACGCCGCACGCACCGCAGGGCGTAGAGCGTTCGGTCGACCGTCGGGCGCCACGAACGATCGTCCGTACCGCCGCCTTCGACCGTCGCTGCGATCTCTCGCTCGAGCGCCGCGACCTCCCGCTCGAGCGCCGTCGCCCCCGACGGGCCGATGCCGTGCAAGCACATCGTAAACGGCGGCAGGTAGACGTCCGTGATCTCCTCGATGCCGAGTCGGCTCGCCCCGGTGGGGCGCCAACGATTCGCGACCCAACCCGATGCGTTCTCTGTCGACGTCGCGCGAATCCGGTCGACCAGCGGCCGCACCGCACGCACCGACTGCCGCCGCGACAGCTCCTGCGCCGCTTCGAGCGCGATCGCGTCATCGCCGGTCTCGAGCTTCCACAGCCAGTAGCGTTCGGTCAGCGCCTCCCACGACGCCGCCGTCGCACCGACGAGCACGAGGACGCCGAGACCGCAGGTCCAGACGACGGCTCTCTTCGTTCCGCTTCGCATCGTGACGATCTCCGCTGCCGACCGCTCTCACTACGCGCCTCCGATCCTCCCTGACCGCGGCCGCGATGTCACGGGGTGGTTCACGGTGCTTGATGCAAGTCGACTCGTAGCTGGCGAGGCTGCCGGTCGTGGTGGCGGCTTGTTCGGCGGCTACTTCGGTGAATGCCAAGCGACCGGCCCGCCGAGTTCCTCTGTCTCGAGAAAATGCGCGAAGGCAGCGATACCAGCATCGACTGACACAACTGTGTCGAGCGGCATCGCGTCAATCTGACCGTTCTCCAACTGGAACTCGACTGTCGCCATCGGGTCGACGTCGGGATCGGGATTCCTCGACCATCTGAGGCCTGGCTCGTAGCACAGCGTTGCCCGGTCACCGTGGAGAAGAAGGCTCAGCGCCGGTTCGTCATCGCAATGCAGCCAGAATGCGCTGTACCGACTTCCTGCCGGGTGGGCCGTCGCGATGACCGCACGCAGCTCCTCCGAAGACTGCACTTCGAAAAACCGCTCGTAGTGCTGAAGTCTCATGGCCGCATAGTACGAGAAAGCTCGCCGGCACCCAGCTCCATTGAAGGAACGGGAGCAGCGTAGCACGCGAACGAACAGCCAGGAATCACGACCACGGGGCCCGTGTCGGCGGCGCTGCTGGCGTCCGCTTGCAGCGGCTGGTTCAAGGAAGCCGCTGCGCGGCAGCGCTGGCGCGCGGTCGATCACCTCTCCTTTTTCCCTCGCCACTGGTCAAGCGGTCAAGCTCGCGCTCCGTCTGAACGCTGAACGCGGCATCGTGCCGATGTCCTCTCTGAACACTCACTTTCAGAAAGGGCAGAGCCATGACGGAACTACGTCGACGATTCAAGCAAGACCTTCAGCTCGCCGGTCTTGGCGAGCGCAGCTGCGAAATCTACGTGCGCGCCGTACGCCAGCTCGCGGAGTTCTTCCAGCAGTCGCCCGACACGATTACCGAAGACCAGGTCCGCGAGTACCTCGTTCACCTTCGCGTCGACCGCGAGTTCGCCGCCGGGTCGCTGAAGATCGCCTACAGTGGCATCAAGAAGTTCTTCCAGGTCACCGTGCCGCGCGACTGGAAGACGCTCGAAGGACTTCGCGTACCTTCGCAGACGAAGCTGCCGTCGGTGCTGAGCATCGAGGAGGTCCATCGCGTCATCGAGGCGGTCCGTAGCCCCTGGTGTCGAGCCTGCCTTTGGACCATCTACCCCCTCGGCCTCCGGCTCTCCGAGGGCGTCTCCCTTCAGGTCGGTGACATCGACGCTGCTCGTTCGCTCGTGCACGTGCGCCGGGGAAAGGGCTCGGTCGATCGCTGCGTGCCGCTTTCGCAAGGCACGCTCGAGATGCTGCGTCGCCACTGGCTCACGCACCGCAATCGTCGCCTCCTCTTTCCGTCTCCCGGTCACAGCGGCAAGAACGTCCGCCTCGCTCGCAAGCCCATCCACCCCAAGACCATTCAGGACGCCATACGTCAGGTGGCCAAAGAGATCCGGTTCCACAAGCGGATCTCCGTCCACACGCTTCGCCACAGCTACGCGACGCACCTTCTGGAGGCGGGAGTCAACCTGCGCCTGATCCAGAAGTACCTCGGCCACAAGTCTCTTCGCACGACGATGGACTACCTGCAGTGTCGTCTTCAGGCGGCGTCGCCGATCACGGGGAGCCACACCTCACGGACACGCCGACTCGTCGCCCCCCAGCTCCTCATCCC
>CAYMRB010000722.1:386-3042 GCA_964392615.1 uncultured Planctomycetia bacterium | reverse complement strand
GGGCGAGCGCGACGAGGGCTGCGGTGTCACAGCGCTCCTCGACGGCCGCCCCACCCCCGAATCGAACCTCGACGACGCCCAGCGCGAGCGACTCGAGTGCGTCTGGCATGGGATGCCGATCGAGGATCGCGATACTGAGACCGCGTCGGCGCTCATCGAGCTCGGCGTTCTGCGGCGCGATGCGGTCGACGAGCTGATCGTCGCCGCGCGCGCCGATCTCTTCCTCGCGGATCGGAGTGGCGGATACGCAGACTACTGCGGCGACGAATCCGAGTCGGCGGACGCGCTGGTGACGTTCGGCCTCCCCGCGACTTGGCTCGTCCCGCACCTGCGTGAGTGGCTCGTGGACGAGTACGTGGAGCCGCCGCTTCCACCTGACGATGACGATCTCCTCTATTTCGATGACGAAATCGTGTGGAGCGACGAGGCGGCGAGCGTTCTGACCGCGCTCGGGCCAGCGGCGCGCGAGACGGCACCGGCCCTCGCGGCGCTCGTTGCGCGACCGTCGTGCACGTCTCGCGAGGTCGCATGCCGCGCGCTCGGATCGGTCGACGGCGACGGCGGGATCGCGCTTCCAGTCCTGGTCGCTGCGCTGCGCGATCCGCAGACTCGCCTCGCGGCGCTCGATGGGCTGCTGCTGCTCGGTCCGGCTGCGGCGGCGGCGATCGAGGCGGTCCTCCCGCACCTCGAGGACACCTACCCCGCGGTGCGCGAACGGAGCGCCGAGCTCGTCGGCTCGTGCTGCGATGCTGACGGACTCCCGCAGGCGGTTACGGACCGCGTCGTTGCGGCGCTCGTTCGGCGACTCGGCGACTCGCGCTGGTTCGTGCGTCAGCGCGCAGCGTGGGCGCTCGGCGAGCTCGGTGCGCGGGCGGAGTCCGTCGTCGCGTTGCGGAAGTGTCTGGATGACACGGAGCCCCGCGTCGTAGGGCAGGCGCGCAAGTCGCTCGCCCGCATCGACGGAGGGCGGGCGCGATGAAGGTCCGCAGGACCACAGCGACGCGGCTCGTCGTCGCGCTCGTGATCGTCAGCATGCTGACGCTGGTCGCTGTCGCCTTCGCGCTGCGCGGATCGTTCACAGCCTGGTGGGGCGGTCGAGCGACCGCTCCGGAGGTCCTGTTGCTGCCGCCAGAGGAAGCCGCGGCTCTCGCGAAGCGCGGCGACCCGCGCGGTCTCGAGCACGTCGTGCGTCGACTCGCGACCGATGAGCGCATCGTCGCGATGCGCGCGGAGGGGGCGGGCCAGAGCGTTTCGACTGTCGGAGATCGACTGGACGGGCTCGCTTACTACTCGTACTCGCGTCCTGCGTCCGACCTTCTGTCCGCAGTCGAAGCGTCGCCGCAAGAGGAGAGAACGCTGCGGTCATTGACGATGTTCGTCGACGACGAGGACCCCTGCGTCCGTCTCGCCGCGATGGCCTGCGTGCGCCGCTGGTCGTCGGGATCGTCGTGGACCCCGAGAAGCGCCGCGGTCCGCCAGGCTATCGAGTCCGTCGCCTCCGACGTCGTGCCGGTGCTTCTCGACTTCGTCGAGACGGACGATGCGGTCGACCGTCACGCTGCGGCGTGGACCCTCGCGGCGTTTCCGTGCGATGAGGCCGCGACGCGGCGGCTCGCGTGGGGGATCCTGACGAGAGAGACCGACGCCGAAACCTGTGATCGCCTCATCGGTCGGATTGCGGTACGCGCAGCCCTGCCGACCGTGCTGGCCGAGGTGTTCGAGGACGGCGCGCCGGAGGTGCGCGCTCGGGCCGCCGAGGTGCTCGCGTTTCTGCCTGGAGCGGGCGCGGTGTCGTTCGAGTCGTTGCTCGACGATACTGACCCTCGCGTCCGCGTCGCGGTGCTCGAGAAGGTCGACGAGATGCAGGGCGTCGGCGAGTACGACGTCTTCGTCCGCGCGGTGGACGACGCCGACGAGAAGGTGCGCGAGGTCGCGTACCGGATCCTCGACGAGCGGCTGCGTTGGCGACCGGCCGGGAGCGATCCACGGCCGATCGCGGCGGCCCTTCTCGCGCGCATCGAGCGGGGGGATGCGGGAGCCGTCGCGGCGTTCGCGAGCGCGCGGCCGGACGAAGCGACGGTCGAGCGACTCGTCGAGCTCGTCGACGCCGAGGAGTCGAAGGTGCGTCGAGCAGCCGTGACCGCGCTCGGCGCGGTGTCTCCGTTCGCGCTCTTTCGCCGCGAGCGTCGGGCCTTGCTCGACGCCACGACCGCGGCTCTCGTCCGCGCGACGCGCGATGGTGACGATACCGTCCGCACGGCGGCGCTGCGGGCGCTCGGCGCGACCGGTCCCGCGGCACGCGCTGCGGGCGATGTCCTCGTTGCTGCGCTCGACGATCCGGCGGCGTCGGCGCGCGACGCGGCGACCGATGCCCTCGCTCGGCTCGGGCCGGTGATGAGCGACAGGCTCGACGCGTTCGTCGCACGTCTCGCCTCGGAGGACGCCGGCGCGCGTCGACAGGCGGCGATCGTCCTTGGCACGTGGGGCGTCGAGGCGAAGCCGGCGCTCGACGGGTTGCTGCGCGCGCTCGACGATAGGGATCGTTTCGTCGTCAAGGCGGCCGCGCACGCTCTGCAGCTCATCGTCCACGAGGAGGTGCGCGTCGTGCCGGACCTCGTCGCGCGTCTCGGTGCCGGCGAGGACGAGGGGGTCGATG
>CAYMRB010000722.1:0-376 GCA_964392615.1 uncultured Planctomycetia bacterium | reverse complement strand
TCGGTCGTGGGGGGGGGGGGCGGGCGGGGGGGGTGCGGGGTGCCGCAGCTGTTGCGCGTGTACACCGACCGGGACTATCGCGTCGACTGGCTCGGGGGGATCGCGCCGGACGACCCGAGGGTGCTGCCGGAGCTCGCCCGCTCGGCGTTCGACAGCGAGTGGTGCTGGAGCGGGCTCGATGGGCTGCCGCGCGGCGGGCCCCGCGCGGCCGTACGTGCGCCGGCTCACCGACTGTGTGCTCGCCGAGTGTCGCGCGCCCGACCTGGCCGAGTTCGGCGGCGGTGGCGACGGATACGCGGCCGACGCCGCGCGGGCGCTCGGCGAGATCGGTCCGGAAGCCGCCGCCGCCGTGCCGGCGCTGGTGCAGTTGCTCGAC
>CAYMRB010000721.1:0-3051 GCA_964392615.1 uncultured Planctomycetia bacterium | reverse complement strand
CGGTTCGAGCGGACGGGACCGGCGGGCGAATCCTTGGGGGTCATAAGGGCGGAGCTCCTCCAGCACGCGGGTGACCGGGGAGTATCCTACGGGCCTGGTGCGGAAGGTCAATCGGGGCATGGGCAGGCCGGGGGAATCGGAGCCGCGGGCTCCGGAGGGGGAGGCTACGGCTCGGCACCTGATCGGGGGGGGTTCCCCGCGGGCTGCGACTCCGGTACCTTGCGCCGGGCCGGGCCGAGTGGGTCCGGGGCCTGAGTCGAGGGCGGGGCGAACCGGACCCGAGGCGCGAGGCGCGCGACGAAGCGATGACGCAGGGAGCCAGACAAGCCGAGGACGCGAGCGGCGGGCGCCTGTTCGGCTGGTCGACGCTCGTTCTCCTGGCGATCGGGCTCGCGGCGGGAGTCGGGGTTGCCGCGATCGTGTTCCGCTCGGGCCAGGCGCCGGACGACGGCGGCGCTGCCACCGCAGGCGGCGCTGCCCACGGCGTGCCGGTCGCCGTCGCCCGCGACGAGTTCATGGTGCAGGCCGAGAAGGCGCTCGCTGCCGGGCGCACGGACCTGGCGCTCGAGTGGTTCGGCGAAGCGCGCAAGCGGCACACGGGGCGGCCTGAGCCGCTCCTCGGGCTATCCCGCACGCTGCTGGCGCGCGGCGAGGGGGCACGGGCGATGACGGTCTGCGAGTCCGCGATCCGCCTCGACTCGCGGCACGGCGGCTGCCAGGTCGTCCGCGGGCAGATCCTCGAAGCGCGGGGCGAGACCGACGCGGCCGAGCAAGCCTACCTCCAGGCGGCCGGGCTGTGGCCGCGCGATCCGGAGCCGCACTTCCGCCTCGGCCGCATCGCGCAAGGGCGCGATCACGTCGAGGTGGCGATCCCGCACTATCGGCGCGCGCTCGAGCTCGATCCGGGCCACGGCCCGTCGGCCCACTACCTGGCGATCGAGCTGCGCGGCTCGGGAGAGTTCGCAGAGGCCGAGCGCCTGCTGATCGCGGCGCTCCGCGCCGAGCCGAAGAACGTCAGCCTGCGGTTCAACCTCGCCCACACGTACCTGAAGCGTGGCGCGACGACTGACGCGGCGCGCGAGTTCCGGGCGGGCCTCGTACTTCAGCCACAGGAGCCGACGGCGTATTACTTCCTCGGTCACTGCCTCGAGCTGCAAGGCCGTGACGAGGAGGCGCTGCGCGAGTATCGCGAGGCGCTGTCGCGCGACGCGTTCCTGCACGCGGCGTGGTACGCGGTCGCCCAGCTCGAGAAAGCTCGTGGGCGCGACGCGGAGGCGGCTCACGCCCGTCAGCAGTTCGAGAGGTCGCGCGCGCTGCGGGACCGCATCCTGCGGCTCGAGTCCCGCATACGGAAGCAACCCAGGGACGTCGGAGCGTGGACGGATCTCGCCGCCGCGCTGCTGGAGCGAGGCCAGCCGCAGAAAGCCCGCGCCCGTGCCCACGGCGCGCTCGGCATCGATCCCCGCCACCAGCCGGCGCAGCAGATTCTGCGGCAGGCCGAGGCGGAGCTCCAGAGACGGCGCGCGGAGTAGGGGGCGAGGCCGACGCCGAGCCCGACTCCGCCCCCGATCCCGACGCCGACGCCGACTCCGACTCCGACTCCGACTCCGATCCCGACTCCGATTCCGATCCCGACTCCGACTCCGATCCCGACGGCCCGGGATCGTCGTGCGCGTTCGCGGCGCTTGGGATACCATGGACGCGCCGGTCGCGGGGAGGCCCGGCGTCCTGCGCCCGTTTTTGCTTGCAGGGCGAGGCGGAGTCCATAGAATCCCCGTCTGCCGGTTTGCGAGTCGTCGACGAGAGGGGTCTCTCGGGCGCGTTGCGCGCTTCATTACGATCCGGAGCCGGTCCTGCCGTGAACACTCGTTCTCTTCGCTCGCCGTTGTGGGGCGCTTTCACGTGGCTGCTGCTGCTGCCGCTCGTTGCGGGGTGTGCCGACAAGGATCGGTCGCTGAGCCCGATGGAGGCGCTCCGGTATCGCCAGAAGATGGTGCGCGAGCACTACCACGAGCTGTCTCCCGAGCAGCGGCAGCAGCTCAAATTCCATCAGCCGGGCCGTACGGAGCGCCAGATCGACGAGCAGGTCGCCGAGTATCGCGCCGAGTACACCTCGCGCCGGGAGCGCGACGCCAGCGGCTGGACGTCGTCGCGCAGATCGGCCGCCGCGGTGGACCTCGGCGCGGGAGACTCCGGGGCGCCGACGACGGTCGGGGGACCGGGAACTCGCGGCGCGGACGACATCGAGATCGACCTCGGCGATGATCCCGAGGACGACGAGTCGGAGGACGGATCGACCGAGTGACGGGTCGACTGCCGGCCACCGCAGATCACAGACTGAAATCACTGACTGACACGAGATCGAAGAAGGAGTGAAG
Source organism: uncultured Planctomycetia bacterium (assembly GCA_964392615.1). Classification (GTDB taxonomy): domain Bacteria; phylum Planctomycetota; class UBA8108; order UBA8108; family UBA8108; genus CAYMRB01. Next base: position 673 of record CAYMRB010000721.1, on the reverse strand, counting down.
TCGATGGCGAAGATGAAGATGGCCGCGGGCGCGACGAACCGTCTCGAGGCCAGCGCCGACGCCAGCAAGGCTCCCGGAGGCAAGGCTCCCGGAGGCAAGGCGGCGGGGAAGGGCGCGGAGAAGGCCTCCGCGGCCGGCAAGGGTGGGGCGGCCGCCAAGGGCAACGGTGCCGGCCAGGACAAGGAAGCGAAGCTGCGTGCGCAGGCTCTCGAGTTCGCGATCGATCAGATTCACAAGAAGTGCGGTGACGGATCGGTCATGTACCTCGGCGAGGACCACAAGGCCAACGTCGAGACGATCTCGACCGGCTCGCCGTCGCTCGACCTCGCGCTCGGCGTCGGCGGTGTGCCGAAGGGGCGCATCGTCGAGATCTACGGTCCGGAGTCGTCCGGCAAGACGACGCTGACGCTGCACATCATCGCGAATGCGCAGCGCGACGGCGGCTCGGCGGCGTTCATCGACGCGGAGCACGCGCTCGACCCGGCGTACGCGCGCAAGCTCGGCGTCAACCTCGACACGCTGCTCGTGTCGCAGCCCGACACCGGCGAGCAGGCGCTCGAGATCGCGGAGGTGCTCGTCAGCTCGAACGCGCTCTCGGTCGTCGTCATCGACAGCGTCGCGGCCCTGGTGCCCCGGGCCGAGCTCGAGGGCGAGATGGGCGACTCCCACGTCG
>CAYMRB010000720.1:0-3063 GCA_964392615.1 uncultured Planctomycetia bacterium | reverse complement strand
GGGATCCATCGAGCCCGCCGAGCTGAACGCGATCGCCTCGTCGCGCAGCGCGGCGTACGGCCCGCCGGCCTCGGCGACGGGGGCGGCGTTGGCGCGCGGCTCGATGACGATCTGGTAGAACTGCGCGGCCTCCGCGCCGCGCGCGTCCTCGGCGACGAGGAGAACGTCGAGGATGCCGATCTGCTCCTCGCGCGGCGTGAAGGTGACGCGGCCGGTCGACGCGCCGATCTCCATGCCGACTTCGGGAGGCGGCAGATCGAGGCGGTACGTGATCGCATCGCCGTCGCGGTCGATCGCGTCGGCGTCGTAGACGTACTCCTCGGCGACGCGGGCGATAGCGCGGGGAACCGTGGTGAAGACCGGAGCACGGTTGCGATCGGACGAGCGGCGTGTGGCGGTGGAGAAGACGGTCGTCGAGGAGCCGATGGGATCGCCGATGGGATCGTCCGCGGCCTCGAGCTCGAAGACGAGGAGGCGGTAGTAGTAGCGCCGGTCGATCTCGACATCGCGATCGATGAACACAGCCCATGTCGAGCGGGTGGCGCCGATGAGCTCGAAGCCGTGGTTGGGGCCACGCTCGCTGCGGAATACCTGCACGTGCCAGATGCGGCCGTCGCCGCGGTAGGTCCACTCGAGCTGGATCTTGTCGCGTTTCGGCCGGGCGGTGAGGTCGTCGATGACGCGGTTGTAGACGACGACGGTCGAGAAGTCGTCGTCGGTGAGGTCCGGCGAGCCGGCTTCGGGGAAGACCTCGGCGGAGCGATCGGTGACGCGCAATCCGATGTCCCTGACGCCGGCGGCGTCGAAGCCGCCCGCGAACGTGGCGATCTCGCCGGAGACCTCGTCGTCGAAGTCCAGCGGCTGCTCGAAGTCGACCTCCCAGTCCCATGACTGAATCGAGTCACCGTCGAGGATGTCGATGTCGAACGAGCCCGAGCCGTCGAGCACGACGTCCTCGCCGACGGCGGCGACGTACGGTCCGCCGGCCTCCGCGATCGGCGGGTGGGGAGGAATGGTCACCTCGATGTCGACGGTCGTCGTGTCGTAGCGCGTCGGGGTCGAGTCGTCGCGAACCTGCAGCGTCACCGGGAACGTGCCCAGGGCACCGAACGTGTGCGTGGCGACCGGGCCGACCGCGTCCGGGGCCTCGAAGTCGAGACCGTCCGACGCGTCGAAGTCCCAGCGGTACTCGACGACGCGCTGTGCAGGGTCCTGGTGATAGGACGCCGTGGCGTCGAAGACGACCTCGCGACCGACGGCAGCGGGTGAGGGCCGGGCGGTGAAGACGCCGACGGGCGCGAGCTCGAAGAGCGAGCTCGACAAGATGATGATGCCCATCGCGGTGGCGTACGCGCTCTCGTGCGTCTGGTTGATGAAGCCGCCGACCCTGCCGGGAAAGCGTCCGTCGGCCTCCTGCTCGTCGATGATGCGCCGAGCGAGCCCGCGATCGGCGTCGAGAAACCAGTCGAGGCCGTTCGAGGCGAAGCGCGTCACGGGGGGCGTCTGCAGGCGCGCCGCCTTGGCGATCGCGAAGCGGTAGTAGTACTCGTTGAATCCAGGGTTGACGTACCAATTCTCCCAGGCACCGGCGACGTAGTTCTCACCGTTGAGCCACAGCGAATCCGAAGCGGGAATACCGAGCCATGCGACCTGCACCATGCCCGACGGTGTGGTCCCTGCTCCCCAGCTCGGTGCGGTGTAACCGAAGCCGTTCACGCTGCGCGAATACTCGAGCCAGACGCGGTTGCGCTCCTTGACCCATGGCGGTGCCGGGTATCCCCAGATGCGCTCGGCGGCGACGAGGCCGATGGCGGCCCATTGGGCGGCGGAGTTGTCGGCGCCGTGGTTCCAGGTGTATTGCCAGCCGCCGCCGTTGTCGTGTTCGACCTGTCCCCAGGAGTACATGTCGACCATGTCACGAACGAGGTCGCCGTACGGACGTCCACGCACGTTGATCCCGCCGGTATGTGCGGTGATCTCGGGGCGCCCGCCGGCGACCAGCGCGTCCATGATCTGACCGAGCTGGTAGATCGGTTGGCGGTCGTCGCAGTCGATGCCGACGCCGTTGCCGTCCGTGTCCGGATTGCCGAAGCGCTGCTCGTCGATGTTGCGGAAGACCAGATTCGACAGCAGGTGGTTGAGGCCGCGACCGACGGTCTCGACGTAGGGATCCTCGGTGCCATCGCCCCACTCGAAGTGACCGCTGACCTCGAAAGCCTGCACTGCCGACGCCGTGACACAGAGGCTCCAATTCCCCCAGGCCGAAGTCTGCCAGTAGCCGCTGCGCGTCGTTTCGTCGAGGAGGGCGCGGGTCTGCGTGCGGTGGAGGTGCCAGAGCGCGTCGTCGATGGCGACGTTCATCTCGACCTCGAGCGAGCGTTCGCGCACCGCGACGAGGTAACGGTCGCTGCCCGAGTTGCCGTCGGCGTCCGTGACCGTGACCGTCGCAACGAACGGTGTGCCCGGAGCCGCCTCGTACGTGTGGCGGGCCTCGATCGCGTAGGCGTGCTCGACGGTCTCGGCGGTGCCGGACTCCGGCGGCGATCCGTCGCCGAAGTCCCAAGTGTACTCGACCGGCGGGACGGCGAGAGACGCGACGGCCTTGAGGATGACCTCGCGACCGCTCCAGGTGTCGTGCGGGAGCTCCCGGGTCTGCCCCGGAACGGAAGACCCGTCGCCGATGATGCGCCAGGGGACCGCCTTGACCAGCGACTCGCCGCCGACCGTCACCTCGAGACTCGCGGTGTCACGCTGCCCGGGGTAGTCGATGACGGTGACCGTGACCGTGTAGCGGCCGGGGGCCGCGTAGAAGTGGCGCGCGAACGGCCCCTGAGTACCGACGACACGTCCGTCGCCGAAGTCCCAGGCGTAGGACGCGATCCCGTAGTCGTCGGTCGACGACGAGGCGTCGAACTCGACGTCGACGCCCACTTCGCCGTCGCGCGGCCCCGAGAGGCGAGCCACCGGCGCCTCGCCCTCGACGACGGTGATAGCGGTCGTGGTGGTATGGCTCTGCAGCGCGTGGTCGACGACCTCGAGCGTCACGTCGCCACTCTCGCTTGC
>CAYMRB010000719.1:0-3066 GCA_964392615.1 uncultured Planctomycetia bacterium | reverse complement strand
CATGGGTGTCACGACGAACCACACGATCGTCGCGATCAGCATCGTCCACTTAACGGCGTCGAGCTCCATCTTCCCCGAGAGGAAGAGAACCGACGGAACGACCGTGGCGGCCAGAGCGAGCCACGACGCGATTTGCAGTGCTCTTCTCATGACGATCAGGCTCCCTCGGACGCCGCAGGGGCGCCGTGCATCTTCCGTTGGTAGATCTTGCTCAGGACGATGTAGAGGATCGCGGCGACGAACCAGCCGGGAAGCGAAACGAAGTAGATCTCCACTCCTGCGAAGTACCATAGCGCCCAGCACGATCCGAGCGTGATGAACCACGTCAGCCCGGCGGCCCAGTTGAACGTCGTCCTGCTCACTTCGGCATAGCTGCTCTGGAGGCCGAACTTCCGCAAGAGCCAGAAGTCGACGAAGATCACCGCGCCCATCGGCATCAGCAGCATGCCGTAGAGCATGACGAATCCGAGAAGCTGCATGGCGATGCCGGGGAACATGCCGGCCACCGTGGCCACGGCGCCAGTCATCAGCGTCACCTTGAAACGAGACATCTTCGGTACGATCGCCTGAAACGCGAGGCCGGCGCGGTAGATCGTCGGGTTCGCGGTCGTCCAGCCCGCGATGACCACACAGATCAGCCCGGCGATTCCGGCCGCCTCATGCGCCATCGGCCCTGGAAGGACGTCGGTGTTCAAGGGATCGCGATGGAGCTGCAGCGAATACAGGAGCGATGCGCACAGCCACGCCATGAAGTGACCGACGTACATGCCGGCGCTCGAGGCGACCGCATACCAGCTCTTGCGCGCGTAGCGGAACACCGTGAGGTCCGACATGCCGACATGCATCGCCATATTGCAGAACCACGCGAAGAACATGACGTGCCAGAAGGTGAACTTCACCTTGTCGGGATGAGGATCGCCCCCCTTCCAAATCACCTCATCCGCGAGGCTCCACAGATCCGCCGCCGACGTGATCTCCCGACCCGATTCGAGAATGAACATGCGCAGCGCGACGACGCCGAACACCAGGAACACGAGCACCATCCACGGTGCCGCGATGTTTGCGAATCGCGACACCATGCGATAGCCATACGCAGCGACGATCGAGATCACCGCACCGACGCCGAGCACGGCGAGCACCCAGCCGACGCTCGTCGGCAGCTTGTCGTCGAGCTCCGGCATCGGAAAGTCGACCCACACGCCGACCGCCGTCGCCGAGACCGTGATCATCGATCCCGCGAGGAAGCAGAACATCACGCCGTTCGCGAGGTTGTACAACGTGACGAGGTGGCGGCCGCAGATCTTCTCCATCTGGTAGTAGAGCGTCAACCGCGCACGCGTCGCGATCGGCGCGCACAGGAGCATCCAGCTCAACACCGCCAGCAAGTTGCCGACGACGAGGCCGCCGATCACGTCGAACGCGCTGACGCCCGCCGCGACGAACAGGGGCCCAATCATCAGCTCGGTCCCCGCGCAGTGCTCGCCGGCATACATGCCGACGAAGCTCTTGAAGCCGAGGAGCGAGCTCTTCGGCACCGGTTCGCGTTCGAACTCGTCAGTCGCTGAGGATTCTTCAGCCATCTGTGCTCGCCTGTTGTAGTGGTTACTCGGTTTCGTCGTCGGAAAGAAGACTGGCAGCCACGACCTCGCCACAGCCGGGCGACGCCACCACCGTCATCAACGACACCCCCGCGCCCGTGACCTCGTCCAGCCACGTCAGCGCGAACGACGTCGGCGAGCCGATCGTCAAGTCGACGATCGATCCTCCCGCGTCCTGGCGTGCGAACGCATCCATCGCCTCGCGCAGACAGAGGAAGGCCGGCGTCCAATCACAATCGAACACACGCCGCAGCGTGCCAGCCGAGCCTCCCGCCAAGGGCGGCGGCGCACCGGACCCGCACGCCAGGACGAGCCCGTCGAGGCCGCCGACCGAGGCCTCGAGCGACCGAAACGCCCGACGCACCGTCGGCTCGCGATCCCAGTCGACCTCCAGTGCGAGGAGCCGTTCCGGCGGCGCCGACGACAGCCGATCGAGGTCGTCGTCGATCGCGGCCACGACAGCGCCGACGTCCAGAAGCGCTCGGACTGTCTCGCGACCGTATTTCGTCCCCGCGCCGGCGACGGCCACGACGCGACCGTCGAGCGACGCAGCCTCAATCGCGCCGACCGCGGCGCGGAAGTGCTCGACCTCCCAGCCCTCGATGAACGAAGCCTGGCGTCGGCTCAGGAACCGCGGTCCGCCGAACGGCACGCTGCGCAGAATCACCGTGATCGCAGCGCGGTACACCTCGGACACGACGCGCAGCTTCTCGAGCCCGGAGGCGCAGTAGTATACGCCGCCGTCCGGAACGACGATGACTCGCGGGTCGAGTCCGTACTGCTCGCGATACGCGACGATCGCCGCAACGCGCTGCTCCGGCGACGCACCGCGCGGCATCACGCACGGGAACGTACGGCAGTAGACGATCTGATCGGGCGAGAACGCGCCGCGCTTCGTCGCGGCCAGCGCCTTCGGATCGCCGAGCAGCTCGGCCGCGATCGCGCTGTCGTCGCGACGCACGACACACGGAGCACAACCCGCCCGCAGCAGAACGCCGCGAATCGCCGCGCCGCCATCGGGGGGCGTGCTCTTGCCGACGACCGGGAAGCGCCGCGAGTTGATCCGGCGCCCGCCGATCGCCTGCATCGCGAAGGTCGTGATGCGGTTCGACAGACGCAGGCAGGCGCGGACTGTCGGGGCGCTGACGAACAGGCCGTGGTTCTCGAGCAGGACGACGGGCGGAATCTCGCCGTGCCGATCGCGATATCGCGCGATCTCCTCATCGAGTCGCGCTCCGAGCGTGAATCCAGGATCGACGTACGGCACGTACAGGACCGGCAAGCCGCCTGGCACCTGGCCGTCGAGAAACGTCTCGAACAGCCGACGCGATCCGCGCGCACAGAGAAGGGCATTCAGCCCGACCGGATGCGTGTGGATCACGACGCGATCGAGAATCGCGTGCAGGCTGCTCTCGACGGACGGACGCGCTCCTTCCGGCCGCCGCACGGTCTCGCTCAAGAGGCGCAG
>CAYMRB010000718.1:0-3071 GCA_964392615.1 uncultured Planctomycetia bacterium | reverse complement strand
CCCGCCTCCTACCCCGACGCCGACGCCGACTCCGACCCCGACCCCGACTCCGACTCCGACCCCGACTCCGACTCCGCCGCCGCCATGCCCACCGCCTCCGACAGCGCCCGTCCCGGCCCGGTCCCGCCGCTCGAGTTCGGCCCGTCCGAGGATGACGAGGCCCGCTGGCTGATCGACCGCGCCATCGCGGAGGATCTGCCGGCCGGCGATCCGACCTCCGATTTGCTCTTCCCGGACGAGCAGGGCGTCGGCGTGGTCGCGACCTGCGTCGCGCGCCAGGCGGGCATCCTGTGCGGCGAGCCGATCGTCCGGGCGCTCTTCGCCCGGCTCGATCCGCGTGTCGCCGTCGAGTCGCACCGTCGTGACGGCGAGGCCGTCGCCGCCGGCGAGCGGTTTCTGACGCTGCGCGGGCCGGCCCGCTCGGTGCTGCGCGGCGAGCGGATCGCGCTCAACTTTCTCGGCCGGCTCTGCGGCATCGCGACCCTCGCCGGCGAGTGGGCCGCGCTGGTCGCCGACTCCGACGCGGTCCTTCTCGACACGCGCAAGACGACGCCGGGCTGGCGGTCGCTCGAGAAGTACGCGGTGCGGGCGGGCGGGGCGACGAATCACCGGCGGTGTCTGTCGGGCGCCGTTATGATCAAGGACAATCACGCCTGGGTCCTGCGCGAGCTCGGCCGTCGGCGTGTCGACGAATGGGTCGCCGTGATTCGCCGCGAGGCGCCGGATCTGTTCCTCCAGGTCGAGGTCGACTCGCGCGACGAGTTCCTCGACGCGCGGCGGGCCGGCGTCGACTCGATCCTCCTCGACAATTTCGACCTCGACGACCTGCGCTGGGCGGTCGAAGAGAATCGGCGTCAGGAAGGGTCTCGGCCGACCCTCGAGGCGTCGGGCGGCATCCGGCAGGAGAACCTGCGGGCGGTCGCGGCGACCGGCGTCGATCGGATTTCGGTCGGCGCGCTGACGCACTCGGCGCCGTGTCTCGACGTCAGTCTCGAAGTGAACGAGCTCTACCGGCTCGAAGCCGACAACCCATGATCAGGACAGGAACGCGGATGGTCTCGACCCGAACGACTCGCATGATCGCGGCGGCCGTTGTGGCTCTTCTCACCGGCTGCGCTATCGGCCCCGGCTGCGCTCGCAAGGCGCAGGTGCCGGTGTCGCTGCGCGCAGAGCTCATCCAGCTCGACATGAAGGGACGAAAGGTCACCATCGAGGTTGCCCGCACGTTCAGTTCTCGGAAGCGGGGCCTGATGTTCCGAGAGTCGCTTCCGGAAGACCGCGGCATGCTGTTCGTCTATCCGGAGCCGGACAAGCTCAGCTTCTGGATGGAGAACACGAAGGTGCCGCTGTCGATCGCGTTCGTCGACGACCACGGCAAGATCCTGCAGATCGAGGACATGCGTCCTTTAGACCGGGGCTCGGTTCCGTCGAAGTACGAAGTGCGCTACGCCTTGGAGATGAACCAAGGTTGGTTCGAGAGAGCCGGCGTCGCCGTCGGGGACACCCTCGAGGGATTCGAGCGCAAGGTCCAGTGGTACCTGCAACGGGCGGAGTGAGACCCGCCATGGTCGTCGCAGCGCAGCCACGCGGTCCGTGCCCGATGGCGAGCCGGGAGCCTGGGGTCCGGGAGGTCGCCGATGCGGTCGCGCTCGCTGTTGGTCATCGTGTTGATCGGAATCGTGGGGATGGTCGCGTTCGGGCTGTGCACGAAGCTCGCGCTCGACAGCAACGAAGACCTGCAGAGGGTCGCGGGATTCCAGCAGAGAATCCTCCTCGCGTACGAAGCGCGTGGCGTCGAGGAGGTGACGTATTCCCGGCTGCGAGGTCGCGACGTCCAGCTCCGGATCGCCATCGCGGAGGAACGCGCCGCGCGGCTGCCCGACCTCGACGCCGAGCTAGGAGCGCTGCTGGTCACCGATTTTCCCCAGGCGCGCGGCAAGCTGCGCATCGTTCGTTGCGAGCCGGCCTCGTGGTTCGGCGAACCGACGCCGTATTCCGAGAACGAGCTGTCGTGTACGGCGCTGCGGCGGCAGGTCCGCGAGCACCAGCGTCGGTTCGAGATCGCCGCGGACGTCGAGACGAACACGGGGCTGCAGCTCCGGGAGTTGACGGCGGACGGCGCCGACGTGCGCTGCTGTCTGGCGACGCCGGAGCCGCAGGTGTCGTGGGGCGACGAGCTGGAACGTCGCGTGCGGGCAGCGCTCGATGTCGTGCGCCGGAAGTACCACGTGCGGCGTGGCGCACGGATGCTCGTGCGCATCGAGGCGCCGGCGACCGAACCCTGCGCGACCGACGAAGCGGATTCCGGCACGGTAGCCGGCATCGGTACGAAGACGGCCTGGGCCGCGGAGCGGAACGAGCCGCGCGTCCTCGCGGAGGGCGAGTATGACCCGGCCCGCCGGCACCTGCACATCGAGCTCCGCGCCGAACCCGCTATCGGAAGTCCGGGTGCCGTCGAGGGAACCTCCGCCGAACGAGCCACCACGGCGTCGCCGCCGACTGCCGGCTGAGGAGCTCGCTCTCCTGACGGCAGCTCTGCTGCTTCTTATCGTCCCCGGCGCGCTGTCGCGATCCGGCGATGAGCCGCGTCGCACGAGCTGGGACGCGGCGCCGCTCACGATCGAGGTCGAGTCGGCGGCATGGTACGAGTGGGCGTTGCTCGAGGGCATCGGCGAGGCGCGCGCGCGTCGCATCGTCGAGTGGGTCCGCGAGCGCGCGCCGCTGCGCAGTCTCGATGAGCTCGTCGCCGTGCCCGGGCTGCCCGGGGGATGGCTCGAGAAGGCGCGCCCACATCTGCGGCTCGGCGCGGGAGAAACCGACGGAGGACCGACACCGTGAGCCGTACTCGAGCCTCTCGACCGTTCGAGCTCGTCAGCCCGTACGCGCCACGCGGTGATCAGCCTGGGGCGATCCGCGCGTTGACGGAGGGCCTCGAGGCCGGCCGCGAGTTCCAGACATTGCTTGGCGTGACCGGCTCGGGCAAGACGTTCACGGTCGCCAACGTCATCGCTCAGGTCGAGCGACCGACGATCGTGATCTCGCACAACAAGACGCTGGCGGCCCAGCTCTTC
>CAYMRB010000717.1:0-3085 GCA_964392615.1 uncultured Planctomycetia bacterium | reverse complement strand
CGCGTCGTCGGGCCGATCATCGTGGCCGGACTGCATGCTCACCGAAAGGACACCGCCTTTCCGAGGCTGGCGGCGAACACGAATCGTCTTCGCGGAGCGCGAAGCGCGGTGAGTGAAGCGGTCACGACAACGGACTTGTCTCGGTCGATGGCCGACGTCGAACGTCTCGCGGGAATCCTCCCGGCCGAGCAGCTGCCGGACCTCGTCGGTGACCTTGAGCGCCTGAAGGCCGTTGCGATGACCAGACTGCTGGAAGACGCAGCGCCCAACGCTTCCTCGAACGAGCCTGACCAGCTCCTAACCGTGGAGGAAGCCGCCGGGCGCCTCGCAGTAAGCAAGGACCATCTCTACCGACACGCCGACGAGTTCCCCTTCAGCGTCCGCGTCTCCCCGCAGGTCCTGAGGTTTTCCGAGCTGGGTATCGCCGAGTTTATCCGGCAGCGGCAGGGGATCTCTTGAGCTTCTCGAGCTCACCTCTTGTTTCTGAGGAATCTATCGGCTAGGTTATTCTCAACGAGGCATTTCAGGTTGGATCGACAAGCCATGGGACGCGGTCTTTCACCCCTTCAGAAAACTGCCCTTCGAGTCGCTTTCACTAACCGGCAGCGCGAAGGGCATCCGCGAAGCAAGGGCGCCGACGTGTACAACCGCGAGATCCTGCTGGAGCACTTTCGCTTCGCGCCTGCTTCGACGCATCGCGACGGCTCGCCTCGCAAGGGCGGCCGCGATCCGAGGGAGGACCCTGGAACCGACTTCTTCTCGCCCGGAGAGATTGGGCGCAGCGAGTACCGTTGCGCCTGCGCCGTCGCCGCACGGGCTGCATCGCGTCTCGAACGACGTGGGCTCGTGACGCGCGTGGAGGGCGCTGTCTCTCGATGGGCCGGAATGAACCTCACCCGCAAGGGCGTCGAGGTAGCACAGAGAATCACGTCGAAGGAGGACACGCACGGCAACAGGAGGACCAAGCCATGAGAGGACAGGGACGTCTGTTTCGACACAAGAAGAGCCGCAACTGGCACGCGGCCTTCTACGACAACGGCAAGGAGGTGCGGCTGTCGACCGGCACGGAGGATCGCAGCGAAGCGCTCGCCTTCTTGCGCAAGAAGCTCGACGAAGTGCACGGCGGCGCGTTCGTCAACGATGGCAAGCTGACGGTCGGCGCCCTGCTCGACAACCTCGAGAAGGACTACAAGATCAACGGTCGGAACGCGCGTGAACTCGACTACCAGACTCGGTCCATCCGCAAAGCGCTGGGGCACGTGAAGGCCCGAGCGCTGAACGCGCGTCGGATCAAGGCGTACATGAACGCCCGGCTGGAGAAGGGCATCGCCAACGCGACCGTGAATCGCGAGATCGCCGCGCTGCGTCGCAGCTACCGCCTCGCGGTCGAGGAAGGGTTGCTCGCGTCCGGTCACGTGCCGGTCTTCAAGCAGCTCCGGGAGGACAACGCCCGGCAGGGCTTCGTCAGTCGCGACGATCTCGAGCGGATCTGCGAGCACCTCGATCCTGTCATCACCGACGTCGCGCGGCTCGCGTTCCTCTGCAGTTGGCGCAAGGGCTCGGTGTTGTCGCTCGCGTGGCGGGACATCGAGTTCGACTCCGACGGCAACCCGATCGGGATCTGGTTGCGCGCCGAGCACAACAAGACTCGCCGGGCCCAGTTCCTTCCGCTGAAGGGTGAGCTGCAGGAGATCTTCCAGCGTCGCCTGGAAGCCCGGAAGGTCACGCGACCAGGCGGCGAGTACGTCCTCGCCGATCGCGTCTTCCACCGCGGCGGTGGCGAGATTCGCAGCTTCGACGAAGCATGGCACAAGGCGCGGGAGAAGGCGGGCCTCTGCCACGTGCTTTTCCACGACCTGCGCCGCTCCGGAATCCGCGAGCTCGTGCGCGCCGGAGTGCGCCAGGAGGTCGCGATGGCGATCTCGGGGCACCGGACCGCGAGCGTCTTCCAGCGCTACAACATCCTCGACGATCGCGATCTGGCGGACGCCATGGAGAAGCGTCTGGAGTACTCGACCGGCGACGAGGCCGCTGACCGCGTCGTGCCCATGAAAAAGCGAGAGGGGCGCGCGTGATCTCTCTCTTTTTCCCGAGAACACGGACACCTGACACGGACACCTGCCCGATTCCGCATCCTGCCCGTTGTCGTAACCCCTTCTGCCGTCTTGGTGCCAGAGGGGGGACTCGAACCCCCACCCCCTTTCGAGGACCAGATTTTGAATCTAGCGCGTCTGCCGATTCCGCCACTCTGGCACGAGTGTCTTCGCTGTCGAGGGAGTCTACGGCAGGCCCGCCTCGGCGGCAACCCCGGACTCGCGTCGCGGTTCTGTCTGCCAGCTATCCGTCGAGCGGGGTCCTCGTCGCGCCGCGCCGCTCGAGCGCCTTCGGCGGACCGAACACGACGCGGGCGATCATCGCTTGGCGCAGCGTCAAGCCCGCGATCGGCATGCGGCGATCACCGCGCGTCCGCACGAGGCTCGCCGCCTCCGCGCTCACGGCGGCCTCCGGCTCGGCGTCACGCGCTGCGGGCGTCGCCTTCTTCGGCGCCTTCTCCGACGCCGGCGCAGAGGACCCGCCCGCCAAGGCGGCTTGCGCCTCGTCGATGCGCTTCTCGAATCCGCGCAGCGATGCCTCGAGGCGCTCGCCGAGGTCCATCTCTCGCAGTTTGGCCGGGTCTTCCGCCGGCGTCGCGCTGCGACTCGGACGCTGCGTCCGTCGGCCGGGTGGCGGCGGCTTGGCCCGCGCCGTCGAGCGTCGCGCCAGGTGCGGCGGCGGCGGCGGATCCCGCCGGGCTGTCGCCCCGGCTCGGCTCTGCCCGAAGTTACCGTATTCCGGCGATTCGTCGTCGGCCCGGTTCCAGACCACGTTGCGCCGACCCTCGGACTCGGACCGATCGGGGCGGGGGACCGCTGCGGCGCGCTCGGTCGCTGCGGCGCGCGCTTCGCGCTCGCGCTCCACGGTCTCCCACACCGACGGCCTCTCGGGTCGCTCTGGCTGCTCGTCCGGATCCTCCACCGGCGGTACCCCGCCGGGGCGACTGAGCTCGCCGCTGCGCACGCCCAGGATGATCGTGCGCACCACGCCC
>CAYMRB010000716.1:0-3096 GCA_964392615.1 uncultured Planctomycetia bacterium | reverse complement strand
TTTTTCGTGGTCTGAGGGCAGTTCAGCATCTTCCGCTACTACGGGCGTCGCACTTGCGGGGCGGACAGCAATTGACTGCCTAGGACGCTGATTGCCGTCAGCGAGTACAAGCGGGAGTACAAGCTGACTCGGCGGCTCGACCTGCCCCACCGCGCTGCGCACCTCGCCTGCGTCGTCGGTCGGGGTGGCCGGGTCGACGGACTCCACGACGCCGGGCAGCGCGTTGACGGCGCCGGTGACGTCAAGGAGAGCCGGGTCGGTGTAGACGTTCGCCGTCAGCTTCGGATCGACGTGCCGCAGAGCCGACTTCGCGACGGCGAACGGAGCGCCGCTCGCCGCGAGCAATGTTCCGAACGTCACGCGAAGCGAGTGGAAGTCGACGACGCGCCCGCGGTCGTCCCGCTTCGGTATTCCTGCAGCCTGGAAGTCCTTGTTGACCGTCCGGTGAGCCGGCACGTGCACGACCGATTCGTCGTTCGGCAGCGCCGACGGAATGGGCTGTCCGCGCCGCTCTGCGACGCGCTGACGCAGCTTGAGGCGCATCGCATGGACGCGTTGAATCTCCTGGGCGACGTCCGCACGCAGCGGAAGCGTCGCGCCCCGCCGGCTCTTCTCGTGTTCTGCCCGCAGGTTGATGCAGGGACGATCGGCCGCGAGATCCAGGTCGACGATCGAGAGTCGGGCGAGCTCGCTACGGCGAGCTCCCGTCGTGACCGCGAGCAGGTACGTGAGCGCACGCTCCTCGCCCTGGAGCACGAGCTTCTGGCGAGTCTTCTCCGTCGGCTTCGCCCCGGACTCCCCTGCGCGAGCCCCGCGACGGATCGTCTCGGCCTCCGCCATCGGACGATTGCGAGCGGTCTCGAGCAGCCGCGTCACCTCGTCCGGCGTCAGGGCGCGACGTTCGCGCCGGCGCTCGGCGTCGCGATAGGGCTCGATCTGCGCGAACGGGTTCGACGCCAGGCGACCGGTCTTCATGGCCCAGTTGGCGAACGTGATGCACGTGACCCGGAAGGCGTTGATCGTCGTGGCGGCCAGCGGTGGGTCGAGCTTCTTGCGGTCCTTCTTCGACGGCCGCGGTTCGGTTAGGCTGTCGAGCCATCGCGAGAGCGCGCGACCGTCGAGATCGCCGAGCCGGCGGAAACTGCACGTCTCGGCAACCTTCGTGAGCTGCCGGCGAGTATCCCGCAAGTGGGTCGCGCTGCGCCGCCTTGCCTTCAGGTGCCGGAGGTACGCGTCGAGGTGCTCCGCGAACGGCTGGCCGGAGTACTCCGTCACCTCTCGTTCCTGCACGGTCAGCACGCCTGCCGCGATCTTCTCCTCGCGCTTCTCCCACTCCGCGAGGAGGTGGCGCGCCGCGGCTTCGTCGCGACAACCGGTGCTCCGCTCGATGCGACGTCCGTCCGCGCCGCGGTATCGAGCGATCCAAACGCTGGACGGGACGCGCACGCGCGGGCCCTTCGGCGTGTCGACCACGGGCGCGGTCTTCGGACGGTGCGCGCCTCGCGGGGTCCACCTTGCCGTGCGTACGCCGTCCTCTTCGCGGATCTCGGCGTTCCTCGGAATCGGGCGCAGCGATCGCTTTCGAAACAGTGACATTCGCCTTTGCTCCCTCGTCAGGTATCACATGATACCGCCGGAACATCCGGCGGCCCACCCGTCACCGACACCGCGGACACCCGTCCGCGATCCACCGTTCGATCTCCTCGCGCCGCCAGCGCACGAGCCACCCCAACCGCACCGGCGCAGGCATCCTCCCCGAATCCGCCAAGCGTCCGACGTGCTTCGCCGAGCAGCCGAGCAGGGCGGCGACGGCACGGCGATCCAGCAGAACCGCTGCCGGTGACGGGGACGGCCTGCACAAATCGACTCCCTCCGGCACTCTCAACACCTCTTCTCTGCTCATGCCAATCCGCTCTGCTGATTTCGTGTTCCGACGAGCCGAGCCCCGCCGACGTCGCGGGGCGACGCGGTCGACAGCCGACCACGCCGCCCCGCATCTCCGAGGCGTCTCGTCCCGACCTCACCACCTCAAGCCTGTACCGACAGCAACACCGTCACATTCCGCACCCGCAGAGCCATGCGCTCGTACCGCTCGAGAAGTTCCCAGACGCGCGCCGCATCGCTGCGCGGCCGCCATGACATCCACCGGCGTTCGTCCACGGCGCGGAATGCCTCCACGGCGTCGAGGAAGCTCAGCGCGAGCGTCACCAAGCCCAGCCGGAGTTGACGCTCGGCGGAGTCGGAGGCTGACAGCGACGCGGTCAGCGGCTTGGCGCACATCGCGAGCTCGTCGGCGACCAGCGCGTCGACGCCCAAGCCGAGCCGGAGCAGGGCCTCCACGCGAGAAGCGTGGCCAGCCAGGTTGTCGTCGACGTCGCCGTTGGCCGCGATCGCCTCGAGCCGGGCGTCGGCTCCCGCGGCGAGTATCGCAAGCTCGGCGTCCAGCTCCTGCGCCCAGGCGCGGACAACGCGCGCCGCCCGAGTGATTCCGGCGTGCGTGCCGACGAGGATCTCATCCGTCGCGAAGGTCTCTCGTAGGCGTTGAGCGATCGCCGCCTGGATCTTCCGGCCTTCGTCGATGAATGGAGCCCCTTCTTGCAGCCTCTCTCCGAGACTGCTCCATTCGGCTGCCAACCACGGCTCGATTGACCGCAGGTTTGCACAGTCGTCCTCCGAGCACGCGCTGACCGCGTCGAAGCGCGCGCGGTCAACCACCTTCGGGGCAAATGTACTCGACACGCCAGTCGTGCGTACCGAGGCGAGCGCGTCGCCCATCGGCGCGTACGCCTGACGAAGCTCGTCGATCATTCCGTCGCGGTAGCGCGCCAACTGCGCGCGCAGGTCTGCGACGGTTTCGGACGCGTCGTCGAGTTCGCATGCCCACTCGGTCACCACCTTGCTGTGCCGACTCGCGCAGCCGGCCGCGCTGATCATGACCCACACCATCGCCCCGATCGTCGATAGCCTGTTTCGTCGCGTTGTCATCGTCGCCTTCCTGTGACTGCTCGTGTTCGCAGGCGTCTCGCTGCCACGCTCGTTCTTTCCGGGCGTGGCGGCGGGGCGCGGTTCGTCTCCGGACCGCCTTCGGTCCGAATC
>CAYMRB010000715.1:0-3130 GCA_964392615.1 uncultured Planctomycetia bacterium | reverse complement strand
GCTGCGCGGCCCGTACCTGAAGCGGACGACGACGGTCGGATCCTACGCGCCGAACGCGTGGGGCCTCCACGACATGCACGGCAACGTCCGCGAGTGGTGCGCCGATCGGTTCGGTGCGGCCTACTACAGGAAGTCGCCCAAGGACGATCCGCAGGGGCCCGAGAAGGGAACTCATCGCGTGGCGCGCGGCGGCGACTGGTATTACTTCGGCGCGGCGTGTCGGTCGGCTCAGCGATTTGAGTGCCCGCCGCAGGAGCGCAATCGACGCAACGGTTTTCGCGTCGTGTGCGTGAAGGCAACGGCGGCGAAGTAGCGCCGGAGCCCGCTCGAGGGGGAGGGCTACTCCCGGTCGCTGATCGTCAGCACCTGCTTGATCACGCCCTGCTCCGTTCGCACGCGCAGGTTGTAGCGGCCGCGTGGCAGCAGCGGGAGCTTCAGGACCGCGTCGACGACGCGCCGGCCGCGGGCGACCTCGTGGCCGTCCTTGTGGATCGTGAAGTCGACGACTCCCTTGTACTCCTGACCGGCTGCGGTGAGGAGGCGTATCTGGGACGCGAGCCCCGGTTCGAGCTCGACGCGGCCGGTACGCGACGAGTCGATGCGTACCGCGCGGTCCGTCGGAACGTAGCCCGTCGCCTCGATGTGGAGGAGGAAGTCGCCCGGGAAGAGCCCGCCGAACTCGACGCTGCCGTCGCGGGCCACCGCGCGCTGCGGCTTCATGTTGCCGTCGGCTCGGCGCAGCGCCACGGTGCACGTCTCGGTGGCGAGCGGGCGTTTCGTCGCCGAGGACACGAGCTCGACGGTGAATCGTAGCGCCTCGAGGTCGATCGCGACGGTGGCCTCTCCGGAGGGGAGGACCTCGACGTCGCGTGCGGCCTGGACGCCGAGGGTGCGGACGCGATAGCGTCCGGGCGGCAGCCGACGGATCTCGAACTCGCCGTTCCCGTCGACCGCGAAGGTGCGCGTCGGGATCGTCGCGTCGAGCGACAGGACCCGCACGGTAGCTGCATAGGGTTCGCCGTCGAATCGCACCCGGCCGCGAAGCGAGCCCGGTGCCGGTGCGCTCGTCACGAGGTCGTGAGACACGTCCGCTTCGCTCGCCACCTCGACCGGCGCGACGTCGAGATCGCCGTCGAGCGCGAGCGCGCCGGTCGCCACGAAGCCGTCGCCGTGCGTGCCGTAGAGCTCCGGTGTGCGAGTCGGATCGCCGACCGCTATGCGGTAGTCGTCGTCGGCGTGCAGGCCGGCGAACTCGAAACGGCCCGCCGCGTCGGTCCACGCGAGCTGCGGCGGCTCGGCGCCGTGCGCGAGTAGCACGGGCGCGTCGGCAGCGGGCTGACCGCCCTCGCGGCGAACGACGCCGTGAACGCGGGCGCCGCGGCTCAGCACGAGCGGGATCTCGTCACCGCTTCCCGGCGGCAGCGGCAAGTGGATCGGCGCGGACGTCGCGCCGAGGTAATCCGGGTGGCGCACGCGGACACGAAACACGCCGCGATCCTGCGCGATGGCGAACGCGAAGCGGCCGGCGGCATCGGTCAACGCCCGGCCGACGTACTCACCGGCGAGCCACCCGTCGCCGTCGTCGTCCAACGCTCCCGCGTCGCCGGTCGCTCCAGCGAGCTCGTGCGCCGGGAGCGCGATGAGCTCGACCGAGGCGTCGGCGACGGGTCGCCCGCGATCGAGCACGACGCCCCGGAGCTCGAGGCGCCGCTCGAGCCCGATCTCGATCGGCCCGGGCGATGTCGTGCCGTCGAACTCGATTTCGTGCGAGAAGCCCTGCAGCCCCCCGTCGCCGCGGACCGCGAGTCGGTAGACGCCGGCCTGCGGCGGCAAGCCGACGCGCACCTTGCCCCGGGCCAACGAGTGGAAGAGGATGCCGCGGTGGGGCACCGGACGGAAGGCGGCACCGTCGAGCGACTCGAGACGGGCGGAGTCGATCTCGATCGGTAGACCGGTTGCCGCCTCGACGGCACACGCTTGGAGAAGGGGCGCCGGCTCGAGGGAGATCGTGACGTTCGCGCGACCCTTCGACGTACGGGCGCCGGCTTCGATCGTCGCGACCGCGTCGCGGTATCCCGCCAGTCGCGCGCGCAGGGTAGTAGCCCGTGCCGTCGGGGCCAGGCAGCACTCGAGCGCGCCGAGATCTCCCGTGCGGCCGAGGTAGCGCGATCCGGCGCTCGCCGCGTCGGCCGCGTGCTCGTCGACCCAGAGTCGCACGTCGGCCAGCGATTGGCCGCGGGCGTCGACGGATCGAATGCGCACGGGCCGGCCGCGTCGCAGCACGCTGCGATGCTCGGTCGTCGTGCCGGAGCGCGACAGGATCACGGTGTCTTCGAGCGGGACGCCAGCCGGATGGACTACGAGCACGTGGAGGGGGCCGGCGCTGCGCAACGGGCTCTGCCAGCGACCGTCGGCGTCGGTGCGGACCTCGTCGACACGCCCCGCGAGGTCGGCGCCGAGAACGACGCGCGCATCTGCGAGCGGTCGGCCGCGCTCGTCGACCACGACTCCTGCGACCTCGCAGCCGGGATACAGCGTGAACGTCGTGACGGTCGCCGGATCGGCGGGCGGCTGCAGCTTGTCGACGCGCGTCGAGAAGTAGCCGCGGCGCGTGATCGTCAGAGGGCGCCGCAGCGGCGGCAGCGCGAAGGAGCCCGTCGAGTTCGCGCAGACGACGGTGTAGTCCAGGCGCACCATCGCGCCGGCGAGCGGTCGGCCGGCCGGGTCCACGACGCGTCCGTGGAACAGCACGAGCTCCGTCACGCGTCGCGGCGGCAGCACGCCGCGCCGCGCGTCCGCAGCGCGCGAGTCGGCCGGCGCTGTCCGGCCACCGGGTTGCGTGGCGACATCTCGCAGCAGCGCTGGCAGCCCATCGGGATTCGCCGACCACTGAGTGGCGAGCACCCAGAGCGCGGCGCCGAGCAGGAGCACCAGGCCGAGGCTGACCGGTCGCGGTGTTTTCACTTCACTTCTCTCTCACCTCCGCACGGCCGGAGGTGATTGTACGCGCGCGGGGATCGGGGAAGCAACCGTCGGTGTCGGAGTCGGAGTCGGAGTCGGAGTCGGCGTCGGCGTACCAGTAGATGGAACGGTCCCCGCCGCGCTAGATCGGAACGGCGAGGTGGAGGGG
>CAYMRB010000714.1:0-3133 GCA_964392615.1 uncultured Planctomycetia bacterium | reverse complement strand
CGACACCGCCGCCGACACCGACACCGACACCGACACCGCCACCGACACCGACACCGGCGCTCCCCCGCGCGCGCCAACCCCGATCGTCGTCGATCCGGCGCGGCGGGAGATCCGCGTCCCGTGTCGGTTCGTCAACGCGACGCGGCAGATCGAGGTCTTCGCGTGTCATGCGACGGGACCGACGCACGAAACTGTGGTCAGTTTCGAGGCGACGGGATCGGAGCTCATCCGGGCGTTGACGGCGGTCGGGTGTCGGTCGGCGGACGAGTGGAACGTGTCGTCGGCCGGGGACTTCCTGCGCAATCAAGGCGATCGGATCCTGCTGCTCGTGCGGTGGGAAGACGGAGGCTCGGTGCACGAGCTCCCGGCGGAGGCGCTGCTGCTCGATGGTCATACGGGCTTCGAGGCGTTCGTGCGGGGCTTCTCGTTCAGCGCGCCCGCAGTTCTCATCGAGGCGGCGCGCGCGGAGAGCTCGCGGCCGGCGCGTGAGGACGCCGCCGGCACGTACGAGCTACCGCAAGCGGTCGAGCTGACCCTGGGCGCGACGACGCGCGAGCGGGCCGTGTTCTCGCTTCTGCTCCATCCGACGACGCTGCGCAGCGAAACGGGCGGCCCGGGTCTCGAGCCGGCGCGCGCGCTGCAGCCGTGGTCGCTGCCGCCGGTGGTGAAGCCCGATGGGTTGCCGACGGGGGAGGAGCCGCAAGCCGCGTCAGCCACCTTGATTTTCCGCCGGGTCGAGTCGGAGGCCGAGCTATTGCGCGCCATCCGCGGTTTCGCGTCGGTACGCGGGCTGGAGGAGCGCTTGGCGCTCTACGACCGCCTCGAGCCGATCGCGCAGCAGATCGACGTTTTGAAGTCGGCGTACCGCGGCATCGCGAGCGCGACGGAGCGGCTGCTCGAGACGCCCCTCGATCGCATCCACGAGACCGCCCACCCCGAGCTCGCAGCGCGGGCCGAGCTGTTGCGGCGGCTGGGGCGTTGGGTCGCGGCTCGCGTGCAGGAGCGGTACTTCGCGATGTACCTCGCACAGGAGCGTTTCAAGCTCGAGCATCTCCGTGCCGTCGTGGACGAAGGGGGCGACACCGCGTCCGAAGACGGCGCGCCGGCGCTCGACGCCGAGTATCTCCGGTACGCGACCGATGTCATCGAGGGCGGCCTGCGTTTCGAGGCGCCGCTCGCGCAGAAAGAGATCGAACTCGCCGAGAGCGCGGTCCTCGATCTCGCCACGCGGCAGGAGATGCACCGCTTGGAGCTGGAGCGCAACGCGCTGATCGAGACGTCCCACCTGCGGCGTATCGAGGCGGCGCTCGCCGGCCTCGGAGCGGACGAGGACTACCGGCGCAAGCTTTTCGAGGAGGACCGGGCCCGCAAGCGGAACTCGTTGCGCGTTCTCGCCGCGCGCGACGCGTTGGCAGCGGCGCTCCTCGACGAGATCACCGCCCGCCGCGAGGGCGAGTGGAGCGGCGAGCGCGAGGCCGCGACGTCGGCGCGGCGCGACGTCGCCGTGCAGCAGCTCATCGTCGCTCGGGCCGAGGAGGATCGCGTCGCGCTGACGGAGGAGATTCGCTGGGCCAAGAGCGACGCCGAGTCGGGCGTTCCCGATCGCGAGCGCGACGCTGCGGCGAAGCTGCTCGAGCTGCGGTCGCGAGAGGCGCAGATCGATGCGCGGCTGAAAGCGGCGCAGGAGGAGCTCGAGAGGCTCCGCGCGGCTCGCGGCAAGGTCGACGTCGGGGGCCCGGAGGGCCCCCCCGCCTACATCATGGCGCCCGTCCGCGCTCGCTTGAGGCCCCTCGCGCTGCGGCGGTGTTCGAGGCCGCTCTCGCTCTTCGCGACCACGGTGACGAGGTTGACCCCGTCGACGAGCCGTGCGTTCGCGTTGAACTCGACGACCGGTTCGCCTCGCGCGTCGCCGAAGTAGAACTTGTCCGGAGTTCTGTGGCGAGGCGTGATCGCGAGCGTTGTCGCCCACATGGTGAACGAGCCGTTCGTCGAGCTGACCCGCGCGCGCAGCCGGATGTCGTCGCGTTCCGTCGTCTGCACGGCCGTCTCGTCGTCGACGAGCTCCAGCTCGATCCGGGGAGCCTCGAAGACGACGCCGTTCGGGAAGGCCGCACCAGGTGCCGCCGCCCCAGCCGCGGGGACTCGCAGTGTCGTCGACAACGCTTCGGACGAGTACGTGTCGACGATCGCGAGCTCGAACTCGTACGCTTCGACCGGATCGCCGTCCCGCACCTCGAACGCGAATTCGACGGTCTGACTCGACTCGGGTGCGAGCGCGTCCAGGTCGATCTTCGCCTGTCGGTCGAGTCGTAGCGGCGGCAGCGTGGAGAGTTCGCGACGCCCCTTCTCGAGGAAGATCTGCCGTCCCGTGCGATTCCGCAGGATGGTGACTCCCTTGTGCGCGACGCCGACGCCGGTGTTGAAGACGGTCAGCGCGAGGCGAACGTCGTTGCCCGGCGCGAGCCGGTCGAGCTCCTCGCCCGCCGCGTTCGTCAGGCGTGCGCGATAAGCGAACTTCGGCCGCTTCACTCCGCTGATCTGGATATCGACCGACGACGTCTCGACGACGTCTCCATCCGCCGTCGACAGCTCGAGCATGAGATCGTTGAGCTGCGTTCGCGGGAAGTAGGGCAAGCGGATTTTCTGTTGCCGCTGGACCGTTTCGCCGGGAAGCACCTTCCCGAACAGGAACTCCTTCTCGCGGTACAGGTAGTGATCAGAGCGACTGATTCCCTTCAATCGCCAGACGGGCTCGGTGCCCTCGTTCGTGACTCGCGCCGTGACGACGACCTTGTTGATCGCCACGGGGTCTTCCTCGTCGCTGGAGGCTTCCTCGACGATCTCGTACGACAGCGCGGCTGCGAGCTTCGCCTTCGTCTTCGGAGTGGCCGCGGGGCGTGGGCTCCAATCCGTCCCGAGCCCCTCGAGGCGCGCGACGATTTCGGCGTCCGCGGTGGCGCCGAGCGCGACGATCTGGTCGCGATGTGACGTCAGCATCGCGCGCGGATCGAACGGTTTGTTCGATACCGCGAGAAGGCGCATCGCCATACGCACGAGCGGATCCTTCTCCGGCTGCAGGTCGCCGGTGATGAACCGCTCCTGCTCGGTCGGCTCGTCGGCGCCATCGTCATCG
>CAYMRB010000713.1:0-3143 GCA_964392615.1 uncultured Planctomycetia bacterium | reverse complement strand
GAGCACACCTGGTCGGGCCCGGGGCCGTGGACGGTGACGCTGACCGTGACGGACGATGCCGGCAACCAGGATACGGCTCAGGCCGAGGTGACGTTCACGCCGGGCGAGGAGCCTGTCGCGGTGATCGCCGGTCCGGACACGATCGATGAGACCTCGGCGCACAACGGGGCGTGGCGAGCAGCCTTCAGCGCCGAGGGATCGACGGACGATGTCGGCATCTGGCGCTACAACTGGAATTTCGGCAACGGCTGGCTGCCGCAGGGCTTCGCGCACACGCCGACCTACTACGCGGCCCAGGTCTACACGGTCACGCTGACCGTCACCGACCACGCCGGTCAGACGAACGTCGCGACGAAGGAGGTGGCGGTCGTCGCCAACGACGAGCCGGTCCCGCTGATCATGGGGCCCGAGAGGCTCGACGAGAGCGACGCCTATCGCGGCGTCTGGCGCTCGACGTGGGACGCGACGGGCTCGACGGACGACGTCGGCATCTGGCAGATTCACTGGGATTTCGGCGACGGTGCGACAGCGACCCCAGCGGTGGCGAGTCACGACTACATCGCCGCGGGCACCTACACCGTCACGCT
This sequence comes from uncultured Planctomycetia bacterium, assembly GCA_964392615.1. Classification (GTDB taxonomy): domain Bacteria; phylum Planctomycetota; class UBA8108; order UBA8108; family UBA8108; genus CAYMRB01. Next base: position 2,556 of record CAYMRB010000713.1, on the reverse strand, counting down.
GACCGTCACCGACTTCGGCCGCCAGTCGGTCGTGGTGACGCAGGACGTCGAGGTCGTCATGAACGACCCGCCGGTCGCCGCGATCGATGCGCCCGTGACCGTCGCCGAGGGCCTCCAGCCGCTCGCCTTGAGCGGCGCCCCGTCGACCGACGATTTCGGCATCTATCGATACGTCTGGCATTTGCCGGCGCGGCGTTTCGATTTCTCGGGGCAGCTCATCGATGACGATTGGGTCGCCACGTCGACCGTGCGTCAGGACGACCGGCTCGTCATCAACGGGACGGCGACCGCCGGTTGGGGACGCAACTATTGCTTCTCGACGCGGACTCACGTGCCGCGTGGCGGAGTGTTCGAGGCGCGGGTCGATACGGACTCGAACGGCGCCCATGCGATGGTCGGCCTCAAGAACCTCGACGCCTTCGGCGACTACACGCGTCTCGTTCACGCGATCTACTTCGTCAATGGCGGCCAGATTCAGATCTACGAGCGCGGCAGCTATCGCGGCCATCCGACGAGCTACACGCTCGGCACGTCGTACGACGTGCGCATCGTGACGAAGCCCACCGCGGGCGCGCTCTACTACATGCGACCGTCCGAGAGCGGTCAGGACTTCGCGCTCATCTGGGACTCGAACAACCGCTCCGAAGGGGAGATGCGACCGGCTGTCGACGTCCACAGCGGCGTCTTCGGTTTCGATGACTTCTACGTCGATAGCGTGATCCTGCGCGGACGCGACGTCGCGGCGGTGACCGACGGAGGCGAGGTGACTCTCGAGGTCATCGACCACGTGTTGCAGAGCGATACGGCGACGGTCGAGCTCTCGCAGGTCACGGGGACGCGTCCGATCGCGGCTCTTACCGGACCGAACACGGCCGTCGTCGGTGTCGATGTCTTCTTCGACGCGTCCGCATCGAGCGACGACTACGGCATCGCGTCCTACACCTTCGACTTCGGCGACGGGGGGGGGCACCAGCTCGCCCAACCCGGAGGTCTCGCACTTCTACGACAGCCCCGGCGAGTACACGATCGTCGTCACCGTGTACGACTGGGCCGGTCAGAGCTCGACCGCGAGCCACGACGTGACGATCACCGGCGAGGGCCTCGTCAAGGCGGTGCCGTGGCGCATCCTCCACGACATAGAGATTCCGCACGAGACATGGTCCGGCCACGAGATCGCGCTGAAGGCGGTCGCCGGCGGCGCCGTGCCGCCGATCGAGTACACGTGGGACTTCGGCGACGGATCGGACCCGGTGACGGGCACGGCGGAGACCGTGGAAGCGGCGTACGGCATCGAGGCGCGTCACGTGTACAACGGCTCGGAGGGCACGCCGTTCGAGGCGACGGTGTCGATCGTCGACGCTGACGGCAACGAGGCTCGCGACACCTACCTCGTCCTGATCCGGCCGCTGAGCATCGAGACGGAGATCAACGTCGCGATCGACGAGGGCCTCTGGTACCTGCACAAGGTCCAAGCGCGCACGACGATCGACGACCAGACCCGCGGCGGCTATTGGGCCCACGGCGGCTATCAGAACGGTCCGACGGCCTCGGCCGTGCAGGCCTTCGAGGTCAACGGTCACCGCGAGTCGGACGACGGCGCGCGCGATCCGTACGTCGAGACCGTCAGCCGCGGCATGAACCACCTGATGACGATCATTCGTCACGTCAACATCGGCGAGCAGACGTACGGCGATCCCGATACCGACGGCAACGGCATCGGGATCGAGCCCGCGAGCGCGCGTCCGATCTACGAGCTCGGCCAGGTGATGGACGCGATCATCGCGAGCGGCCGGCCCGACCTCGTCGCGCGCGCCGGCGGCGTGAACGAGCGGGGGCGACCCTACGGTCACAACGTGCGCGACATCGTCGACATGTACTCGTGGGGACAATACGACGATCCGACCTACGGCGGTGGCTGGCGCTACGCGTGGAACCAGTTCCCCGACAACTCGGCGTGCCAATGGGGCGCGATCGGCATGATCCCCGCCGAGCAGATCTGGGGCTTCGCAGCGCCGGCGTGGGTCAAGGCGCGCAATGCGGTGTGGCTGCAGTACAGCTCGCATTCTCTCGGATTCGGCTATACGGGGCCGGGTTGGGGCGAGGCGCTGAATCCCTCGGGGATGGTGCAGCTCGCGTGGATCGGCGTGCCGCGTTCCGACGATCTGTGGATGAACGCCGAGAACTGGCTCGCGGGCGATTGGCCGAACATCATCTGGCGCAACAACTTCTACGCTTACTTCGCGATCGCCAAGGCGATGCGCCTGCAACAGCCGCCCGTGACGCAGTTCGCGGCGACCGGCAAGGACTGGTTCCTCGATCCTGTCGACGGCCTCGCGCGCGTGCTGGTGGATCGCCAGCTCGACGACGGCAGCTTTCAGGACTCTCGATGGGTCAACATTCCGTACAGCTCGGCGTGGGCTGTCCTGATCCTGTCGAGCACGTTGTTCCAGGAGGCGCCCGTCGCGGTCATCAACGCGCGGCCCAATCCCGGCGCCGTCGGGCAGGACATCACGTTCGACGCGACCGGCTCGTTCCACCAGGACCCGACGTTCGACA
>CAYMRB010000712.1:0-3160 GCA_964392615.1 uncultured Planctomycetia bacterium | reverse complement strand
GGAGAGGCACACGAGCGCCGCTTCGGAATCGGCGCTCGCTTCCGCCTCTCCTGCTCTTGGCGCCCATCATCCCGAGCTTCTCGCGCTGCTGCGCCCCGTGCAAGCCGCCGCCGAATCCAGCGATTTCTTGCGCGAGCTCGTCGACTCCGGACGCATCTTCCACCCGCTCGCGTGGACAGCTGCCGACGCCTATCGCTTCCTGCGCGACGTCCCGAGGTACGAGGCCGCCGGCGCCATCGTCCGTCTGCCCGACTGGTGGCGCAGCCGCAACTCCCGCCGCCCGCAGGTGCAGGCAACCGTCGGCACCGCACGGCCCGGCGCGGTCGGACTCGACGCACTGCTCGACTTCCGCGTCGACGTCGTACTCGACGGCGACCCGCTGACACCGCAAGAGCTGCGCGACATCCTGTCGTCGACCGACGGGCTCGCACTCGTCCGCGGACGCTGGGTCGAGGTCGACGCCGACAAGCTCGGTCGTGTGCTCGAACACTGGCACGACGTCCAGGCCGGCGTCGGAGAAGGACTGACCTTCGCCGAAGGCGTGCGCCTGCTGTCCGGCGCGACACTCGATCGCGACGACGCCCAGCTCGCCGGAGAGGACACCGACGATCGCTCCGACGAGTGGGCCACGCGGCTCGCCGGCCCCTGGCTCGCCGAAGCCCTCGAGGCGTTGCGCGCACCGAGCTCGACGGGCTCTGATGCCGCCCTCGACCTCGACGGCTGCGTCCACGCCACGCTGCGACCGTACCAAGAGATCGGCGTCTCGTGGTTGTGGCGCCTCGACCTCCTCGGCCTCGGCGGCTGCCTCGCCGACGACATGGGACTCGGGAAGACCCTGCAAGTGCTCGCCCACCTGGTGCGACGCAAGCACGAGCGCGGCGGACGTGGGCGCAAGCAACGGGCAGCGAAGCGCTCGACCTGCCGCGCGAGCCTCCTCGTCGCCCCCGCGTCGCTCCTGGCGAACTGGCTCGCCGAGATCGAACGCTTCACCCCGGACCTCGAGCCGTTCGTCGCCCACTCGAGCGAGCTGGCCGCACGAGAGCTCCGCGAGCTGGACGCCGACGAGCTGTCGAAGAGCTACGACCTGGTCATCACGACCTACGGCTACCTGTCGCGACTTCCCTGGGCCAAGGACGTCGCGTGGGACGTCGTGATCCTCGACGAAGCCCAAGCGATCAAGAACCCGACGACGGGCCAGACCAAGACCGTCAAGGCGCTGCGATCGCGGACGCGCCTCGCGCTGACGGGAACCCCCGTCGAAAATCGGCTGTCCGACCTGTGGTCGATCTTCGACTTCCTCAACCCCGGCCTGCTGGGATCGGCGAAGACGTTCGCTCGCTTCGCGAAGGAGCTCGACAAGCGCCCCGAAGACCCCTACGGCTCGCTGCGCGCCCTGATTCGTCCGTACATCCTGCGGCGCCTGAAGACCGACCCGCACATCGTCCCAGACCTGCCCGAAAAGACCGAGGTCACCGCGTTCTGCGCGCTGACGAAGAACCAGGCGGCGCTCTACCAGGACTCCGTCCGCGAGCTCGCCGATCGGCTCGAACGCGTCGACGGCATGCAGCGACGCGGCCTCGTGCTGTCATTCCTGACGCGGTTCAAACAGATCTGCAACCACCCGTCGCAATGGCTCGACGACGGTGGCTGGGCCCCGGACGAGAGCGGCAAGTTCGCCCGACTCGGTGAGCTCTGCGAGTCGCTCGCGGCTCGACAGGACAAGGTGCTCGTCTTCACGCAATACCGCGAAGTCACGGCGATCCTCGACGGCTACCTCCGAGAGATCTTCGGGCGCCCCGGCCTCGTGCTGCACGGCGGAACGCCGGTCAAGAAGCGGCGCCAACTCGTCGAGGCGTTCCAGTCCGACGAGCGCACGCCGTACTTCGTCATCTCCCTGAAGGCCGGCGGCACCGGCCTCAACCTGACCGCCGCGAGCCACGTCGTCCACTTCGACCGTTGGTGGAACCCGGCCGTCGAAAACCAGGCGACCGACCGTGCCTTCCGCATCGGCCAGGAGCGCAACGTGCTCGTCCACAAGTTCGTGTGCCGAGGCACGGTCGAGGAGAAAGTCGACGCGCTGATCGAGGGCAAGAAGGAGCTCGCGCGCGGACTGCTCGAGGGCAGTGGCGACGCGGCGATCACCGAGCTCGACGACCGCGCCCTGCTCGACCTCGTACGACTCGATATCCGGAGCGTCGCGACGTAAGGGACGTGATCCGGTCCCGGCGCAGAATCGGTGGACGCCCCACATCACGCTCGGTAGACTGCTCCCGGCCGATCGAGTGCCGGCCGCCCTCCAACCCGAGAGGACAGGAAGAGAGAGACCATGGTGCGCAGCTACAGCTATGGCTGGCGGCCGTACGTTCCCGTTGCAAAGCGACGGGCGCAGGCGGCTCGACGGGCGAAGCAGCTGACGGCGAACGGACGCGAGCTTTGCCCCGTCGTCGTCGAAGGTCGCAAGATCGCTCGGACGTTCTGGGGGAAGGCGTGGTGCGACAACCTCGAGTCGTACAGCGACTACTCGAATCGCCTTCCACGAGGCCGCACCTACGCGCGCAACGGCTCGGTCATCGACCTTCAAATCTCACGCGGTCGCGTCAACGCACTCGTCAGCGGATCGGACATCTATGAGGTGACGGTCTCGATCGCGAAAACCCGACGGGCGTCGTGGGATGAGCTCACGAAGACGTGCGCCGGCAAGATCGACTCCGTCGTCGAGCTCCTGCAAGGAAAGCTGTCCGGCGGCGTGATGCAGGTGCTGGCCGACCGCAAGACCGGGCTGTTCCCGAGTCCGCGCGAAATCAAGCTCGACTGCTCGTGCCCCGATTGGGCGACGGTGTGCAAGCACGTCGCAGCCGTGCTCTACGGCGTCGGGGCGCGGCTGGACTCCGAGCCCGAGCTCCTCTTCGAGCTGCGCGGCGTCGACGCGAGCGATCTGGTCGCCGAGCTCGCCGGCAGCGACTGCCTCGGCACTCTCGACGAGGCCGACCAGGGATCCATCCTCGCGACCGACGATCTGTCGTCCGTCTTCGGCATCGAGCTCGACGTCGACGCGGCCGGGACGGCTCCACCGAAGAAGACCCCCGCCAAGAAGAAGACCCCCGCCAAGAAGAAGACCCCCGCCAAGAAGAAGGCCTCCGCCAAGAAGAAGGCCTCCGCC
>CAYMRB010000711.1:0-3175 GCA_964392615.1 uncultured Planctomycetia bacterium | reverse complement strand
GCCGCACGCGACGGCCGCGAGCTCCTCGCCGAGTACCGTCCGGCCGACTTCCGGCGCACCTTCCTGATCGCGGAGGAGATCGACGCCGACGGCATCACGGCCGGGCTGACGGACGGCGTGCTGCGCGTCGACCTGCCCAAGGCGGCCAAGCTGCAACCGCGGCGCATCGCGGTCACAACGGACTCCTAGCGCTAGCGCCCGAACCAGCCACCACCACCCTTCGACCCTGGTAGCCCGCTCGAAAAGGGCTGCCGCACATCGCCCCGGCGCCATCCCCGCCGGGGCGGTTTTCGTCGGCCGCCGACACGGCGACCCGAACATCGCGGCAGCGACCCGACCGCGGCGAGAATATCAGGCCCGCGAGCCGCGATTAGCGCGTATCATGGGCCCTCGGGGGTTTTGTTCCCGAAGGAATGACCGGGAAACCGGAGGAATCGGAGACGAACCGATGAAAGGCCGCTGGATCCAGATCGCGCTCCTCTTTTTCGTCTTGCCGACGATCGTCGTCGCGGACGGTGTCAGCTCCAGGGAGCTCAGCCGGTACAAGAAAGCGCTCCGCGTCTACCTGAAAAACGAAGACGAGTTCGAGCTCGAATCGCTCGTCGAAAAGCTCGGCGAGGCCGACGATCCGAAAGCTGTCGTGCTGATCCCGATCGCGGCCACGGGCATGCCGTCGGCCAAGGTGTGGGCGCGCGCTCGCAAGGCGATCGAGGGACTCGAAAACGACAAGGCGGTCGACGCGCTCGTCAAGCTGGTCGGCAAGCTGAAGACGACCTCCTACCAGCAAGGGGTGCTGATCATCGAGGCGTTCGGCGGCCGCGATGACGCCGCGAGCCTCGAGGTGATCGTCGGACACCTCGACCACAAGATGGCACCGCTGCGCCTCGCGGCGATTCGAGCGGCCAAGCGACGCAAGGACAAGGCGCCGATCCCGGGCTTGATCGGTCTCCTCGAGAAGTATGCGGAGCTCCGCAATCTGACGTGGCTCGAATCGCGCGAGGCCCTGATCACGCTGACGGGCCGCGACTTCGAAGCGATCGAGGACTGGAAGAAGTTCTGGGACGCGGAGAAGGACAACATCGACCCGAAGAATCTCGAGGAAACGAAGGGGTCGACGAAGGTCGCGATCAAGAAGGGCAAGGACGCGGTCGAGTTCTTCGGCGCGGAGATCTTCAGCCGCAACCTCGTCTTCGTCATCGACGTGTCGGGCAGCATGATGAAGTACGACGACTCCGACGACTATGAGGGGAGCAACGTCGAGACGGATCGCGAGCGCCTGCACCGCGCGCGACAGCAGCTCGAGTCGGCGCTGACGATGCTGCCGAAGACGGCGCGGTTCAACATCATCGCGTTCAACAACGCGGTGAAGATGTGGCAGAAGGGGCTGCGGCCGGCGTCGCGGTCGAGCGTCAAGAGCGCGGTGAAGTTCGTCCGCGGCTTCAAGGCGCTCAGCGCGACCCACACGGACGAGGCGCTCGAGCGCGCGTTCGCCGATCTGAACGTCGACACGATCGTCCTGCTCTCCGACGGCGCTCCGATGAAGCAGGGCGCGACGGATGCTCCACGGCTGATCAAGGACATCCTGAAGTGGGTGAAGAACCACAACGCGAGCCGCAAGGTGCGCATCAACACGTTCGGCTTCGACGGTGTTGGCGAGTACCCGGAACGAGCGGGCGGGCGGATGCCGCCGACGAGGCCCGAGGACGTGCGGACGTTCGTCGAGTTCATGAAGAAGCTCGCCGAGGAGAACGGCGGCGCGTACCGGTCCGTGCAGTAGCCGCCGGTTGCACGAGGCGATGCGAACGCTGAGTCGCCGGACGCTCGACGAGGGCGTCGCGTTCCTGCGCGCGCACGACGCGCGGCTCGGCGCGTGGATCGACCGCGTCGGCCGGATTCCGTTGCGGCGCCAACCGCATCGTTTCACGACGCTGTGCCGGTCGATCGTGTCGCAGCAGCTGTCGGCGGCGGCGGCGCGGACGATCTGGAACCGCCTCCTCGAACTCGTCGCGCCCGCGCCGCGCCCGACGCCCGAGCGCGTGCTGCGGCTACCGACGTCGAAGCTGCGGGCGTGCGGCCTGTCCGAGCGCAAGGCGGCCTACGTGCGAGCGCTGGCGAAGGCGTTCCTGTCGGGGCCGCTGCACCGCGCGCCGCTCGCTCGGCGGACGGACGAGGAGGTCGTCGCGCTGCTGACCGAGCTGCCGGGCATCGGCGTCTGGACGGCGGAGATGTTCCTGATCTTCGCGCTCGGGCGACTCGACGTGTTCAGCATCGGCGATGCCGCGCTCCGCAACGCGGTCGAGCGGGTCGAGGAGCGGGAGCTCCCGCCGGACGAGATCGCTGCGATCGCGGCGGAACGCTGGTCCCCGTACCGCAGCGTCGCGTCGCTGTATTTGTGGCGGATCGCGCACTGGCGGGACGAGGAAGCCCGCTGAAAACGCGTCACGGACGCTGAACCGTTGCCGCCCGCTTTCGACCCGGCGTCCAGATCGAGGACACGATTCGCGGTCCGCCGGGGCATTCGTCCATCCGTCGCCGCGCCGTGGAGCCACCGCCCGCCACAGCATCCCCGGCTTCCGTAAGATGCGATGACATCAGAGCCTGCAGCCACCCTGCGCGGATTATCGCAGGCGTTCGGCCGCCGCGGACGCCGCCAGCGAGAGACGGGCACGCCATTCTCATCGCATCTCGACGTGACTCTCGGACTTCGCCGGGACCACCACGACTCGAGGAACGGCATATGACTCGTATCCGCATCCTGACGCTCTGCTCGGTCGCGATTCTCTGGCCGGCCCAAGGCGCGTTCGCCGCAGATCCTATCGACGACCTCCTCGAGTTCTTCGTCGATCTCTTCGGAGGCGACGGAAACTCGCGGCGGCGCTCCCGATTCGACACGGGCGGGGAGACCCCCCCGAACCCGACCGACCCGGGTGACCAGGGCGGCAGCGGCGACGGTGGCGTTGCCGGCGGCGGTGGCAACACCGGCAGCGGCGGTGGCGACACCGGCAGCGGTGGCGGCGACACCGGCAGCGGCGGTGGCGACACCGGCAGCGGTGGCGACGGCGGCAACACCGGCAGCGGCGGCGACGGCGGCAACACCGGCGGCGACAAGACCGGCGGCGGCGGTGGCAGCACCGGCGGCGGCGACACCGGCAGTGGTGGCGGTGGCGACACCGGC
>CAYMRB010000710.1:0-3189 GCA_964392615.1 uncultured Planctomycetia bacterium | reverse complement strand
CTCGTCGCGTGGCAGCGCTACGGCAACGGCAAGTCGCTGTTTGTCGGCACCGACCAGCTGTGGCGCTTGCGATACCGTCAGGGCGATCGACACCACGCGGGCTTCTGGGGACAGGCGATTCGCTTCCTGACGCTGTCGCGCCTTCTCGGTCAGAACAAGCGCATCCGTATCGAGACGGACCGCACCGAGTACCGCACCGCCGAGCGCGTCAACATCTACGTCAACGCTCTCGACGAGAGCTTCGACCCGCTGACGGCGCCGACCTACTCGGTCCACGTCAGCGCGGAGCACCTGCCGAATTCGGTGCGCCTCGAGCTGCAGGCCGTGCCCGGAACGCCAGGTCTGTACCAGGGCACGTACTCGCCGGAGCGCGAAGGGCAGTACGAGATCGCGGTCGCCGCCGCCGATCGCGGCAGCGCGAACGCTATCACACTGGGAGTGACACCGTTCGATCGCGAGAAGCTCGAGCCGGACATGCAGCGCGAACGTCTCGAGCGTGTCGCCGAGGCATCGGGCGGCGAGTATCTCGAGATCACCGATCTGCCGGGTCTGGCGGCGCGACTCGAACCGCATCCGCGCACCGTCGAGGTGCGGCACGAGCGCGAGCTGTGGGACCATTGGGCGCTGTTCGTCGTGTTCCTCGTCTGTGCGGGCCTCGAGTGGTTCCTGCGACGGAGGTACGACCTTGCGTAGGAAGAAGACCGCGATCGATCGCAAGCTGCGCAAGGCCTGGAGGCGCGAGCGCCGTTACGTGCACGTGCGCGGTCTGAGTCAGGTCGCCGTCGGGTTCGTCGTCGTGGTCTCGCTCGACCTGCTCGTGGATTGGCTGTTCAACCTGCCGGGCGCGGCGCGTATCGCGCTGGCGCTCCTCGGCGTTGCCGTGCTCGGTCACCTGATCGTGCGGCGATGGCTGCTGCTACTGCGACCGTACGCGGGCGACCGCGTCGCATTGCGCGTGGAGAGGCTGCATCCGAAGCTGCGGAGCCTGCTCGTCTCGCACGTGCAGCTGCGCTCCGAAGCCGCCACGCGCGATGTGTCGCCGGCGCTTCTCGAAGCGATGCACCGGCGGGCCGACGTCGAGGTCGCGCCGCTGTCGTTCGCCGGCATCGTGGACTTTCGCACGCTGCGCAGGCTCGCGATCTTCGCTGTTGCGAGCACGCTGCTGTTCGCGGGGTCGGTCTTTTGGGCGGGAGACTTCTATCGCGTGTTCGTCACGCGGCTGATCCACCCGACGTCGAACGCGCGCTATCCGACGCGCACCACGCTCGTGGCGGTGACCGGCGACCTCGCGGTGCGCCAGGGCGATGCGGCCGAGATCGTCGCGGAGGCGACCGGGAAGCTGCCGCCGTCGGCGACTCTCGAGGTGCAATTCGAAGAGGCGGGATCGGCTGCCGAGACGCCGCGGGAGAGCGTGTCGATGCCGGCGGATGCCGACGCGCCGGGCGTCTATCGCCACCGCTTCGAGTCGACCATGCGCTCGTTCTCGTATCGCGTGCGCGTCGGCGACTTCACGTCGACACGGTTCCGCGTGTCGGTCGTCCCGCCGCCGCTCGTCGTCGAAACGGTCGTGCGGGTCGAGTCGCCGGAGTACACGGGGTTGCCGGTGCGCGAGGTCGACGCGCTCAGCTTCGAGGTGCTCGAGGGCAGTCGGGCGAGCTGGGAGCTGCTCTGCGATCAAGCGCTCGCGGAGGCCGAGCTCGTCATCGAAAGGAAGCAGGACGAGAGCGGCGAGGAGGCGATCGCGCTGGAAATCGACGCGAACGACGCGCGGCGCGTGCGCGGGGAACTCACGGTCGACGAGGGCTTCTCGTACAGCTTCCGCTGGCGCGAGCTCGGCAACGGCTTTCGCTACGAGTCCGTCGTGCTGCACACGGTGCGCGTCGAGCCGGATCGGCCGCCGCGGGTCGAGATCCTGAGCCCGAAGACCGACGAGAAGGGCACGCTGCGCAAGCAGATCGCGCTCGAGTTCGCCGTTCGTGACGACCACGGCTGCGGCGACGCGTGGATCGTGTACTCGGTCAGCGCCGGGTCGGAGATCGGCCCCGAGAAGCGCATTCCGATCGGCAGGGCGCGCGAGGGCCGCAACGAGCCACACCGCTGGCGCCCGGCCGACGTGGTCGAGGGATTCGCCGAGGGGACGGTTCTGTCGTGGCGCGTCGAGGTGAGCGACAATCGGCGCAGCGAAGAGGGGCCGAATACCGGCCGCTCGCGCACGCTCGAGCTCGAAGTTCTGACGCTCGACGAGTACCTGCAGTACATCGAGGAGCGGCGCTCGGAGCTGTTCAGCAACATCCGCGGCGTGCTCGACGAGGAGAGCCGCGGCTCGCGCAACGTCAAGACGCTGAAGGACGGCGACGAATGACAGACTCAATCCGATGGCGAGCTCGGACTCTGGCGGTCTTGGCGGTGCTCGTGGCGGCATTCGCGCCCGGTGGCCGGGCGCAGGAGCCCGGCTCGACCGCGGAGCGCACACGGGAGCTCTCTCGACGCATTCACGCTGAGGTCGAGCGGCAGCGCTTCGCCGATCGACGCCTCGACGCGATCGTCGCCGGGTTCGAGGGGCTGGTCGTCGACCTGCGCTCGAACGGACTCCTCGAAGAGGGCCGCGCGGACGAGCTCGTCGGTCTGGGGCGCGCGCTCGGCGGTGTCAGTGACGAGCATGTCGCGCTCGCGATCGATCACCTGCGGGCCGCGCGCAAGCAACTCCTGGCGCCCAGGACCCACCTCGAGAAGGCCGACGGCGAGATCGAGACGATCATCCGCATGCTCACGGAGCTCCTGCGTCGCGTGCAGGCGCTCCAGGCGGTCGAGACGCTGCAGCGGGAGATCCGCGAGATCCTTCGCGCGGAGGAGCAGGTTCACGCCGAGAGCAAGAATCTGGGCAAGGAGGCGTTCGAGGGCACTCTCGACGACGAGCGCCGCGTCGACGATGCCGCGACGACGCAACGGCAGATCGCGCGGCGCGTCGAGGCTCTCGAGAGGCCGCTCGGCGACGCGCTCGAGGGCACGACCGATCCCCAGGAGAAGGCGCGTATCGAGGAAGCGCGCGACCTTCTCGAGGAGCAGCAGGTCGCCGCAGAGCTCGATGCGGCCGCCGGCAGCATCTCGGAGGAGGAGTTCCTCGGTGCGGTGCTCGGCCAGAAGAGCGCGTTGGAGACGCTGCGGGACGTCGAGCGGCTGATCGATCCG
>CAYMRB010000709.1:0-3198 GCA_964392615.1 uncultured Planctomycetia bacterium | reverse complement strand
CTGCGGTGCGATCTCCGAGAACCTGCTCGAAAGCGAGCTGTTCGGCCACGTCAAGGGCGCGTTCACGGGCGCGGACGACGACAGGCAGGGGCTGTTCGAGCTCGCGGACAAGGGGACGCTGTTCCTCGACGAGATCGGCGACATGTCGGAGGGCATGCAGCGCAAGCTGCTCCGCGCGTTGCAGGAGGGCGTGATCCGTCCGATCGGCAGCAAGGAGAGCATCCACGTCGACGTGCGCGTCGTCTGCGCATCGAACCGCGACCTGAAGTACCTCGTCCAGAAGGGCGAGTTCCGCGCCGACCTGTACTACCGCCTCAACGTCATCGCCATTCAGGTCCCGCCGCTCCGCGAGCGGCGGGGGGATATCCCGGTCCTGCTGAGCCGGTTCGCCGCGGACATCATGGAGGAGGAGGGGGTCCGCAAGCGCTTCAGCGCGAGCGCGGTCCGCGCCCTTGTCCAGTATGGCTGGCCGGGCAACGTGCGCGAGCTCTCGAACGTCATACGGCGGGTCCTGCTCACGAGCACGCGCCGCGTCATCGCGCGCAAGGACGTGCTGCCGTTCCTGACGGGAGGAGCGCAGGGCGCGGCATGCCTCGGCGAGAACCTCGAGCGCGACGACGACCATCTCATACTGCGCATCCCCACCCGGCGGACCTTCAACGAGATCGTCGACGAGTGCGAACGCCTCGTCCTCCTCAACGCGTTGAAGGAAAACGGCTGGAACAAGTCGCGAGTGACGAAGGTGCTCGGGATCCCGCGGCAGAGCCTCTACAACAAGATCGCGCGGTACGATCTGAGCAAGGACTGACGCGTGCAGGTTCTCCGCTGGTCGCTGAGCGCGCCTCACCGCTCGCGTTACGTCACGAGACGATGGCTTCGTTCGTGAGCCGAAACGCGTGCCGCACGATCGCGTAGCTGAGGATCGTCATCAGCACGGCGACTGCGAGCCCCGCCCACTCCACGAGCGGCAGCCGCGGCGCAGCGGGCGGTCGGGCGAGGCGCCGGTACACGTAGGTCGCCAGCCAGGCCGCTGGGACGAGAAAGAGCCATACGCCGTGCGAGCGTGCGAAGAGGACGAGGCGCGTCGACACGGGAGAGTGGCGCAGATGATGGTCGAGGACGCCCCAGTCGGTCGCGAATCCCATGAACTCGTTCGAGAGCCAGGCTCGCGTGAGCAGAATCGCGAAGGTCAGAGCCATGAACTGCCACAGAAACACGATCGATAGCAACGACACCGGCCGTTGCTGCCACAGCGTCACGACCGTACCTCCGTCGCGATGCCGGAGACCGCGTTCCTCCCGACCCAGCCGTTGACCCCGCCGCGGTTGTTGCCGATCAGGAAGCGCTGGTCCTTCCTCGCCTTGATCAGGTGCAGGTAGTCGTTGCCGCGCACTCGCACGAGGACGATGTCGCCGACCTCGAGCGCGTCCGGATCACACGGCGCCACCGTGACGAGGTCGCCGTCATTGACCTTGCCCCGCATCGAGTGCCCCCGCGGGCGGATCTGGACGGTCTCGCCGCGCGCGAGGGCCTCCTTGGCGTATCGGGCCCAGCTCATGTCAGTAGGGACGCGGAGGATGGTGTGGCGTTGCAGTCGGACTCGGAGGCGCTCAAAGTCGGAGGTCGCCGAGAGGAAAGAGCTCTAAGGAACCCAGGAACCCAGGAAAGGAGGGTGCATCCACTTCCATTCCTGGGTTCCTGGGTTCCTTAGAAATCCTACTTGGAGGCGGCAGAAGTCCTCGCCGGAGAACAAGATTCTGGACGTCAGTAGCACAGAGAAGAACAAGAGGGGGGCGTCTTCTTTTCTGTGCGCTCTACTGGCTCTGTGGTTGTGCCCTCCTGGGCTTTCGGGGCGGGATTCGGATTCGGAGTCAGTCGGAGCCGGCTCCGCCGGTTCGGCAGCGGGTGCCATCCTGGCAGGCAGTCAGGTGGCTCCACGGCGCGTATGTCAGAACGGCATGCGAGCGCCTCTCCGGGGGCTGCTCTGCAAGCGGTTGTGTCGTCGTTGGTTACGTCCCTGCCGGTCGCAGGCACGCCCTTTGCTTGAGCGCGAAGACCTGTCGCGCAGAGTTTGCACTCGAGCAGAGGTGTATCCGGTTCGGTGATCCGGAATGGTCTACGTCTTCGGGGCCGAAGGCTCGGTTTCCCGGCTCCATATCTTGCTGGTCGACGACGACGTCGGGTGTCTCCGCAGCCTCGAAGACCTGTTGTCGCAGGACGGGCACCAAGTGTCCACCGCGACGCGCGGGGCCGAGGCGGTCGAGCTGGCGCGGCATTGGCGGCGCTCGCGGCGCCCGATCGAGCTGTCCATTCTCGACTTCGACGTGCCGGATTCGACCGGGATCGAGACCTACGTTCGGCTACGCGCGGAGATGCCGCGCATCGGTGCGATCTTCATCTCGGGCAACTCGTCCGGCGATCTCGAGGAGCGCGTGCTGGCCGCTGGCGGGTTCGCCTTCGTCCACAAGCCTCTCGATGTGACGCGCGTGCGTCGGACCGTCTCGCAGTTCGCCGTCTCGCACGAGCTCTCTTGAGACGACTCTCTCTTCCGCAGACATCTCTTTCTTCCACACAGCTGACAACCACGGATACGACGGCGCCGGAAGCGCCGGTGCCACGAAGGTAAGGAGTTCCAGAAATGGCGAAGAGCACCATCAAGCCCCTCAACGACCGGATCCTCGTCAAGCGAACCGAGGCCGAATCGACGACCGCCGGCGGCATCGTCCTGCCCGACGCGGCCAAGGAAAAGCCGAAGGAGGGAGTCGTTGTCAACGTCGGCACCGGCAAGCTTCTCGATAGCGGCGAGCGCGCGCCCCTGCAGCTCAAGGTCAAGGACCGCGTGATCTTCGGCGCGTACTCCGGCCAGGAGATCAAGATCGACGGTGAGGACTTCCTCATCATGGGCGAGGACGAGGTCCTGGCGATCGTCGAGTGACACCCGCTCCTGAACGCCCCGACCTTTCGCCGACGCGCACGTCGGCAGCCGGAGACGCGCAGGACAAAGAATTCCAGGAGGATCCAAGGCAATGACTGCCAAGAAGATTTCGTTCGACCACGACGCGCGGGAAGCCATCCGGCGCGGCGTGAACAAGCTTGCGAAGACCGTCAAGGTCACGCTCGGCCCCCGCGGTCGCAATGTCATTCTCGAGAAGAGCTTCGGCTCGCCCACGGTCACCAAGGACGGCGTCACCGTCGCCA
>CAYMRB010000708.1:0-3203 GCA_964392615.1 uncultured Planctomycetia bacterium | reverse complement strand
GTCGTCATCGAAGTCGTCGTCGTCGTCGTCATCGAAGTCGTCGTCGTCGTCGTCGGCCAGGTCCTCGGCCCCGCCGGAGCCGGCCGGGGCGCCTGCCGCGACCGCCGTCGACGAGATCAGCGCGAGGTGCTCGGCAGCCGAGGCGCCGGACTTCCCAAAGGCGACCCACGACGCCTGGCGGATACCGGGATCGCTCTCCTGGGCACCCGACTTGATCGTGATGAGCAGCTCCGTCGACGTCGACGCCGTATCGGCGGCGAGAATCTGACCGATCGAGGTCATCGCACTGCGACGCACGATCGCCTCGTTGTCGGTGTTCTGGAACACCTTGCCCAGAGCTCCGACCTGGGAGGCGGCCTGCAAGTTGCCGAGCGCGACGATACAGGGAACGCGCACGGTATCGGGACGGTTCGCGAGGACCATGCCGAGCTCCTCGACGGCCTTCTCGACCGGCATCTGGGTCGGCATGCTCGACAGCTGTGCGAGAGCCTCGGCGGCCTGGGTCGCGAGACGGGTCGCGAGCGCCTTGCTGTCGTCCCTGTCCGCGAAGATCGGATCGAACACGGTCTTGCGCAGGTTCAGGCTATCGACGTTCGCCGGCACGACCCAGACTTTGCGCTCGTCGCTCTCGTACGTCTCCTTCGCCTTCTCCACGCGCACCGGGTCGACGACCACAACGACCGGAACGGTCGCCGTGCGGTAGTTCTTGCGCAACTCGGTGACGAGACGGTTGATCGGGTGGATCGCCGGATCGCCGACCTCGAGCTTGAGCTGCTCGTCGACCAGGATCACATCCGGCGGCACCTTGTAGACGAGCTGCAGGGTCTCCGGAGCGTTGTCGCGGTGGAGATAGCTCTCCATGTTGAGCTCGTCGCGCAGGAGCGCATCGAAGCGGTTCGCCCAGATCTGGTTGCCCATGCCGCGGACGACCGTGCGGACACCGCTCTGGACGACGGCGGTCGCCAGGATGTCGATCACCTGGTCGCCGGCGTCGAAGCCGCTGACGGGATTCCAATGCGCGAGAGCGATCGCCGCCGCCAGGCGAACGAGGCGCGAGTTATCGTCCTCGAGCGCCTGCATGAGCGCCGCGGGCACCTGGCCGCGCAGCGCGGCCGTATCGACAGCCTCGAGAAGGCGGCGAGCCGTGTCCGGCCGGCCGTCGAGTGCCGCTTGCTCGATCGCACCGTAGAGGATGGCCGACGGCGCCGACAGGATGCGGTTCGCGAGAATGGAATCGACGTACGGCGCCTGCGCGGCGAGGATCGCCTTGACGTCCTCGTAGCCGTCCTGGCCGCTGTACCACTTCACGTTCGCGCGATAGTCGACGAGCTGAGCCGCGTCGTTGCACAAGTTGTTGATGCGCGCTGCGGCGTAGTCCGGATCGAGCGCCAGCGCGTCGGCGAGGCACTGCATCGCCATGCGCGAGCTCACCTGAGCGTAGGTGACCTTGATGGCGACGACCTTGTCGCCGACGAGGTCGTAGACCGCCGCCGAGTACTTGCGGCTCGCGAAGGGGTTGCGATGGGGGTTGAGGTAGAACATGCGCGCCGTGTCGAGGAGGTACTCCTTCGCTGCGCGCACGGCGCCAGCGCCATCGACGTCGGCGAGAATCGCCTGGATCGACGACTCCGCGTTCGAGACGACCTCGCGCGCCTTGTCGATCTCGGCGAGGCGCTTCAGGTAGCCGAGCGAGTACGGGTGGCGCAGGTGGCGCGAGCCGAGGACGAACGCGGCGTTCGCGCGCACGCGCTCGTCGGAGTGCTTGGTCGCCGCGACGAGCGGCGGCACCGCGTCGAGGCCGATCTCCGAGATCCAGCCCATCGCCTTCGCGCGACGGTCGAGGTCGCCGTCACCAAGGGTCGGAATGAGCGCCGGGACGAGGTTGCGACCGTAGGCGTGCTCCGCCGCGATCATCTGCCGGACCCGCTCCTCGCCCTCGGCGGACAGCGTCGACTCGACGACCGCAGCGATCGCCTCCTGGTCATCGCCCGCCTGGAGCGTGTGCGAACGCGCCGCCTCCAGGAGCGCCTGGCCGATGCCGGCGATCCGGGGATCGTCGGAGCGCACCATCCTGTAGACCTGCGCGACGCGGGCCTTCTCGACGAAGGTCGCGATCAGGTCATTGGAGGGATCCTGCGCGAATCCCTTCTCGAACAGCTCGTAGGCCGTGTCGAGGTCGCCCTCGAGGAACTTCGTCAGACCCGCCTCGAACTGCGCCTGGGAATCCTGAGCGCCGACCATGCCGCACGGCAGGACGCTGCACCCCAGGGCGAGGAAAAGGACACGAATGGCGAGGCGCCTGGCAATACCCATCATGGTCGTGCAAACCTTTCTTGCTTCAGGTCCGATTCTCTTCTCGCAGCGGCTCTCGGCACGAACTGTCGGCCTCGGGGCGGATCGTATGCGGCTTGAGGGCTGTCAATAGCCCGGCTCATTTCTCCATGCGCCGCAACGCAATCCGGCCATTAGCCAAGTCAGGAACGCCCCGACGGTCGCTATGCAACGCCAGCTGAACGTGTCAGTCGAGCGCACACCGAGACCGTAGCTGGCCACCGCAACCAACACCGTTCGCGCGGCAGCCGCGTCATCGAGGCAGACCGGGATTACCGGAAATCGAGAACGTGAATTATAGGGCTGGCCGTCAACGGGTGTCAAGGCCGGTCGAATCCGGCAGTGAGCGTCTAAGCTTACAGCCGGCAAACGTTTAAGGGCACGTTGAAAAATGGCCTCGAGCGCCCCGTGCCGCGTTCCGGCCGCCACACGCGCCATCGAGCCTTCGAGCGGAGTCGAGCTGCCGCGAAGCGGTCAGCCTCCGACTCCGCCGGCATGGCTGCCGGGAGCCGTCGGCGAGGGCTGCCGGGAGCCGTCGGCGAGGGCTGCGGCGGGCGCGGCCAGCCCATGCCATGCTATACTTCCCCGCCATGACCCGGATCGCCTACTTTCAGCCGTTCAACGGCACGAGCGGCGACATGACGCTCGGAGCCCTGCTCGACGCCGCCCGCGCCGCGGCGGAAGCCGGCCAGCCGACGAGGCTCGACCTCGACAGCCTGCGCGACGCCTTGGCGACGCTCGGCGTCGGCGGCTACCGACTCGAGGAGGAGAGCGCCCTGCGGGGCGCCTTCCGCTGCACGCGGTTGCGGGTCGTGCTCGACTCCGACTCCGACTCCGACTCCGACTCCGACTCCGACTCCGACTCCGACTCC
>CAYMRB010000707.1:0-3224 GCA_964392615.1 uncultured Planctomycetia bacterium | reverse complement strand
CCCCGCGTCTCCTTTTCGGCCTGATCGTGCCGCTCGTCCTCGTGCGGATGGCCTGGAAGTGCGTGCAGATCGAAGCGAACCAATCGGCGACGGGGATTCTCTACGTGATCGTCGCGTTCGTGCTGATCGGGGAGATCCTCGCGAAGTATTTCCTCGTCTCGGAGCGCCACCTCGTGATCTGACGCCGTCGCGTGTCGCGCCGCGCCGTTGCTGCGCTCTTGCTGTCAGTTCTGGCATCGGCCCCGAAGAGCGCGTACGCTGCTCGCCTGTCGATCTTTCGGTACCTGCTACCGTGGAGGGTCCTGGAGGCGTTCTTCGGACCTCCCCGCAGGCTGCAACAGCCCCGAGAAGCCCCCTTGCAGGCGGAACTGACCCCGCGCTCCGTCGAGTTCTGTTGTCCCTCTTGCGAGGAAGCCTTCGCCTTGGCGGTCGAATCGTCGGACGGCCAGCCGGGCCCTCCCGCGTGCCCCGGTTGCGGCTTTCGCGCGACCGTCGCGGAGGGCGCTCCCAGGACGCCGGCGCCGGCGTCCGCTCATGCGCTCGAGCGCTGTTGGATCTGCGGCACGCACGGGTTCTACGTCCAGAAGGACTTCAACCGGCAGCTCGGTTTCGGGATTGTCGTCACATCGTTTCTCGCCGTCTTTCTCGTGATGGCCCTGGTCGATCACTTGAGCGGGCTGTATCTCCTGTTCGTCGTCGCGGTGGCCGATTGGGTCGTCTATCGCCTCGTTCGCAACGTGACGGTCTGCTACCTGTGCCATGCGATCTACCGGCGCTTCCCGCTCGGAGCCGAGCTGCGCGGTTTCGATCTGGAGCAGGAGGAGAAGTTCAAGCAGCGACGCCGTGAGTGGGTCGAGGCGATGGGATTGGGCGACGGAGCGAGAGCGGCGGAGGCAAGTTCGTGAAGGTTCTCGACGGTCGCGCCGTACCGCTCTTTCCACTGCCGAATCTCGTGCTCTATCCGCGAATCGTCCAGCCGCTCCACGTCTTCGAGCCCCGATATCGCACGATGCTCGCGGATGTGCTCAATAGCTATGGCAAGATCGCGGTGGCGCTTCTGAAGCCCGGCTACGAGTCCGAGTATCAAGGCAGTCCCGAGATTTGGCCGACGGTCGGGGTCGGCACGGTCGTGACGTACGACACGCGCGACGACGGCACATCGGACGTCGTTCTTCTCGGCGAGTGCCGCGCCAAGGTCCTCGAGGAGGTCGGCGGCAAGGAGTACCGTCAGGCAACGCTGGTCCGGCTCGAGCCGGCCGTGCCTGCGACCATCGCCGGACGCGACCGCCTGCGCTCGACGCTCGAGGGGTGGCTGCGCGTGCTGACGCGCGACCTCGGGGAGGAGCAGCGCGAACGCGTCGACCAGCTCCAGGCGGCCTTCGCGAAAGAGGACGACGTCGGCTTCCTGGTCGACTTCCTCACGTTCCATTTCATCGAGGACCTCGTATCGAGACAGAGCCTCCTGGAGGAGCTCGACGTCGAGCGGCGAGCAGCACTGCTGACGGCAGCTCTCGAGGCGCGGTAGAATCCGACACGACACGACGACTACGGACAAGAGACGGATGGACCACGACAAGCTCGTCGCCGCTGGGCGGATGATTCTCGAGGCGATCGGCGAGGATCCGACGCGCGATGGCCTGATCGAGACGCCGGATCGCATCGCCCGGATGTACCAGGAGGTGTTCGCCGGACTCGATCGAGACCCGGCGGAGAACCTCGACACGGCGTTCGAGGAGAAGTACGACGAGATCGTCGTGTTGCGCGACATCCCGTTCTCGTCGATGTGCGAGCACCACCTGCTACCGTTCACGGGCGAGGCGCACGTCGCGTACATGCCCGCGGGCAAGGTGCTCGGAGTCTCGAAGCTGGCTCGTGCCGTCGATGCGTACGCGCGACGACCGCAAGTGCAGGAGCGACTGACGAACCAGGTGGCTGATCTGATCGAGAAGGTCGCCGAGCCGCGCGGCGTCGTGGTCGTCATCGAGGCGACCCACACGTGCATGACCATCCGTGGCGTCAAGAAGCCGGGAAGCTTGATGATCACGTCGGCCGTTCGCGGCAAGTTCCGAGAGAACCTCGCGTCTCGCAACGAAGTCATGAACCTGATCCGTGGCTGACCGTCCGTTGAGCACTGGCACAACCTACATCGTGGACGCATACAACCTCGTCCACCGCGCGTATCGCGAGGATCTCGAGCAGCCGGAACTCCAGACGGCGCGTCGACTTCTCGAGGATCGACTGCGGCGCTTTCAGGCGACGCACCGTCGCGGCGTGCGCATCATCGTGGTGTGGGATGGTGACCGCGGTGGGGGAGTGCGATCGACGCGACAGAGATCGTTCGAGGTGATCTTCTCGCGGCCGCCGCAGAAGGCCGACGACGTCGTCATCGAGTACGCGCGTCGCCTCGAGGGCACGGGAGACGTGTGCGTCGTCACGTCGGACCTGCGAGACATCGGCTTTCCGCTGACGGGCCTGCGCTGCCGGCACATGCGCTCGGAGGACTTCGCCTCCGAAGTCGCGACGCGACTCGACGGCGCTGGAGGTGGCCGCGCGGGAGGCAAGGCCGCCGCAGCCGGCGACAAGCCGCACGGGCCGCGCGGCGAGCAGGTCGACGAGTGGCTGCGCGAGTTCGGGCTGTCGGGCGAGGCCGAGCCGGAGGCGAGCGAATGAGCGGGCCACGCGAGCGCGAGCTGAAGTACGTCTTCGCCCGGCGCGAGGACTGGCTGCGCCTGGTCGACGACGCGAGTCTCGGGGAACCGCTGCCGACCGTGCTGCAGACGAACCACTACTTCGACACGGCCGATCTGACCCTCGTGCGCACAGGCGTGATGCTGCGGCTGCGAGAGCAGCATGAGGAGGGTGCCACGCCCCGCGTCGTCGCGACGTGGAAATCGGGTCGCGATGCAACAGCGCAGCCGGGGTACTTCGACGCGGTCGAGATCGAGGCGACGGTCGAACCCGAGCTCCTCGACACGGCGATCGCTTCGCCGTCCGCACTCGTGCGCCACGACTGCGCGCCGGCGCGTGAACTGCGAGACCGCTGCGGCGAGCTGCCGCTCGAGCTCATCGGCTGGCTGCGCACGAAACGGCTGCGGAGGCGTTGCCCACGGTTCGTCGTCGAGCTCGACGAGATCGAGTTTCCCGACGAGACGCGATCGTGGGAGCTCGAGATCGAGACCGACGACCCGGACGACGCGCGCGCTTTCGTCCAGGCGACGCTCGAA
>CAYMRB010000706.1:0-3225 GCA_964392615.1 uncultured Planctomycetia bacterium | reverse complement strand
GGTGTGGTGGGGGGGGGCGGTTTTTTGGGGGGGGGGGGGGGGGGGCCCCCCGAGTCTCCGCACCCAACAGCCGGGCTGTTCTCGAAGGCCGGACTTCTACAAGAGGATCTTCTCTCGCGCCGAATGGCTCCGAATCGAGTCGGAGGGCCCGGTCGGGAGTTCTCGAGACATACGATGCGCGAAGTCCGCATGACCTTCGGGGAGCACCTCGAGGAGCTCCGCAAGAGCATCCTGGTGGCCCTCGTCTATCTCGGGGTCGGGGTCGGTATTGCGTTCCTGTTCAATACCGAGCTGCTCGAGATCGCGTTGACGCCCCACCAGCGCGCCTACCGGGCCGCGCAGGAAGAACGCCTGATGCGGCGTTTCAACGCGACGCTCGACGGCCTGAAGCCGCTGGCGGGTATGGCGCCGCAGAAGGCCACGCTCGACGGCAAGCCGATCGTCACGAAGATCGAGGACGTGCGCTGGGCGGTGGTCTTCGCCGGCGACATCGCGCGAGCGCGCTTGGCGGACGGGCTGCGCGAGCCGTGGGACGCTGCCGCGGGCTCCTTCGAGGAGCTCGAGCTGCCGCCGGCCCAGCGAGAGGCGATCGCCGCAACGGTGCGCGCGCTCGGGCGCGAGCAGTCCGCGCGGATCGCGAAGTACCTCGTGCCGGAGCTCGCCTCGGCCGCAACGTCTGCGCTGCCGCGGAAGTTCAAGGAGCTCGAGAACAAGCTGCGCAAGCTGAGCGAGCGCCGCACGTCCGGTCTCGATGAGTTGATCGACGACGGCAAGGGGCCGTTCGACGCCGAGCTCGCCGATCTGGCCGAGTTCAACAGCTTCCTCGAGCAGCGGCGCCAGCAGGCGGTCGCCAGCGCCGTCACGCTCGCGGAAGTCGAGAAGCTCGCGTCCGAGGGCTCGGACTTCGGCGGTGCGCTCCTCGAGGTTCACCGTCGGCTCGACGAAGTCGTCACCAAGCTCCTCAGCGACGCGCGGCCGAGGATTATGGTGATCTCCTACATGGAGAACTTCTATACGCACCTCAAGGTCGCCGTGATCTTCGGCCTGTTGTTCTCGATCCCGTTCATCCTCTACGAGCTGTGGAAGTTCGTCGGCGCCGGCCTGTACATCAGCGAGCAGCGCTACGTCGTCACGTTCTTGCCGTTCTCGCTGGCGCTGTTCATCGCCGGCGCGATCTTCGGCTTCTTCGTGCTGATCCCGATCGGTCTGACGTTCCTCGCGACCTGGGGGCAGGCCGAGGTCGACATGAACTTCACGCTCGGCAATTACATCGGGCTGTTCTTCACGTTGACCCTGGTCCTCGGGCTCGTGTTCCAGACGCCCCTGGTCATGGTGTTCCTGTTGAAGATCGGCGCCGTTCAGGTTTCGGGCTTTCGCAAGGCTCGAAAGATGGCGATCCTGGTCGGCGTGATCGCGTCGGCCATCCTGACGCCGCCCGACCCGTTCACGCTGCTCTTGATGGCCGGGCCGATGGTGCTTCTCTACGAGTTCGGAATCATCGTCTGTCGGCTGCTCACGCCGCGCGAGAAGACGAGCGAAGCGGCGGAACAAGGAGGTGGATCGTGAAGCTCGGCGTTCTCGGACTCCCGGCGTGCGGCAAGTCGACGCTCTTCGACCTCTTGACCGAATGTCACGAGGGGCCTGACTTCAGCCATCCGAACAAGCCTCGGGTGCGGACCGTCAAGGTGCAGGATCCGCGTCTCGAGCGCCTGCGCGACGACTACGCGCCGAAGAAGTACTCGCCCGCCGCGCTGGAGCTGCTCGACTTTCCGGCGATGGTCCACGCGGACGGCGACCGCTCCGGGCTCACCGACCTGCTCGCGCCGGCGCGCGAGCTCGAAGCGCTCATCCTCGTCCTGCGAGACTTCGAGAGCCCCGGGCAGCCGGATCCGGACCCGGCGCGCGATCTCGCCGAGGTGCGCGGCGAGTTCATTCTCGCTGATCTGGTCACCGTCGAGAACCGCCTCGCCCGTCTCGAGGCGAAGAGCAGGAAGCCGAACTACACGGACGACGACGCGAAGGAGAGCGTCATTCTCGGGCGTATCCGGGAGGCGCTCGACGCGGAGCGTCCCGTGTCGGAGGTCGAGCTGTCCGCGGACGAGAAGAAGCGTCTGAGCGGATTCGGCCTCCTCAGTGCGAAGCCGCTCCTTCTGGCCATCAATCGAGGCGACGGTGGGGGCGACGCGTCGGCCGAGGAGCTCGCCGCTGCCAGCGGCTGCGAGGTCGTGGCGCTGAAGGCCCGCGCTGAGCTGGAGATTCTCGAGTTGCCCCCGGAGGACCAGGCTGTCTTCCTCGAGGAGTACGGCATCTCGGAACTCAGCCGCGACAAGCTGATCGCCGCTGCCTATCGCACCGCGGGTCGCATCGCGTTCTTCACGGCTGGCGATAAGGAGGTCCGCGCGTGGACGATCCGCGCCGGCGAGGTCGCGGTCGAGGCTGCCGAGGAGATCCACACCGACATCGCGCGAGGCTTCATCCGCGCCGAGATCGTCTCTTACGACGACTACGTCGCCTGTGGCAGCATCAAGGTGGCCCGCGACAAGGGCGTCCTGAGGCTGGAGGGCAAGGAGTACGTCATGGCGGACGGGGACATCGTCGAGTTCCGATTCTCCGTCTGATCGCCCCTCGGGGCATCGGGCGGTTCACCGCGAGGGGGGTGGCGGCCGATCTATCCGATGGCCAGCGCCGGATGACTGCTCTTCAACGGGCTCGGTCCGCTCGGGCGAAGCGGAAACTGGCGCCGAAAGAGGAGGGCCGCGGATGTCTCTTCGAATCGCGATGTTCTTCGCTGTGGCGATGGTCGCCGACGTGGCGGTCGCTGACACGGTCTACCTGAAGAACGGCAATTGGATCGACGGCAAGGTGGTCCGAGAGGGAGCCACCGGCATCGAGCTCGAGATCGGCAGCATCGGGAGCGTTCACATCACGCGCGACGTGATACTCCGCATCGAGCGCAACGAGCGTCGGGGCGCCGCACAGGCGCGCAATCTGACCGAGGTCCGCCGCGTCGGAGCGAAGGACGGTCCCGGGATCGATGCGACGCCGGCGAAGACCGGCAACGAGTCGGAGGCTGACGCCGACGCCGAGTCCGATGCCGACGCCGAGTCCGAGTCCGATACCGAGTCCGATGCCGACTCCGACTCCGACACCGACTCCGACACCGACTCCGAGTCCGACACCGACTCCGACGCCGACGCCGACGCCGACGCCGACGCCGACGCCGAC
>CAYMRB010000705.1:0-3227 GCA_964392615.1 uncultured Planctomycetia bacterium | reverse complement strand
TTCGCCATCAGCACCGCGCCGATGTTCTCGCCGACGTCGATGTCCGCGATGTCGATCGACACGATCTCGTACGCGGTTCCCGCGTCGAGGCCCGCATCGAGCACCTCCTGCGAGATCTTGCGCGGGTTCGCGAGCACGTCCTTGTGGGTTTCCGACTGGCCGATCGACGACACGATGCCCTCGCCGACACGCGCGATCACCGTCTCCTCCGTCGCGCCACCGACGAGGCGATCGAGGTTCGTCCGCACCGTGACGCGAGCCGTGCAGCGCAGCTGGATTCCGTTCAGCGCGACCGCGTCGATCGTGCTCTTGCCGAGTCCCGGGCTCGGGCAGTCGATGACCTTCGGGTGCACGCTCGTGCGCACCGCGTCGAGCACGTCGCGCCCGGCGAGGTCGATCGCCGCCGCGCGCTCGAACGTCAGCGGGATATCCGCCCGCGACGCCGCGATCAGCGCCTGCACCGTATTGCGCAGATTGCCTCGCGCCAGGATGTGCGCCTGCAGCTTCTCGATGTCGACCGGTACGTTCGCCTTGCCCGCCATGATCAGGCAGTCGACGATGACCGCCGGATTGATCTTGCGGAGATACATGCCGATGAACTCCTTCACCGGCACGTGACAGTCCGACGACGCGGCGCGCAGCCACAGCTTGCCGAACGCGATCAGGAATGCGAACGCGACGAGGCCGATGACGACCGCCAGGGCGATCAGGCCGTACAAGAGAACGTCGCTGACTTCGACTTTCGCCAATAGCTCGATCATGGGTTTGTTTCCTCACTCACCTCGCTGTGATTCGACGCTTCGATCTCTCGAACGACGACTCGGTTACCCGTTATTTCGACGACCTCGATCGGACGTGCGGCTGCAACGAACTGCCCCCGCGCGACGACGTCGACCCGACGCCCATCGATCGACGCGACGCCCGCCGGTCGCAGCGGCGACTCGGTCATGCCGGTCCGCCCGGCCAGGTCCGCGATGTTCCGGTCGATCGATGTCGATTGCTTTGGATCCAGCGTGCCTTTCATGCACACACGACGGAGTACGATGCGCAGCATGGCGACTCCGAATGCGAGCGAGCCGATGACCGTGGCCGAGCCGAGAAGCCACGAGCCCTGGTGATACAGCCCGAACACGCCGAACGCGATCGAGCAGAATGCCGCGACGCCGAGAATGCCGCCGGAGGGTATGAACACCTCGAGGCACATCAGCGCGAGGCCGAGCCCGACGAACAGGAACGAGACGAGCGGGCTTTCGATCAGTACTTCCATCGCGTTAGATCAATCCGGGGTCGGACTCGACCGGCAGCAGCGCCTCGGCGCTCGATCGCTCGCGTCCGCCGTCCGGTCACTCTCCTGCGTCGGCGTCATTCGGCCGGCGTGCCACGATGATTCGAGTCGCCGTCGACTCGACAACGACCACCGGCTCGCCTCTGTCAATAAACTGTCCCTGCGCGACGACGTCCAGGAGCTTTCCGCCCTCGAGCAGCACCTTTCCTGCCGGACGCAGCGGCGACTCGGCAACGCCCTCGGAGCCGACGAGCCCGGCGCGGGTCGATTCGGACTGCGCGGTGGAGTCGGCGTCGGGCACTCCCTCGATGTTCGATCGCGTCACCAGACCGCTGCGCCGGAACCACGACGACTTCGGCAGAAACGCCAGGGCGAGCAGGGAAACCGCCCCGCTTGCGCCCACGCCGGCGCCCAAGACGACGATCGCCTGCTTGAAGCTCATCTGCCCCGCTGTCCCGTCGTCGCTGCCCGGCACCATGGCGAGAAGCAGAGTGACGCCGCACATCGTCGCCCCGGCGAGGCCGATCACGACGACCCCCGCGCCGAGGAGAAACTCCACCGCGATCAGAGCGAGGCCCAACCCGAAGAGAAGCGCCTCGAACCAGGTGCACGTTCCCGCCACGGCTCCCGTGGTCGGGAACAGCGCGGCGGCGAAGAACACCGCGAAGCAGGCCAAGCCGATCGCTCCGGGCACCATAGAGCCGAACATCTTGAGCTCGAGAAGCAGCCCGAGCAGTCCGCCGACGATGAACAGGAAACGCACGAGCGGCAGATTGAGGAAGTCGATCACGGCCTGGACGCCGGGGGACTTCTTGATCACCTGCGCCCGGTCGTCGACGAGGAGCTGCTCCGGGCCGACCTGCAGCTCGAGGGGGTCGTGCGCACGCAGGGATGTGTACGCCGCGTCCTCTTCGGGCAGGTTGAAGTGCGCCGCGATGCCGTATTCCTTGGCGTCGTCGCCGACGAGCTCGAGGCTCGCGCCCCGGCTGACGACGACCTTCCGCGCCGCAGCGTCGTACTGGCGGACCCGCTCGGCCCGATCCATCGTGTCCCAATCGCTCTCCGTCAGGTAGCGATATGCGCTGCCAGCCGCGGGCGGATGGCGGAGCTTGACTCGGAATACGGCATCGAGCGCGGGCGCCACGAGCGCGCTCGCGATCAGCGAGCTCAGATCACGGCGCTGCGCCAAGTCGACGGCGAGCCCGCGCACCTCGTCGAGGGTCTGGTCGTCGAGCGCTTTCGCGTCAGCCGCGCTCGACCCGACGATCGCGCCCCGGCCCATCGCGACCTCCTCGGCCGCGACGACGAGCAGTGCGGCGAGGCCGCGCGCCGCAGCACCGGCGCGGATGTACGCGATCGTGCGTTTGCCGCGCGCGAGGTCGGTGACGCGCTGGGCGAGCTTGCGGATTTCGGTGAGCTCGCCGCCAGGGCTGTCGATGTCCAAAACGACGACGTCGACGCTCGGAGCGCCAGCGAGTCGGCCGAGACGGCGTTCGGCGTCGGCGAGCGCTGACTCGTCGATCCGACCGCGCACGCGCAGCACGAGAAGCTTTGGCAGCGGGGCCGCCTCGTTCAGACCGAGCACGTCTTCCGAGTCGCCGTCGGGTCGAGCCGACGAGTCCCCCGGCGTCCACACCCCTGCAACCGCTGCGACGAGCACGGCGGCGCTCGATCGCACGCCGCGATGTCGAGAGTCCCTCATCACCCCAGATCGAACCTCGCAAGAAGAAGGCGGTACGCGCAACGGATCATGGCTTTCGACGACGATTGTCGTTTGGGTGCGGCGGGCTGTCAAACGGGATGTGCCTCGCTTCCGCGCAACCGAGGCATCCGGCAGCGGTTCCGCAACTAGAAGTTTCGAGGCCTCGCAACATCCATCGCCGTCATCGCTTACGCGGTTTCGGGGGCGGTCGAGCGTTTTCGCATTCGATGAATCCCTTGC
>CAYMRB010000704.1:0-3246 GCA_964392615.1 uncultured Planctomycetia bacterium | reverse complement strand
TCTCTCCGGTGTGCAGGGCAACCTCGCCGAGGGCGGCAAGCCTTTCGACTTCTCGGAGGTCAACACCTACCAGGACGCGGCCGATCTGTTCGCGGACCCCGAGGTCGAGCTCGTGTCGATCTGCCTGCCGACACCGTTCCACGCCGACCTGACGCGGCAGGCCCTCGAGAGCGGCAAGCACGTGCTATGCGAGAAGCCGATGGGGCTGACGGCGGAGGACTGCGACGCGATGGTCGCCGCGGCCCGCGCAAACTCGGCTCGCTTCATGGTCGCTCAGTGCATCCGCTTCTGGCCGGACTACCGCAAGGCTCGCGAAATCGCCCAGAGCGGCGCGCTCGGCGCCATCCTGTCCGCTCGCTTCACGCGCCAGTCCGCGGCGGCGGGCTGGGCCGAGTGGCTCCTCGACGAGTCGCGCACCGGCGGCGTGATCCTCGACCTCGCTGTGCATGACATCGACTTCGCGCAGCACCTCCTCGGCGTTCCCGAGAAGGTCTGCGCCGTCGGCGCGCGGCACGCAGAGAACAAGCTCGACCAGTTTTCGGCGACGCTGACCTGCGGCGGCGTACCCGTGACGGTCGCGGGCGGCTGGTTCTTCCCCGGCGAGTACCCGTTCAAGATGTCGTTCGACATCTTCTGCGAGAAGGGCGTGCTGTCCTACGACTCGGCCACCGAGCGTCCGCTGACGATCTTCCACGCCGACGGCACGGTCGAGACGCCGGAACTCCCTGAGGGCGATGGATACCTCGGCGAGGTCGACTACCTGATCTCCTGCATCGAAAAGGGCTGCGACCCCGAGCTCTCGCCGGCCGAGGAGTCGGCGCTGTCGGTGAAGCTCGCACTGCTCGTGCGCGACTCGCGTGCGCAGGGCGGCGTCGAGCTCGAAACGCCCGCCGCGTGGCGCGCTTGACCCCTCGCTCCTACCGATCACTGCCATGACCTCCGGCCCGCCGCCATCCGATCGCGGCCTCGTAACGGCCCCGCAAGCCGAAGCGGCATTCGAAGGCGCCCGCGTGCTCGACGCGGGTGGCAACGCGGCCGATGCCCTCGTCACCGCCGCGCTCGTTCAGGGCATCGTCGACCCGCACCGCTGTGGCCTCGGCGGCTTCGGTTGCGCGACGGTGTGCTTCGGACAGGAGCGGCTGGCGATCGACTTCCATGGCCGCGTCGGCAGCCTGGCGCGCCCGGACGTCTGGCTCGACCGATTCGAGGCCGAGACGCCGGACGGCTTCGGCTACCTGGTCGCGGAGAAGGTCAACGACGTCGGCTACCAGTCGATCACCGTGCCGGGCATGGTGGCCGGCCTCGCCGCGATCCACTCCCGCTTCGGCACGATGCCGTGGCGCGATCTCGTCGAACGCGCGGTGCCGTGGGCCGAGGACGGCTTCTGGGTGTCGCCGGAGCTCGCGGAGTTCTGGATTCGCCCCGGGCTGTACGGCCGCGTGTCGACGCGCGATCGGCTCGGCCTGACCGAAACCGGTCGCCGCATTTGCTTCGACGCCCAAGGCAACACGTATCGCGCCGGCGACCTGTTCCGCCAGCCGGAGCTCGCCCGCACGTACCGGCGACTCGCCGTCGAGGGCCCGGAGAGCTTCTACCGCGGCGACCTCGCCCGCGAGATCCTCGCCGACTGGGAGGCTGGCGGCGCGCTCGTGACGGCCGACGACCTCGCGTCGTACGAGCCGGACATTCAGGCGCCGGTCAGCAGCACGCTGGACGACGGCCTCGAGATCCTGTCGACGCCACTGCCCGGCGGCGGCGTCGCGTTGCTGCAGACGCTGGCGCTGGCGGCGAGGCTCGACGCGACGCTCGAGCACAACTCGGTCGAGTGGGTGCACGAGCTCGCACGCATTCTGCGCGCCGTCTGGAACGACCGTCTGACCCACCAGGGGGATCCGAGCTTCTGCGGTCGCGACGCGGCTTCCTTCCTGACGGCGGACTGGCTGGACAAGCTGCAGGAGCCCGGCGAGGCGCCGCCCGCCGCAGGCGCGGACTGTTCAGACACGACGCAGGTCAGCATCGTCGACGGCGCGGGCAACGCGATCTCGTTCTCGCACTCGCTCGGCTACAACTCCGGCGTGTTCGCGCCCGAGCTCGGCATTCTGTTCAACAACTGCATGAGCGCGTTCGACCCGCGCCCCGGCCGCGCCAACTCGATCGCCCCGGGCAAAGCCCGCAGCACGGCCGTCGCGGAGACCATCGTGCTACGAGGCGGCAAGCCGTACCTCGTGCTCGGCTCTCCCGGCGCCGCGCGCATCACGGCGGGCCTGGCGCAGGTCCTCCTGAACGTGCTGCGCTTCGGGATGAGCGTCTCCGAAGCGGTCGTTCACCCGCGCTTCGACGGGTACGGCGACGGCGGCTCGGTCGAGCAGCCCGGCACGCTGGTCGTCGAGTCGCGGTTCCCGCGCCCGGTCACGGACGCGCTGGAGGCCCGCGGCTGGGACCTCGTCCGCAGCCCGAAGCCGTTCGGCGTCGTCGGTCGCGTGTACGCGGCGGAGGTCCTGCAGCACGACCCGATCGTCGTCGCGGCCGGCGTCGATCCGGGTGCGCCGGGCGCCGCGTTCCGGTCATCGCGACGGTCGTGAACGGCGATCAGTCGCCGTACTCGTCCGCGGTGAAGCTGACCACGACGAGCAGCTCGTCCTCGATCGGCGTGACGCTGACGTCGACGAGGTCCCACTGATCGAACTGGCTGACGAGCGAGTTCAGGTCGCCCTTGAGGTTTTCCCGCGTCGTCGTGAGCGTCTCCACCTTGTGAGCCAACCGCGGCCGGCGGTACTCGAGGTTCTCGAGGATCGAGTTCAGCGCGTGAAGCCGCGCGCTGTAGCGGTCCTCGATCTCCTGGAACTCGAAGCTGAAGAGACTCTCTCCCGACCCGTCGAGGAGCGCCTCGCGCTGACCGCGAATCTCTTCTGCCAGCTGCGCGATGAGGCGATCCCGCGCCTCTAGCAGCACCTCCAGCGCGTCGCGACGGCGGCGGTTGCCCCGCGTCTCACCGACTCCCGACTCGAGATTCGGACCCTCTCTGTGCATGCGACCACTCACTCGGTCAGGACAGCTTCTCTGGCACTCGTCTCCGGCCGGCCATCCTAACACGGCATGGGCTGACCGTGGCGATCGAAACCGCAACCCTCGGAAAGCGCTCGTGCGGCTGCACATGCCCCGAGGGCAGCCCATGCCCCGAGGATCGAAGCTCCAAACGAAAAGACGCCTCTGCCCCGCGGTGACCCCGGGGGACAGAGGCGTCGA
>CAYMRB010000703.1:0-3248 GCA_964392615.1 uncultured Planctomycetia bacterium | reverse complement strand
ACTGCGCCCAGCACCACGACGACGAGCGCCGCCGCGACACCGACTACCCACTTGGACCGTGTCTGCGCCATCGCGAACCAGCGTAGCACGAACGGGCCGCGTTGCTACTTCCGCTGCGCCGCGATCTCCTTCGGATCGCGCCGGGCGCGCGCGTCGCTCGACATCGACATCGAGAGCCGGTCAGGAGGACGACCCGCGCGCTGCGGGAGTCGTCGAGTCGAATCACGGAATCACGATGCCTTTCTCCATCGCCAACTCGAGTTCCTCCTCGCCGCGGCGCACTCGGAGCGTGTGGGTATCCTGAGCCTTGAACCTCTCCCGGACCTCGATCTTGGTCCATGTCTCGATCGCGTCACCATCGATGGCGAGGACGTGATCGCCGCGACGGAATCCCGCGCGCTGCGCCGGCGAATCGGGCAGGACGTGAAAGACGACCCAATGACCGTTCTTCCTGATGATCGTGACGCCGTAGTCCTTGATCGGCGGCATCTCGAAATCCTTCGGGAGCTTGCCGTCGAGGAGGACGCGTCCGTTTTCCTGATCGAAGGTCACCGAGAAGAAGCGCAGGAAGTTTCCGCCGACGGTACTCGGCCCCTCGTCTACCGAAACGACGGCTCGCCGTATGCGCCAGGCGCCGAGTCGGAAGTCCCCTTTCAGGCGCCCCATGCTCTGCCAGAAGGGTTTGCCGCTCGTCGCGAGCGCCATGCCGTAGCGCCGCGGCGGTACCGCGAATTCGAGTCGATTCGCCAGCGTTCGATTCACTCCGATGAAATCGACGGAGCCGGAGTCGAGCACGAACTGCTCTTCGCGGCCGCCGATCTCGACCTTCACCGTGGCGGAGTACTCGTCCGGATCGAGCTCGACCCAGTCAGTCGCGTCGGGCGGCCGCTGTCCGAGCCGGACGCGGCGCGCCGGATAGTCCAACGTCAGCGTGCACTCACCGAAGACGCGCAGGCCGATCAGCCCGTCGATGTCAGGGAAGTTCTTCAATCCCGTGACGACGGCACTCAGGTGCTCGAACCTGACCTCGGACGTGTCGCCAGTCGGCTGGTTGACACCGATCGCGAGCGCGTCGACCCCGACCACCGGTTTCCAGCAGATGTTCCCGCTCGAGTCCAACGTTTGGACCTGCTCGATCTCCTCCACACCGAGCGACTCTGCAATCTCCTCGCTCAAGAACAGCGCGCCCGAACCCGTGTCGACGATGAATCGGAAGGGGCCCTGGCCGTTGACTCGCGCATTGACCACGGGCCAGGCGCCTTGCCACTCCGCGTCACACTCCACCGTGTCGTAGGGAAGAACCGTCCGATAGGGGACATATCGCGGCCGCGACGCGCACCCAGCGGCCCAGACGACGAGTGCAGCGAGAGCGACGTTCCGGCCGAGTCGAGCCATCACGGAATCAAGATCCCCTTCTCGATTTCGATCTCGATGTCCTCGTCATCCCGGCGTAGTCGAAACACGTGACGCTCCTTCGCGGCGACCCGGCCGCGGATGTCGTCGTGGGTCCAATCGTCGACGGGTTGGTCGTCGAGGGCGATCCAGCCATCGCCACGGCGGACTCCGGCGCGATGTGCCGGCGAGTCGGGGGTGACATGAACCACGTTCCACCGATCTCCCTTCTTGTCGACGAACAAGCCGAACGCGCGATAGGACGGGACGTCGATGCTCTGTGGAGCATCGCCGGCGAGAATCAGGCGCCCGTTCTCTCGATCGAAGGTCACGATGAAGCGCTGCAGGAAATCGCCGCCGAGCGCGTTGGGGCCGTCGTCGACGGTGATGATCGGCTGGCGTACGCGCCAGGCACCGAGAACGAGGTCCCCCCTCAGTCGCCCTGCCTCCTGCCAGAACGGAGTTTCGCCGTCTCCGGTCAACTGGCGGTAGCGCGGCAGCCGGGTTTCGAAGTCGAGCCGCTTCGCGCAGTCTCGGTTCACGGAGATGAAGTCGACGGAGCCGGAGTCGACGATGAATCGCTCCTTGCGGCCGTCGATCGTGAGGGTGACCTCGGCGTTTCCGCCCCTGGAATCGAGGTAGATTCCATCGCCCGCTTCGGGCGGCCGTCGATGCAGCAAGACCCGTCGCGCGGGATAGTCGAGCGTCAGCGTGCAATCGCCGAGTGCACGCAGCCCGATCAGCCCATCGACGCCTTTCGGCAGCGCCGTCACCGCAGCCCGCAAGTGCTCGAATCGCGCCTCTGACGCGGTCCCGTCCGGGCCCGTCGCGTCGACGGTCAGCGCGTCGACTCCGACGATCCGGAGCCTGCACACTTCGCCGCTCGCGTCCATCGAGCGAGCCGAGCCGACCCGCGGCGCATCGATCGCGTCGGCGACCGCCTCGCTCACGTAGAGGGCTGATGTGCCGGTGTCGACGACGAAGCGGAACGGACCCTCACCGTCGACGCGTGCGCTGACGACGGGCCAAACACCTTCCCAGTCGGACGCGCACTCGACGGCGTCGTGCGGCAAGAGCGTCCGATACGGCTCGTATCGCCACGGCGACGCGCAGCTGGCGAGAAGAGCGAGGCCCGCCAGGGGCGCGAAGCGTCGCGCATTCATCGCTTCACGTCCTCTCCCGGCGCCTGCAAGCTCCCGTGCACGGTGCCATAGTCGTAGAGCAGCGCGACGGAGATGACAAAGATCGTGCGAGGGTGGAGCATCGGATACATCGTCGATCAGTAGTACACGAACGTGTCGACCTCGTAGCGACTCGCGCGCGTGCCGAGACTCCGCGCCGCCTGCAGGAGCTCCTTCTCCTCGGCCGCGAGCTCGTCCTCGTCGAGCGGTCCGGCTTCGATGATCGATCGCATGGACGGCGGCGGTCGCAGTCGACTCAAGTAGACGATGTCCTCCTTGTCGAGCTCGAGATCGCGCAGCAGGGCGATCGAGTTCTCGACGTGCGGTTTCGACCGCTCACGGCCGCCGGCGCCGACGAGGAAGATCGCGCCGATCGATACGCCGACCGCGCGGAGCTCGCGCGCGCGGCGCAGGACGAGGTCTCGATTGGCTGGCTTCAGCAGCCGCCGCAGCACCACGTCGTCGCCGCTCTCTATGCCGAGGTACACGCGTCGCAGGCCGCTCTGTGCCAGCAGGTCGAGATCCTCGTCGTCGCGGTGATGCCCCTCGAAGACGTCGGTAAACGCCGAGAATCCGCTGCGTCGATTCGAGCTCGATTGGACGATCTCGGGGATCTCGTTCGCGGCGATCTCCATCATCTGCACGAGATCGGGCGTGGGTATCTCGAGGGCGTTC
>CAYMRB010000702.1:0-3282 GCA_964392615.1 uncultured Planctomycetia bacterium | reverse complement strand
GCCGACGATGATCGCGTTGAAGATCACCTGCGACAGGATGAACTTGACCTTGCTCTCGCTCGAGAGCTCGGCGGCCGTCTCGCGCGCCGCCTCGCGGACCCACTCCCGAAACCGCTCGACGCGCTCCGCGTACAGCTCCAGCGCCTCGTCGTGCGAGATCGACAGCGCCACGCGAGTTTCGCGATCGAAGATGTCGGCATATCCGGGCGCGCCACGGATGTCCTCGCGATTCTCGTCCGCGAGCTTGATCAGGGAGCCCTCCAGCACCTGGAAGCTCTCCATCGCCGCGACCCCGGGCGACGCGGGCGCGTCCGACGCGCTGGGTCCATCACCGCCGCGGAGCCGCTGCACGAGGATCTTGGCCCCTTCCCAGGGCATCGACAGGAGCTTGCGCGGATAGCGCAGGATGTCGATGCGCTCGAGACGCTCGAGCACGCGGCTGTAGACCTCGGCCCGCGCGCCGCCGTCGACCTCGGTCGTCGCGAGATCGCGAAGCTTGTCCGCGGCGACGGCGTAGCGCGACTCCATGCGCTTCGACAGGACGACGCGCGCCGTGATGCACGTGTTGGCAGCGTCGAAGAGGTTCCCGCCCTCCTGCAGGAATCGCTCGAGCTCGAGACGAAACGCGTCGCGCACGACCTGCCGCGAGCGCGCCTCGGAATGGCTCAGCTGCGAGATGATCTCGCGCAGCGCGGCGAGCGCCGGCTCGTCGGACGGGATCAGGGTCTCGTCGTCGATCGGCAGCTCGCGGATGGTCGGAGCGAACGCGTCGCGGCCGCGCTCGCCCCAGCGCTCCTCGAGTCGCCGCAGGAAATCGTCGCGCGCACCGTCGGATCGCGTCTTGTTCAGAATGACGCGACACGGCTTCCCCTCGGTGAAGATCCGATCGAGGTAGTCCCACGTCGATTGGTCGGCGTACTTCTGGACGTCGGTGACGAACAGGAACGCGTCCGCCTCGAGGTAGATGCGCTCCGCCTCCTCGCGGTTGGCCGCCTCGACCGAGTCGAAGTCCGGCGTATCGATCAGCACGACGTCGCGCCACGCGTCGTCCGAGTGCAGGCGCGTCTCGCCGACGATGTCGCGCGCCAACGCAGCGTGAGTGTCGTGGACCCAGAAGTACGACGATCGCGTGTACGGGCGGCGAAACCCCGACGGGCTCACCGCCGAGCCGAGCAGCGAGCTGAACAGCTTGCTCTTGCCGGCACCCGTCGGCCCGAACAGCGCCAGCCGCAACGGGGCACACGGTCCGTCGCGATACCGCCGGAGCAGGTTGTCGGCGAACGCGACGACATCAGCCAGGGTCTTGTCGAGGGGCAGGACCGCGGGCAGGGGCCGGCCGTCCAGCTCGCCACGCCACCGCCGAAGGCGCGCGGGAAACTCCTCAACCTCCTTGGTGAAGTACACTTGTACAGTCTCTCTCGGGTGGACCGCCGAGGGCTCCTCGACGCAAGCGGCGGCGTTCCGAAAATAACCGATTCCGACGCAAAATGTACCCGACAGCGGAACTTTCATCGGCGCATTCGCGTTGCAGAACTGAGCGGCCGGTTGCGGATCTCTTCTCCGTGACAGAGACAGGTCTCCGACGGGCCGCAGGTGTGGTGTACGGGTAACCGACGCAGGATCTGACCTTCATGGCGATTTGGACGGACGCGAAGGCGCGGTTTCACGAGGTGGCTCTGCCGCACATCGAGACCGTCTACCGCTTCGCTCGACACCTGAGCGCCAGCGAGGCGGACGCGGAAGACCTGACACAGGACTGCTTCCACCAGGCATTCCGGAAGTTCCACCAGTTCCAGAGCGGCACGAACTGCCGCGCGTGGCTGTTCCGCATCACTCGCAACGCGCACATCGATCGCCTGCGGCGACGAGGTCGCGACCCCGTGTCGACCGGCCTTCCGGAACTCGACGCAGACCGCGTCGCCGACACGACGCCGCAGAACGCCCCCGCGCGCCCCGAGGACCGCGTCGAGAAGTGGCGCGAGCTCGGCCTCGGCGACGACCGGGTGTTCTGCGAACTGTTCGGCGACGAGGTCAACACGTTCCTCGGCGAGCTGCAACCGGAGTTTCGCCTCGCCGTCGTTCTCTGCGACGTCGAGGGGTTCAGCTACGAGGAGATCGCCGGCATCCTCGATTGCCCGATCGGTACCGTGCGATCGAGGATCGCGCGAGCGCGCACCCATCTGAAAGAAAAGCTGTTCACGTACGCCCAGGAGCTCGGCTTCGTCAGAAGCGAGAGAGACTAGTGGATTCCCGCGAAGTCCGGAACAAACTGAACGACCTGATCGACCTCGAGCTCTCCGAGGACGAGCGCCAGGAGATCCTCGCCTACCTGGAGTCCGACGCCCCGGAAGCCGCAGAGTGCAGCGCGATCTATCAGGATCTGCTGACGGTCAAGAACCTCGTGCGCTCGAAGACCGAACGCCCGACGGTTCCGGCCCGGCTCGAGCAGGTCGTGCGCGCGCAGTTCCCCGACACGCGCCGAAGGTGGCAGATCCTGGCAGGCGGAGCGCCGAGCTGGACGGCAGCGGCAGCGGCGGCGGCGGCCGTCGCCATCGCGGCGACGGTCGCGGCAGTCCTCTATCTGAACCACGCCCCACGCCTGGCGCACGCGGACATGATCGCCCGCTGCTCGGCCATGTTCCGGGTCGTCGCCGGCGCCAAGCCGGAACGACCGCCGCCGGGCTGCTGCCAGATCAGGGCTGCGAAGATGACCCGCCTCCTGACGGGGTGCAAGGAAGTCCGCCTGCCCAAGGTCCCGGGCGCGCGGCTGTGCACGACGTCGGAGTGCACGGTGCAGGACGCGAAGGGCAACGAGTTCAAGGGCGTGCGCCTCGACTACTACCCGATCCGCGAGGAGAACGACGGGATCGACGGCGAGTGCCCGGATCCGATCTGCATCTTCGCCTTCCCCGCATCCGTCTGCGGCGACGAAGCCTCGACCTGCGGCCTCTGCGATTGCGCGGGAGTGCCCGGCCTGACCGTGTACTGCTTCCACGACCGTGATGTCGTCTTCAGCGTCGTGGCGAGCGTGGACGAGCAGAGGTTCCTCGACGCGCACGAACCGACGGTCCGATAGTCCGGGGGCGAAGGGCGCTACTGACTCCGAGGCGCCAGATCAGGGGCGGGGCATCGAGGGGCATTTCCCGCAAGATCGGGGGCCGGGATGGTCGATCAACCGACATGCCCCCGCCCCGACCGAGTGACCCGGACGCCTTCAGTTCGCGCGTCGGCAGCGCCGCTGCCCCCCTCGTCGTCCTGGACCGCCCAGCCGATCCGGGCATG
>CAYMRB010000701.1:0-3284 GCA_964392615.1 uncultured Planctomycetia bacterium | reverse complement strand
GAGATCGAGGTGGTCGTACGCGGGCATCGGTCCGGGGACGATCTCGATGCCCGTCAGCGAGCCAAGCTCGGCGACGTAACGGCACAGAGCGAGATAGAAGTCCACCGGCCGGAAGCTCTCGAGCTGGAGCATCTGCTCGAACACGGGCAAGCTGGACGTCAGGCCGAGGCCCTGGAAGCGCGTCTCCAGCATGCGCAGGTCGTTCTTGTGCGCCTGCGCCGACTCGTGGTCCGTCGCGATACGGGCCGCTTTCTCGCGGATCGCGACGAACAGCTTGCGGAGCATCTCGGCGAGCGGCGTTTCCCGCTGGATGAGGACGGTCGGCGGGATGTAGTCCGCGACGCGCATCGCGCCGCCCCAGTACGCGACGTCGAGAAGCGGCAGGACGACGTGCCCCGTCGTGTCGTCGTCGTCGCGGACTAGGCGGGCCTTGATCTTCAAGCGCGCGACTTCGGTCTCGTTGGCCCCCGAGGTCGCATCGACGACGCGATCGCCCGGTGCGCTCGCGAAGCGGAGCGGATAGCTGACGGCATCTTCATCGCCCGTGTCGACCGTCTTGGGACCGGCCTCGGCTTCGGCGACGGCGAGGCCGATTCGCAGCGTCGCGCCGTCTTCGAGGCGCTCCTGCTCGTCGGAGATGTCGAGCTCGAGCGGGCGGTCGACGAGCGCGGTCGTGACGACGAGTCCGTCGGGCAGGATTGCCTCGAGCTCCGGAATCACGAGGCGGCCGCCGGCGAGGGACTCCTCGTCGATCGCGATGCGGACGACGCCCCAGCCCTGTGGCGAGAGGAGTCGAGCGCGCCAGTCGAGCGTGTCGTCGAGCTGCCGCGAGAGCTGCTGGAAATGATGCGGCTGCAAGAACATCCCCTCGTACCAGTGGATCGAGGGGGGAGGTGTCTTCGCGGGCATGTCGGACCGGGTCGGAGGTTGCAGGAAGCAGCAAGGACGGACGAAGACGCGCGGCCTGCAGCCGATCGATCCAGGCGGATCGACTTCAGCCGCGCGCGATCAGCGTCTCGGGTGGCACAGCGCCGTCACGTTCTCGAGGTTGCCTAGGAACTCATCGGCCGGAACGAACTCGGCTCGCAGCCCCTCCTTCTCGAGAAAGACGTGCAGATAGGCGGTCTGGAACATCCCGAGAAAGCCACTGAACTTCGGCTCGGCGCGACGCAGGTCGAGCTCGAGCCGCTCGTATCCCGAATAGGTCGTGAGGAGAACGAGCTGCGAGGTGTCGCCGCTCTGGGAAAGCGCGACGCCATCGACGTCTTCGAGGACGAGGCAGTCGCGGTCGTCCGCTACGCTCAGCGCGCCGAGGTCGGCGGCCTCGTAGTCGTCCCAGACCTCGAGGCGACCACTGCGCAGGGCCTCCTGGAGTCCGTAGTAGCCCTCGGCCTCCTCGGACTGATCGCGTGCCGCGGCCGTCAACGGCCAGAACAGGTAGACCTCGACGTCGGTCGAATCGTTCGCGCCGGCCTCGGCGCGAACGCAGACCTCGTAGGAGATGCTGCAACTCGACAGCGACAGCGCGGCACAGCACAGCGCCAACGCCGCCAGGACGCCGCGACGCGCGGCGCGTTCTTTCGCTTCTTTTCGCATCGCTTCACGCTCTCCGGCCTGACCTGGTTCCACCACATACTAATGGATTTCGCGCCGGGAGAGGACGGCGCAATCACAGGAAATCGGGTACACCGCCGCGCGGGTCGCGCAAGCCGGCGCGGACCTGCGTGCGCAGCGACTCCATGAAAACGTGGAAGAGCGGCAGCCGACGGAACTGGTCCTGATAGGTCTCCCACGGCTTCTCGCGGCGGCTGCGGCTTTCGCGTTCGATCGTCTCGGGGTCGAGACTCTCCTGGACGCGGTTGCAGGTCGCCTCGAGGTGGTTCCAGGTCCCCGACACGAGGACCTTCCAGCACGACCGCAACTGTTCGAGGTAGGTCTTGACGCCGTCGCTGCCGGGCGCCGCGAGAGACTGTTCGAGGGCGGCAGAGAACCGGGGGATCTTCAACGGGATCTCGAGCGCGCGGAAGATGTGGTCGAGGTTGCCCTTGGTCTTGTCGAAGTAGCGGACCAGATGGGCGACCTGCGCGACCAGCATATCGGCGGACGGCGTCCCGACGGCGCTCGGCGCGACCCCGAGCGCGTCGAGCCATGGAGCGATCGGCGCGGCTCCGCCTTCCGCGGGGCGAGGGGCGGGGGCAACGGCTTCGGGGGCAGCGGGGGCCGCCGGAGACGCCGACGAGGCGCGCAGCTTGTCGCGTTCGGCGCGTGCGCTCGCGGCGTCGGCGCGGCTCGTCTCTAGATCCGTCGTCAGCCGAGCGTTTTCGGCGCGCAGCCTCTCGAGTTCGCGGACGACGTCGTCCGGAATCGGTGCCGGGCCCGGCGCGGGCGGCGGCGGTGCGCGATCCTCGACCGGTGACGCGCCCGGCGTCGTGGAGCCCTTCAGGAAGAGCTCGGCGGTATTGCCGAGATCGGCGTCGGCGGGCGCGGGGGCCGAGGGGGGCGGCGTCGGAGCGGCCCCGCCGCGCTGCCGACCGTAGAACGCCTCGACCTCGCGGTGGGCCGCGTCCGGGTGGGCGTGCCCGGGCGGCACGTGGCTGCCGGCCGGGCCGGCCCATTCGGCGCCGGTCGCGATCCGGTTGTGGATGCCCGCGACGACGCGATTCCAATTTTCCCGGACGTCCCGGCCGCGTTCCGGATCGAGGTCGCGCAGGGATGTCAGGACGGCGTGGATGACCTCCATCAGCGATTGAAGGCGTTCTTCGAGAATGTCCATACGGCGGTCTCCGCGCTCGGCGTGCGTCGGGCTCCTGAGTTGTCTTCGGCCGGCCTGTGGCCGAATCGTGGACATTCTACGACAACGAGCCGGGTGGCAAGGCCTTGGAGTGCGATCGGGGCGGTTTTCGCGGTGCAGCGACGCTCCCGGAGAGTTTTCGCCGAGCTGCCCGTCGAGAGATTACCGGCCTCTTCCGCGCCATGTCCGTTCGGGAGCCGGTGATCCGCGTCGGAACGCTCCGTCGCATCGCGGGCTTTTTCGGCCGGATGCGAGCGTCCGTCCAGCCTTGCGAGCGCGTTATTACGGTAGGTATGATCGCTTCGCCGCGCCCGGGCTCGCCGAATACGGGCCCGAGAGTCGGGGGCCGAGCCGGCGCGGCGGCTGCGATCGCCGCGGTCTCGCCGAGGAGTGAGTATTTCGAGGAGTTAGTCCATGCCGAGGGTTCAGACGAATCGTCCGATCGCGGTCGCCACGCCCCTGGGCGATGACGTCCTACTCCTCGATCGCATGG
>CAYMRB010000700.1:0-3316 GCA_964392615.1 uncultured Planctomycetia bacterium | reverse complement strand
C
The DNA here is from genome assembly GCA_964392615.1 of uncultured Planctomycetia bacterium. Classification (GTDB taxonomy): domain Bacteria; phylum Planctomycetota; class UBA8108; order UBA8108; family UBA8108; genus CAYMRB01. The sequence goes on along the minus strand of CAYMRB010000700.1, from coordinate 3,315 downwards.
TCGTAGTCCTTCAGGGCAACGAGGTACGTCGTGTAGATATCGACGTCGGTCTTGACGTCCACGCCGTAGGCCCCGAGCTTGCCCTTCAGGAAGTCGAGCGTGACGTCCCGGCTGTCGAGCCCGGTCCCCGCGAGCACGAGGATCGGACGCTCCTCCTGATCGTAGAACGGGCTGGTGATCTTGTCGCCAGCGGTGATCGGCAGACGGTCCGGGTCCTCCTGCTCGATGATGCGGACCTCGGCGTGATCCTCCTCGACGCGGCGGACCTCGACCTTGCCCTTGAAGAGCTTCTTGCCGCCCTTGATCGGCTGGTACACGCGGAACACGAGACCCGACTTCAGGTGGTCCTCGCGGCCGAGGTCGATCCAGCCCTTGCCGAGGTGAGTCGCCACGTTGACGAGCTCGCCGTCCGGATCCGCGTCGTCGAACGTCTCGGTCCGGCGCTGCTTCTTCTGCAGCGTCTCGACGAGAATCGTCAGCGTCGCGATGTAGTTTTCCTTCTGCTGGATGATCCGGTCCTTGCGACGGAGCTCGTCGGTGAGCTCTTCTTCCTTCTGCTCGAGCTCCTGCGTCAGCTGGGCGACACGCGTGTCCTTCTCGGCCTCGCAGTCCTCCCACTGCTGCTGCGCGTCGGCGAGCTCCTCGTTGCGCTTGACCAAGTCGGCCTCGAGGCGGTCGCGCTTCTCCTTCTCGCTCTCCTGCAGCGCCGCGTAGCTATCGAGGGCCTGCTGGGTGCGCACGGAGTTCGAATCGCGACCCTTCTGGTACGACGTGAAGATCTCGCCGATCTCCGCGTACGGAGCGATCAGCGAGTTGAAGCTCTTCTCCTCCTGACCGAGGTCCTTCAGAGCCCCGTTGATCGTATCCGTGACACGCTTCAGGTTGCGCTCCTTGATGTCGCGGGACATCTTTTCCGCGGAGGCGGAACCGAACATGTCTTCCGCGTTCGGGCCGGCGACGAGCCGCTTGAGCGTACCGACTTCGGCCATCTGCTCCGCGTTGGCCTGCTGAACGAGCAAGAGCTCGTCCTTCGCCTTATCCCGCTGAGCCTTCAACTCGTCCGCGTCGTTGTACTTGAAGATGAACGCTACCGTCGCGAGGACGAATAGGATCATCGCAACGATAAACAAGTACAGGTAGACGGTTCCTTCCCTGGCCATTCCTTACCTCCTGAACCAACCGCCGGATGGTGCCCGACCGGCCGTCATCAATGGACGTCAGCAAGTCGAGTCCCCGATACCGCCGCACACGCCGACACGGAATCGCGGGCAGACGGCTGGCGCAATGGGATCCTTTTACTTCTTCAGCGGAGTGAACACACTCGGTGGAGACCTGCAACTGATTCTATGGGGGGCGGTTGGACTGTCAAGTGGGCGGGGCCGAGAAACACCCCCCTACCACTGCGGACCGACCTCCGGCGAGACATCTTCCCGGGCTCGCGCCCGACCATCCGCCTCAATTCCGCTTGACACGGCGATGAGTGACGGGTACTCCAGAGGAGTCGGTTGGCGATCTGCGGGCTCAGCGGCTCGTGAATCGTAAGTCGAGGTGGTTGGTTCGACCGGGACGGCGATCCCGGATTTCCCCTCCTTTTCGTTCCCCAACGTCGAGTCCGAGTCATCAGGTTTCCCGTGCCCGTGTCGAGGCCGGGATGCCGTGATCGCGATGGCGGCGGGTGAGAAAACGAAACGGCGGGAGGTCCGAGACCCGAGCCGACCCGGGCGGCGACCGCCGCCGCTGGGCCGTCACGCTCGCTTCTGGAGCGCGGTGGCCGCAGCGGCTGAAGAGAAGTGAAACGGAAGCAGAGCGTCCCCCCGTGCCGCCTGCCCCGGAGAGGCCGAGACCGCAAGGTCGACTCGACGGAAGCGGCGACGAGGGCGCTCCTCGAAGCGGAGGATCTCGGTCCCCCACTACCGCTTCCGCCTCACCCCGTCGAATTTTTCCCTTACGAACATCCAGCGGCCCCCGAAGCTCGGAGGGCCTGAATCCGGCGCGCCGGATTCGACGCGCGCCTCGCCCGACCGATGGCGGGTTCTTCCCGCGATGGGTCTCGATGGGGGGGGCCGCGTATGGCGAGCGTCCGTCGGTCGGGCGCTCGGAGCTCCACTCGAGACGAAATGCGCAGCATGGTCCTCGGAGTCCTCGGCGGCATAGGAAGCGGCAAGAGCACGGTCACCCGGCTCCTCATCGAGCGCGGCGCCGCTGCCGTCGACGCGGACCGCCTCGCGCACGCCGCCCTCGAGTCGGAAGCCGTGCGCATGCGTCTTCGCGAGCGCTGGGGCGATCGCGCCCTGCGCGCCGACGGCAGCGTCGATCGCGACGAGGTCGCGGCACGAGTGTTCGCCGACGCGGCGGAGCGCGAGTTCCTCGAGGGGCTCGTGCACCCGCGGGTTCGCAGCGAGATCGCCGCCCGCGTCGATGCGTTCCGAGCGGCGAACGACGGCCCCAGCGTGCTCGTGCTCGACGTCCCGCTGCTGGCCGAGTCGCCGTTGCTCACGCTCTGCGACGAACTCGTCTTCGTCGTGGCGCCCGACGAGGCGCGGCAGGCCCGCGTGCGCGAGCGCGGCTGGACGGACGACGAGCTCGCCCGCCGCGAGGCAGCGCAGACCCCGATCAACGAAAAGCGCCGCATGGCGCGCTGGACGATCGACAACTCCGGTGACATCGCCGCGACGCGGCGCGCCGTGGAGCGACTCTGGGGGGAGCTCTGCAGCGCGCGCAGCAGCGAGAACGAGGGAGCCCCCGCAGGCGAGGGGCCTCCTGCAACGGGAGGTGAAGAGAGGTCAGAACGATGAACAAGACATGATCTGCACCGCGGCGATCGGCGCCGACCGGGGCCCTCCTGGTCGCACTGCCGCGCCCGCGACTGGATCCGACCACGAAGAAACAACAGGGAACACGAGGAACGACGATGGCCACCGCGAAGACGAAGACCGGACACAAGAAGAAGGCAGCCAAGAAGGGCGCTCGATCGAAGCCCAAGGACAAAGAGGCCGTCTTCGGCCTGCCGAGCGACGAGGAGCTCGAGAAGGAAGCCGCCGAGCTCGACCAGAAGACCGAGGGCGGGGCGGACGACGGCGTCCACATCGGCCAGCTCCAGAAGATGACGATTCCGCAGCTCCACGAGCTCGCGCAGAGCGAGGGCGTCATGGAGTTCGCGGGCCTGAAGAAGCAGGATCTGATCTTCAAGATCCTGAAAGAGCGCACGAACAAGAGTGGCCTGATGTTCGGCGAGGGCGTCCTCGAGACGCTGCCCGACGGCTTCGGCTTCCTGCGCTCGCCGCGCTACAGCTACTACCCGTGCCCGGACGACAT
>CAYMRB010000699.1:0-3330 GCA_964392615.1 uncultured Planctomycetia bacterium | reverse complement strand
CAGCGACCGTCGCTGCGAGCTGCGCGTTCATGCTGCCGGTCGCGACGCCGCCGAACGCGATCGTGTTCGGCACCGGGCGCGTCACGATTCCGCAGATGGCCCGCGCCGGACTGCTCCTGAACGTGATCGGCATCGTGCTGGTCACGCTGTTCGTGTGGTTCCTGGCCGGGGCGCTTCTCGGAGTCGATCTGAACGACTTCCCGAGCTGGGCGGAGCGGCAAGCCGCCGAACGCTGACGTCGGGCCGGTCGGCGACTCGGTGGCACGGTGGCAGCACACTACAGACATCGCGACCGGAATGTCGGACAATGGCGCCGAGGGTGTCCGTCAAAGGTCGAGAGAGCTGTTCGGTTCGAGTGAGCGCGCAACGCAACCCGTGTTTTCCGACGACAAGATCCGCCGATTGATCACCGAGCTGGAGACGATCCGGCAGAGCGCGTACTGGGTCGAGGGCGAGCATGAGACCGAGCTCGCGAAGGTGGCCGAGCCGGCTCGCGAAAGCGCTCGTAACCTACTTCATTACCTTGCGTTGCGGCGACGAGACATGCGCCAGCTGCAGCGGGACCTCGCCAGCCGCGGGCTGTCGTCGCTGGGGCTCTCGGAGTCGCACGTGCTCGGCACGATCGAGAATCTCCTCGAGATCCTCCACCGCATGATCGGCGAGCCGTTCGAGCGGGGCGCCCACGGCCTGAGGCCCGTGCACTATCGCGAGGGCAAGGCGCGCCTCGCGGCGAACACCGAGGCCCTCTTCGGCCTTCCGGAGATGCGCGCGGACGGCTCCAATCCGAGCGTCCACATCATGGTGACGCTCCCGTCGACCGCCGCGATCGACTACCGCCTCGTTCACGACCTCGTCGATAGCGGTGCGCGGTGCCTGCGGATCAACTGCGCGCACGACGGCCCCGAGGCGTGGGCCGCGATGGTCGGGCACCTCGAGCAGGCGCGTCGGGAGACCGGACGCGACTGCCGGCTGTTCATGGACCTCGCCGGCCCGAAGATTCGCACGGGCGATATCGAACCGGGCCCGCGCGTCGTACGCTGGCAGCCGAAGCACGACATCTACGGCGAGCTGGTCGCGCCCGCCCTCGTCTGGATCACGCCGGCCGAGAATCCGGGCGTGCCGCCGATGGGGCTGAAGGTCGACGCCACGGTCCCGATCGACGGTGCGATCCTCGCGACGCTCGAGCGGGGCGACGAGATCCGCTTCCGAGAGCTGCGCGGTCGCCGCCGCTCGCTGGTGCTATTCCGCCAGCACGACGAATCGTGGATCGGCAGGTGCGATCAGATCACCTACCTCGGCGCCGACTGCACGATGAAGGTCAAGCCGGCTGGCGGCGCCGAGAGTCGCGCGTTTCAGGACGAGTTTCAGCCGGCGATCGAGCCGCGTGAGCAGCACCTCGCGCTCCTCGCCGACGACACGGTGTTCATCGCGAAAGACCCGACCGCGTGCCGCCCCTCCCTGCGCAACCTCGATGGGCGATTGGTCGAGGAGCCGCGGATCTCCTGTGCGACGCCGGAGGTACTCGACTGCGTCGAGCCCGGCCATCGAGTGCTCTTCGATGACGGCAAGGTGAGCGGCGTCGTGATGGCGGCGACGTCGGAGGGGCTGCGCGTCCGGGTGACGCATCCGGTCAACTCGACGAAGAAGGTCCGGGCGGTGAAGGGCATCAACTTCCCGGATAGCGACCTGAAGCTGCCGGCCCTCACCGAGCAGGATCTCGAGGCCCTCGACTTCGTCGTCGAGCATGCGGACATCGTCGGTCTGTCCTTCGTCAATCGACCGTCGGATGTCGAGGAGCTGGAGCGACAGATCTACCGGCGCACGTCACGCCCCATGGGAATCGTCCTCAAGATCGAGACCCAGCGCGCGTTCGAGGAGCTGCCCATGCTCCTCCTCACCGCGTTGCGCAACGAACGCGTCGGCGTGATGATCGCCCGTGGCGACCTCGCCGTCGAGTGCGGATACCAACGGCTGGCGGAGCTGCAGGAGGAGATCCTGTGGATCTGCGAGGCGGCGCACGTGCCGGTCATCTGGGCGACGCAGGTTCTCGAGCGATACAACAAGAAGGGTGTTCCGACGCGCGCCGAGATCAGCGACGCGGCGATGTCCGATCGCGCCGAGTGCGTGATGCTCAACAAGGGGCCCTATGTGGTCGAGACGGTTCGCTTCCTGGGCGACATCCTCGGTCGCATGGAGTCGCACCACGACAAGAAGAGCCCCACCCTTCGCGAGCTCAAGGTGTCGCGTCCACGCACCTGATCGAGCATTCGGCGCCGGTCACCTTCGGGTTCGAGCTGCTGCGAATGTCCCAGCGGCTACCGAGGCCTGCCTATATCAGCCGTCTCACTCTTCCTCGTCGGGGAAGTAGACGTCGTCGTCCGTCAGCTCCGGAATGCCGACCACGAGCACGCGCATGCGGCCGCGCCCCGCGTGCACGACGCCAGGCGGGATGTGCACCAGCGAGCCCTCGCGCACCGGAGCCTCGACGCCGTCGAGAACGAGCGCGCCCTCGCCCTCTAGCACGTAGTACACCTCTGTGGCAACCTTGTGGTAGTGCGGCCGCGCGCCGTCGATGTCGACGACGTGAGCCCAGGCCGCGACCGTGCCCGCATCCTCGCGGCTGATCAGCCGGTAGCGGTTGCCGCACGTACTCTGCTCGCACGGGACTTCGCCTTCGTGCCGTACTAAGGTCTGTTGCTGAATCGGTGCCGCCATGGGCCGGAGTCTCCTTCGGTCGAATCTCGGGTGAATCTTCTTCTCAGGGCTCGACGCGGACGCTCGCGATCGTCACCGAGCCACCGGCGTGCAGTCGAAAGTCCGCGTTGAAATTCTGTCGACCGCGGAAGCGGGCGTCGGGCAGTACGAACGCGTGGGTTCGCCACTTGCCCGTCGTCCCGACGCGGCAACTCGGCGTCGACTTGTAGGCGCCCGCCATGGGCAGGTTCTCGTCGCTCGAATCGTAGTGGAGACTGATCCACCGCGCGTCGCGATCGAAGAACTCCACCGTGACGCGAATCGTCCCGCCGCCGACGAACGACTCATCGAGGTCGAAGTACGCGTAGCCCGGACGCCCCTCGAACGCGAGCACTTCGCGGGCCTTGCGGCCGGTGCGCTCGACGAGGCGCGTGCGCCCATCGCCCGAACCCGTGTGCCCGACGTGTCGCACAGCGCGACCATCGACTGATTCGCCGAGATCGACCCGAGCGCGGAGGGCGAGCGACCGCACGACCCTCGCAGTCGGCCACACGTACGCCAGGCCGATGGACCCCAGCGCGGAGCCCTTCGCGAGTCCCAGAGCCGCCGGCATCGACCACGTCGCTTCGAGCCCGC
>CAYMRB010000698.1:0-3335 GCA_964392615.1 uncultured Planctomycetia bacterium | reverse complement strand
GACTCCGACACCGACGCCGACACCGACACCGACGCCGACACCCGCGTGGTCCTCGTCGAGCACCGCTCTCGTCTCGCGATCGACCTGCCCGTCATCAACAAGCGCAGCCAGAATCTCCACGCCGAGATCCTGCTCAAGACGCTCGGCAAGGAGATCGCCGGCGCGGGCAGCGTCGCCGGCGGCGGTCGCGCGATACGAAAGTTCTGCGCGCGGCACGGCATTCCGACCGGCGGGCTCGTCGTCGCCGATGGTTCGGGCCTGTCGCATGCGAACCGCACTTCGGCGCGTCAGATGGCTCAAACGCTCGATGTCATGCGCGGCAGCGCTCACCACGCCGCGTTCCGGGATTCACTGCCGATCGCCGGCGTCGACGGCACGCTGCTGAAGCGCTTTCGGAGTCATCCGCAGCTCGTCGGCCATGTGCGCGCGAAGACCGGGACTATCCGCGGCGTGTCGACGCTGTCCGGATTCGTCCAGCGCGGCGATCGGACCTGGAGCTTCGCCATCCTGGTCAATTCGCTGGGCGGGGGCACGGCCGGCGCCAAGCGCCTGCAAGAGGACATCGTCGCCCGTCTCTGGCGGTCGATGTAGGGCACTGACCGCTCCCGACGCAGCCCTCGACGCTGGCTCCCGGCAGTCCGCGGATTTGGAGCCGACCGCTGCGCGGCGGCTCAACGCCCGCCCGGCCGGGGCTGCAGGCTTCCATCGTCCCCGCGGCCCGGCCTGGACCGGATCGGCCCGTCCTGGAAGCCCCGTCCCGGGGGCGCCGGCTCGGAATCCGCCCGCCTTCCGGCGCGATTTTCCCGCACTTTTTTGCTGAGCCGGGCTTCCGTTCGTCGTTAAAATCTCTTTACACTTTCTGCCAGCCTGTCAAGTCGCCTTGACAGATCTTCGGCCGGCAGCGGGCGCGGACGTTTTGTCGGCTTTTCGAACATTGTTGAGGTCTCATGGGCTCATCGTCGCCACGAAGCTCGTCACCGCGCCGCGGCGCCGGCCGCAAGGCCCGGTCGTTCGCGAAGCTGATCGTCTGTGAAGGAGACCGACAGCAGGTGACCGAGCTGGCGCAACGCGTCTCGACGATCGGTCGATCTCACGAGAACACGATCGAGATCGACGACATCAACAGCTCGCGCAAGCACTGTCAGATCGAGCGTCAGGACGGTGCGTACGAGATCGTCGACCTGAAGAGCCGCAACGGCACGTTGGTCAACGGCATTCTCGTCCTGCGCAAGGAGCTGCGCCCCGGCGACTGCATCGAGATCGGCAAGACGCGGATGTTCTTCGAGCACGTTTCGCGCGAGTTCACCGACGAGACGATCGACCTGACGACCGACTACTTCCTCGAGCCGATCTCCAGCCTCGAGGGCGAGAACCAGCTCGAGGTCTTCGAGAAGGAGCGCGAGATCTTCCTCAAGCTGCTGGAGATCAATCGCAACCTGAACTCGAGGGTAGTCCTCGGCGACTTGCTCGAGCTCATCGTCGACACCGTCGTCGAAGTGACCGCCGCCGAGCGCGGCTTTCTGCTGCTTGTCGAGGACGGCGACCTCGAGGTGAAGGCTGCTCGCAACATGGATCGCGAGCACGTCCGCGATCCGGCATTCAAGTTCAGCCGCGACATCGCGGGCGACGTCATCCAATCGCGGCGCGCGATCCTCAGCGAGGACGCGTCCAAGGACCGGCGCTTTCAGGGGCTCGCGAGCGTCAAGAAACGCGCCATCAAGTCCGTGCTGTGCGTCCCGGTCCTGACTGGAGACGTCGTGTCCGGAGCGATCTACGTCGACAACCGCTTCGACGTCGCCGCGTTCTCGAAGAACCACCTGCGCTGGCTCGAGATCCTGTCGCATCAGGCCGCGGTCGCGATCCGCAACGCGCGCCTGTTCGATGAGAATCGCGTTCGCGAGAAGAAGCTCGAGGAGACCCAGGCGCGCCTCGAACGGGTCAACGTCGAGCTCGAGGAGAAGGTCCTCTCGAAGACCCTGCAGCTCGAAGAGGCGATCAACCTGATCCCGCGCGAACGTCCGACCGGATTCAAGTACGACTACTCCGAGATCGTGACGCGCAGCCCGCGGATGTTCGAGATCTTCCGCCTGCTCGACAAGGTGACCGAGTCCTCCGTACCGGTCCTGATTCTCGGCGAGAGCGGCACCGGCAAGGAGCTGATCGCGAAGGCGATCCACGAGAACGGCCCGCGTCAAGGCAACGGGTTCGTCAGCGAGAACTGCGCCGCGGTGCCCATCAACCTCATGGAGAGCGAGTTCTTCGGGCACGTCCGCGGCGCGTTCACGGGTGCGACGCGCGACAAGCGTGGACTCTTCGAGGTCGCCGACGACGGCACGTTGTTCCTCGACGAGATCGCCGACATGCCGCCCGGCATGCAGACCAAGCTGCTACGCGTGCTCCAGGAAGGCGAGATTCGTCGCGTCGGCGGCAAGGACGTGATCAAGGTCAACGTTCGCATCATCTCGGCGACGAACAAGAACATCTTCGAGATGGTGCGCCAGCAGGAGTTCCGCGAGGATCTGCTCTACCGCGTCAACGTCATCACGATCACGCTGCCGCCGCTGCGCGAGCGACGCGAGGACATTCCGCTCCTGATCGACTTCTTCCTCGACCGCGTCGCCGAGCGTAGCGGCGAGAAGAAGAAGACCTTGGAGAGGGACACGTTCCAGCTCCTATATCAGCACGACTGGCCCGGGAACATCCGCGAGCTCGAGAACGAGGTCGAGCGACTCGCGGCGCTCAGCGGCGAGCGGGTCGAGTCGCAGCTCCTGAGCGGGAACATCCAGGCGCGGGGACAGAAGGGCGGCGTGTCCTACGAGGGGAAGCCCTTGAAGGACGTCGTCGCGCGCACGGTCGAGGACGTCGAGCTGCAGCTCATCCGATCGACGCTGCTCGACACGGGATGGAAGAAAACGCGCACGGCCGAGCTGTTGGGTATCTCTCGGCCGACGCTCGACGCGAAGATAAGCAAGTACAATATCGTGCGGGAAGTCGACCAGGAGGCATCGACGAACGGTAACCGCCGCGATCGTTGATTGGAGAAAGCGGGTTGCGATGCGTCTCTACGTCCAGGAAGAAGGGCGCGAGCTGAAGGTCCTCGACATCGAAGGTGTCGAGGTCACCATCGGCCGGTCAGCCGACAACGATGTCGTGATCGGCGATGCGCGCTCGTCGCGCCACCACTGCCGTCTGTCGCAGACGCCACAGGGCGTGGTGCTCGAGGATCTGAAGAGTTCCAACGGCACCGTCGCGCGTGGCAAGCCGATCACGCGTTTGCTGGTCGAAGAGGGCGAGGAGTTCCTGATCGGCTCGACTCGCTTCCACTACGGCAGCAT
>CAYMRB010000697.1:0-3344 GCA_964392615.1 uncultured Planctomycetia bacterium | reverse complement strand
GTGTCGGAGTCGGGGGCGGCGTCGGGGGCGGCGTCGGCGTCGGAGTCGGCGTCGGCGTCGGCTACTCCCTCAGCCTCTCCTTCGCCGTTTCGGCCCACGCGCTGCGCGGGTCGAGGCGCAGGTAGGCGTGCCAGTGGGCGGCGGCCTCCTCGCGCCGGCCGAGGGCGTGCAGCGTGTCGGCCAGATTGTACCGCGCGTCGCCGTAGTGCGGCTCGACGTCGATTGCCCTTTGGTACGCGGCGATCGCCTCGTCCCACTGCTCGAGCTCGGAAAGGACGGTGCCGAGGTTGTTCCACGCCTCGACGTACCGCTCGTCGAGCTCGATCGCGCGCAGGTAGCTCGCCGCGGCGTCGCCTCGGTCGCCGCGGGCGTAGAGGACGTTGCCGAGGTTGAACGAGGCCTCGGGCGCGACGTCGTCCGTCGCCAGGGCCAGCGCCTCGCGGTACGCGCCCGCGGCGCCGTCGAGGTCGCCGCGTTCCTCGCGGTCGAGCCCGGTGTCGAACCAGCCTTCGGCCGTCGTCGGGGTGGCTCGCAGCGGAATCGGCGCGCTGTCTCGATGTGCGACGTCTCCGTTCGCGACGTCTCGCTCGTCCGCGTCGGGTGCTGCGAAGGCGAACCAGAGCTGGCCGCTCGGGTCGGCGAGGCGATCGTCGCCGAGACGCACGAGCACCTGGCGATCGGACGCCAGGAGAGCGAGCTGACCCGCGCTCTCGATGTCGGGCAGCCAGCCGCGGATCGCCTCGAGGCTGCGCCGGATGCGGTCGGGCGCGACGCCGGCCTGGACGAGGCTCCAGATCGTCTTCGCGGTCGCGACTTGGCTGAAGTCGAAGTAGCTCAGCCGGTGGACGACGCGTGTCGGCTGCAACACGCCGGCGCGGACCCATCGGCGCAGGCGATCTCGGGGCACGTCGAGGATGCGCGTCAGCTGGGCGAGCGTGTAGAGGCGGTGGACGTCCTCCTGTTGCTCGATCAGGCCGAGCTGCTCGAGGAAGCGCTCCTCGGAGAGGAACTCGATCGCCTCGCCGGCACGCTGCAGCCCGCGGGCCGTTTCGAGCTTGCGGCTGACGTGGCCGTCGCGGCCGATCGGCAGGCCGGCCTGGCCGATGACGAGGAAGTGCGTGCCGCGGCGGGGGGCCGACGCCACGCAGCCGCCGTTCCTTTCGACGAGCTCCGCCGCCTTCCGCCGCTCGAGCGACGCGAGGCGACCGGTGAAGGAGAATTCCTTCCCGTGCAGCGTACGAGACTCGTCCGCCGACCGTACCATCGACTCGGGCTCCCCCCCGATTCCAACTTCCTACTTCGCGTCGACCAGCAGCTCTCGGAACACCGGCGCACGCAGGTGCCCCGACTCGGTGCGCTCGAGATACGATACCGTGCAGAACAGGCCAGGCTCAACCCAGTTGCCCTTCTCGTCGCACGGGATGATCGGCGTCTTGCGCGCACGCTCTCGCAGCAGGTGCTCGAGCTTCTCGCGGTCGCGCTCGCCGAGGCCGCTGCCGACCTTGCCGACGCAACGCAGGTCGCCGTCGTCGTCGGGCGCCGCGATGATCAGGCTGCGGAGACCGCCATCGGCCGCAATCAGGTATCCGATGATCGCGCAGCCGATCTCGTGCTGCTGCTTGATCTTCACCCACGCCGGGCTGCGCTTGCCGGCGAGGTAGCGGCTGTCGAGGCGTTTCGCCAGCACGCCCTCGAGCCCGCGGCCCGCCACCTCGTCGAAGAAGCGTCGCCCCGCGCCGACGACGCCCTCGGAGATGACCAGGCCCGCCGCGGGGATGTTCCGCAACGCGCCGACCGTCGCGCGCAGGGTCTCGCGCCGCATCGCGAGCGATTCGGCGCCGATGGAATCGAAACGCCGGTAGAGTTGATCGAACGCGACGAAGGTCGCCGGGTGGACGCGTGACGCCGATCGCCAGCGCAACTCGGACGCCGCGCTCTCGCGCGACATCAGGAGGCTGAAGTCCGGCGTGCCGTCGGCGCCGAGGACGACGATCTCGCCGTCCAGCACGGTGCCGTCCTCCAGTCCGCGCAGGAAGTCGAGATCGGGGTAGCGCTCCGTGATGTCGACGCGGCGCCGGTTGACGAGTCGCAACTCGCCCGCCTCGACGAACGCCAGCGCGCGCGTGCCGTCCCACTTGATCTCGAAAAGGTGCTCGTCGGAGTCGAACGGCTCGCCCGACGTCGCGAGCATCGGGGAGACGAAGTCCGGTAGCACTCGACTCGAGGTCACGGGGCGGGACTATCCAGACTTCTTCTTGCGCTTGGCAGCGGGTTTCTTGCCCGCGCTCGGCGCCATCTTTCGCTTGGCGGCCTTCTTGGCCTTCTTCTTCGCCGCCGGAGCGGCCGTGTCGCCCTTTTCCTGCTCTTGCACGCGCTCGACGCTCGCTCGCAACGCGTCCATCAGCTCGACGACCTTCGGCTGCTCCGCCTCCGGTGCGGCGACGATCTCCTCGCCGGCGACCTTCGCCTCGATGAGCGCCGTGAGCTTCGTCGTGTAGGTGTTCTCGTAGCGCGAGATGTCGAACTCGTCCTGCGTCGTCGCCGCGATGAGCTGCTCGGTCAGCGCGAGCTCGTCGGAGGAGAACTCCGCGTCGATGACGTCGTCCTCGAAAAGCTCGACGCCCTTGACCTGAGTCGCGTAGCTGAGCATCGCCATCACGAGAAGCCGTCCCTGCGGGCGCAGCAGCACGAGCTGCTCCTTGCCGTGCAACACGACCTGGCCGACGGCGCACAGGCTCTTCTGCGCCATCGCCTGGCGCAGCAGCACGAACGCCTTCTGCGCGACAGGGCCGTCCGGAACGAGGTAGTAGTTGCGCCCATTCAGGTGGACCGGATCGACCGAGTCGAGCGGATAGAATCCGTCGATCTCGAGCGCCTTGTCGCTCTCCTTGCGCAAGCTGTCGAGCTCGCTCGGATCGATGACGACGTACTGCCCCTTCGCATACTGGTACCCGCTGACGATCGACGCGCTATCGAGCTCGCCGTGCAGCGGACAAACCTTCTGGTACTTGACGGGGCTATGACATTCGCTGTGCAGCTGGTTCAAGCGAATGTCGCCGCCGGACGCCGTCGCCGTGAACGCCTTGACGGGCACGGACACGAGGCTGAGCCTCAGGAAGCCCTTCCAGCTCGAACGAGGGGGCATGTCGATCTCTCCCGGTCTCTACCGTTTCCCGTCCTCTTGCGTGCGATCTTACCCCATCTTCGTGACGAGGGAAGCCAGCGGTGAAGGGGTGATAACCCCGCGGACGCGGAGTCGGAGTCGGAGTCGGAGGCGGAGGCGGAGGCGGCGGCGGCGGCGCGGCGCGCGGCATACCAGAAGATGAGCCGGACGAGGGCGAGCC
>CAYMRB010000696.1:0-3350 GCA_964392615.1 uncultured Planctomycetia bacterium | reverse complement strand
CCGCGGCGTCGACGCCGCTTGTCGGACCGGGCGAGGGCATCGCGGTCATCCTCGGTGACGACTTCCTCGTGCGGGCGGGGGGGGCGTTCCCTGCGGGCATGGTCGGGTGGCGCATCGATCCGGACATCGACGACGACGATGACGCGACGTTCCAGATCCTCGCGCAGGAGGGCGACACGATCTGGACCGAGCCGGGACTGCTGGAGCACGCGGCGCTCGGGTCGCGGTTCCGCGGCGTGCTGCGCTTCGACGCGCTGGACGTGCGAGGTGGCGCGTTCGTGACGACGGACGAGGGTCTGGCGGTCGCACGCGATGACGACGAGTTCGTCATCGGCGGAGGCGCGTTGCGCGCTGTCGATCTGCTGCTCGAACGCGCGACGAAGTTGCGAGTCGACGGTGGCGTCGTCGAGCTCGGGAGTCTCCGCGCTGAGGTCGGAGCGGTCGATCTCGAGCTCGTGGACGCGACGCTGGCGATCGAACGCGGCGTCGAAGCGAACGTCGTCGAGCAAGACGCGGCGCTCCTGGTGGCGGGCGCGCCGATCGTCGCGGCGTCGATCGATCTCGCGGACGGTAGCGCGCTGTCGACGCTCGAGCCGCTCGCGGGCGGAGTCGTGTGGCCGCTCGAGGTGGTCGTTGCCGGGACGCTGTCGATCGACGCGACGAGCGCGATCGACCTCGTCGGCAAGGGATACACCGGCGGCGGCGTCGAGGTCGGCGGAGACGATCGGGGCGGCGCGCCGAACGGCATCGCACCGAGCGTCGAGGCGGCGGGCGGTAGCCACGCCGGTCGCGGCGGCACGGTCGAGCCCGGAGCCGAGGGCGAGGAGTCGATCGCGGGCGCGGCGTTCGGTCTGGTCGACGGTCCGGTCGACGCTGGTGCGGGCGGCGCGGTGCGCGCATCGGCCGGCACGCTGCCGTCGACTCGCGGCGGTGCAGGCGGCGGTGCGTTGCACGTCGTGGCGGCGACTCTGACGCTCGACGGCGCGATCGACGTGTCCGGCGCGCCGGGTGTCGGCGATGCCGGCGGCGGCGCGGGTGGCGCGCTCCTGCTCGAGATCGACGTGCTCGAAGGAGCAGGCGCGATCGTGGCAGACGGCGGCGCGCCGGGCGTCGGAGACGCGGGAGAGGCTCTCGGCGGTGGCGGCGGCGGCGGACGCGTGGCGATCGTGTTCGGCGACGACGCGAGCTTCGTCGGCGCGATCGGCGCGCGCGGTGGCGGAGCGGATGATGCGGACATCGACGCGAGCGCGATCGGCGGCCCCGGCACCGTGTTCCGACGCGCGGTCGGCGCGGTCGGCGGAGAGGTCGTCGTCGACGCGGATGGTCGATCGGCGCGCGCGTTCCGCACGCTGGTCGATGCGCGCGAGGACGAGCTGCACATCGAGCGTCTGATCGTGCGCGGCGGAGCGCATGTCGAGTGCCGCGGCGAGCTGCGCGTCGACGAGCTCGACACGGACACGCCGGGGCATTGGACGATCGACGGCGGGCTGCGAGCGCCGGTGCTCCACGCGCCGCGGATCGATCGATTCGAGATCATGGGCGGCGAGCTCGACGTCGCGCGCTTCGACATCGCCGGGCCGGGGGTGCGAGCGTGGAGCTTCCGCGACGCGCGGTTTGTCGCCCACGAGCCGGTGCACGGGGCCAGCCTGAACTTGCTGAACGGATCGACGGCGACGGTGCCCGAGCCGACGTTCGAACGAGTCTACGGGCTCGATATCGAGGTCGCGGGATCGTTCGTGCTGGATCTGACGAGTCGTATCGATCTCGCGGCGAAGGGGTGGGTCGGCGGCCGGCGAGGAGGCAACCCGACGCCGCAGGGGAAGACAGCCGACGGGCTGGTCGCGATGGCGGGTGGGCGGACCGGCGGCAGTCACGGTGGCCTCGGCGGATTCGAAGGGCTCGGCGCCGGTCGAGGAACGGACGTCGCGGGCGTCTACGATGATTACCGGGGACCGGCGTGGCCGGGTGGCGGCGGCAGCGGTCGGCTCGACGCGAACGACGAGGCCGGCTTCAACGGCGGCGGGAGCGTGCGGATTCGGTCGGGCACCGTCGTCCTCAGCGGATTGATCGACGTGCGCGGAGGCGGCATCGACGGGCCTCACGGAGGCGGCGAGATCGAGCCGGGTCTGGTCGTCATCGGCGGCGGAGGAGCGGGCGGCAGCGTGCATGTCGAGACGGCGACGCTGCTCGGGTTGGGAGAGATCAACGCCGGCGGCGGCCGCGGTGGCGCCGACGGCGATGCCGCGAGCGGCTGTGGAGCCGGTGGACGCATCGCGCTCGTCTACGATGTCGACCTCGGCTCGCACGTGCGGCTTCACGCGTACGGCGGCGCGCCGGCTGCGGAGAGCGGCAACCGACTCGAGGCGACGGGAGGAGCGGGGACGGTCTTCGTGAGGCGAGGCGCTCAGATCTACGGCGATCTGCGCATCGACAACGGCGGACGCGAGCAGGCCTTCGCGCGCACGCCGCTGCGGGCGGTCGGCGCGGCGACGATCGTCGCGCTTGGCGAGAGCACGGTGCGAGGCGCCGGAGGATTCCCGACGAGCGACACCCGCCTGCGAGGGCAGTGGGTCGTGCTGGCGGGCGAGACGACGATGCCGCTGCGGATCGTCGGCAACGACGCGGAGGAACTGTCGATCGATCCGATCGACGGCGATCCGCGCGCGATCGCGTCGGTCGGTGACGCCTACCAGGGCGCGCTCGTGCTCGACCGATTGACCGTCACGGCGAGCGGCGCTTTCGACACGCGAGGCGATCTGGTGATCATCGAGATCGGCGGCGCGGTCGTGGTCGACGATGGTGGTGTGCTGACGGCGCCGCCGGTGGTGGAGTGGTAGGGCTCAGACCGGCTGCTCGAGGAGGCTATCCGGCTCGCGCTCAGGACGAGCGAGCATCTCGAGCCTGCCCCGCCAGCCGCCGCATGACTTCCGCCAGCCTGCGTCGCGTGTCTGGATAGAGCCGCAGGTCGTCGCGTTCGACGATTGGCGCGATCGCTGCGCGCGCGCCTGGCTCGTCGCCGACGTCGAGCAGGCACGCCGCGACCGCGACGAGACCCTCCGCGTTCGACGGATGCCGTTCCAGCGAGCGGCGGTAGAGCTCGAGCGCTCGCGATCGGTTGCCCCGGGCGCACTCGAGATCGCCGCGCGCGGCGAGGAGGCCCGGATCGTCCGGTCGATCGCCCGGGCGATGCGCGAGGAGTCGCTCGCACTCGTCCAAGCGGTCGGCACGCATCAGGTGACGCGCCATCGCGACGCGCGCGCGAAGGTCGTCGGGATGCGCGGCGAGGACCGCCGCGACGACCGCGCGCTCGGCGGCGGGCTGGTCGAGGCCGCGATAGCTGTTGGCGAGCG
>CAYMRB010000695.1:0-3356 GCA_964392615.1 uncultured Planctomycetia bacterium | reverse complement strand
GCCTCGCCAGCGAACGAATTCGCTCGACGAGTATGCACAAGCATTTGTGAAAGACCGCACTTAGCATGGTCGCGAGGACAGAGCCTGCTATGACGGCCAGCGAGCATCCCGACCCGGACGCCGACGATCTCTACCAGCAGTTCGTCGACCGCTACCTGCGCGACGGCACGACCGCGATCGACCCGAGCTGGCCGGAGGACGTGTGTCGTCGCTGCCGGCTCTTTCTCCTCCTTCACGAGAGCCGCTCCGTGCGACTCGCGTCCCAGAGCCTTCTCGGGGCGCTCGCCGACGAGGGGCTGTTCGACCACCTGACGCTCGGCGCGACCGCGACGGACGCCCCGCCGGCGACCGGGGCTGATGCGGCGATCGATGCGGCGGCCGCATCGGCTGGGCCGGCGCGCGACGGCGACGCCGAGGAGCGCTATGTCGTCGAGTCGGAGCTCGGCCGTGGCGGCATGGGACGCGTGCTTCTGACCTACGATCGCGACCTCCGCCGTGAGATCGCGATGAAGGTCCTCCTCGACCAGAGCCTCGCTCCCTCGAAAGTCGCCCGTTTCCTCGAGGAGGCGCAGACGACGGCGCAGCTCGAGCATCCGAACATCGCGCCGGTGTACGACCTCGGCGTCGACGAGACCGGCGCGCCCTTCTTCACCATGAAGAGGATTCGTGGCCGCGACCTCGAAGACATCCTCCAGCGGCGCGACGACGGCAACGCGCAGGAGTTCTCGTTCCTGCGCTTGATCCAGATCCTGCAGCAGGTCGCGATGGGCATCGACTTCGCGCACAGTCGCGGCGTGGTCCATCGCGATCTGAAGCCGCAGAACATCATGGTCGGCGACTACGGCGAGGTGCTCGTCGTCGACTGGGGGCTCGCGAAGGTGTTCGGACGAGCGTCCGCGGACGGCGAGGAATCGGGGCGCGGCGACGCGGTGACAACCGACCGTCGCGAGATGGGCGCGGTGTCCCAAGCCGGTGGCATCGTCGGTAGCCTGTCGTACATGGCGCCCGAGCAGGCATGCGGTGACGTCGCGGCGATCGGCGCGCACACGGATGTCTTCGGGCTTGGCGGGATCCTCTACGCGATCCTGACCAGATCACCGCCGTACGGCGGCTCGTCTCTCGGCGAGCTGCTGAACGCGGCGCAACAGGCGCGCGTCGAGCCGCCGCAGGAACGGGCTCCGCACGCCGACATCCCCGACGACCTCTCGGTCGCCTGCCTGCACGCGTTGTCGCTGCGCCCGGAGGATCGCTTCGCGACCGCGCGCGAGTTTCACGACGCGCTGCAGTCGTGGGTCGAGGGAGTCCACGACCGAGAGCGTCGCGAGAAGGAGGCCCGCGAGCTCCTCGAGCGCGCCGACGAGGATCTCGACACGCTGCGCGTGTCCGAGAAGAGCCTGCACGAGCTCGGCGAGAGTGTCGAGGCGTTGCGCGAGGAGATCGACGAGCACGCGCCGATCGAGCGCAAGCAACCGCTGTGGGAGTGCCTCTACGACGAGGACTGCGGGCGCGAGGACGTCGCGAGCGCGTTTCAGCGCGCCACGGCGTCGTATCAGGCCGTGCTCAGCATCGACCCGACCAACCGCGGCGCTCGCGCGGCGCTCGCGGCGCTCTACTTCGAGCGCATGGTCGACGCCGAGACGCGCGGCGACGCGGACGCGGTGTCGATTTACGAGGGGCTTGTCCGTCAGCACGACACCGGCCTGCACGCGGCGTCTCTGCAGCGCGAGGGCGACCTCGAGATCGACTCCGAGCCGCCTGCCGATCGCATCGTGCTATTGCGGTATCGCGAGCGCGGTCCGCTGCTCGTGGAGTCGGACCGCGAAGTCATCGACGGACCGACGCTGCGGCGGCGTCTGCCGATGGGGTCGTATCTCGCCGTCTTCGAGAAGGCCGGTCACGAGCCGGCGCGCTTGCCGATCCTCGTCGGTCGCGGCGCGACGAGCTGTGGTCGCGCGACGCTGCATCGCGAGGGCTCGATTCCGAGAGGCTTCCTGCAGATAGCCGGCGGCGAGTCGATCGTCGGCAGCGTGCAGGACGATCTGCCATCGTTCGAGCGCGCGGCGCGTTCCGTCGACGAGTTCTTCATGGCGCGTTTTCCGGTGACGCTCGAAGACTACGCGGCGTTTCTCGACGCGCGTGCGCATGGCGTGGTCGCGGCCAGTAGCGAGAACCTTGCGGACGCCGATCTTCTGCCCTCGTTCGGGACGCAGCAGTATCTCGTACAGGATGCCGATGGCAGATTCGTGCCGAACGAGAAGGCCGGACTCGATCCCCGCACTCCGGTGATGGGGCTGCCGCGGCGCGCGATGCTCGCCTTCTGCGCGTGGCGCTCGAACGAGCTCGGCCGCGAGGTCCGGTTGCCGACGGAGCTCGAATGGGAACGCGCCGCGCGCGGCGCCGACGGACGGACCTATCCGTGGGGCAACGGCTTCGACTGGGCACTGTGCAAGGGCGGCCGCTCGCGAGCGGGGCAGCCCGCGCCAGAGGCCGCCGGCAGCTTCGCGTCGGACGCGTCGCCGTTCGGAGTCTCCGACTTGGGCGGCTCCATACGCGAGCTCTGCGGCGGCTGGTTCGAGGAGGAGTACAGCCCGTGCCGGGGCGGATCGTGGTTCCAGAACGGGCCGCCGGTGTTCCGCTGCGCGTCCCGCACGATGCTCCGCGACGGCGCGCGGACGACGGACGTCGGCTTTCGAGTGTGCTTCTCGTCGCGCAACCGGTGAGCCGGGGCGGGGTCTTTCGAGCCACGCAGCTTGCGGGGCCCACGTGGCCATCCTTACAATCGGTGGATCGGGTCTACGGGCGCTGGATACCTCGCTGAGGCTATCGCCACGGAGTGACGACATGCATTGCGCTCTCGAACAAGTTGACGGTGCGGGCGCCCTGTGGGGATCGGCCCGGCAGCTGTTCGCACTGGTCCTGCTCGGCGTGTTCGCTTCCTCCGGGCTGCGCGCGGACGATTTCATCCGCGGCGACGTCAACGGCGACGGACTCGTCAGCCTCGCCGACTTGACCGCGTATGCGGAAGCGGTGCGCACGCAAGGCACGTCGATGGCGTGCTGGGATGCGGCCGATGTCAACGACGACGGCAACCTGACGTTCTTCGGTGCTGCGGGCGACTACGCGACCCTGTTCGCGTGGCTGCTGCTGCAGTCGGAGGTGTTTATCCAGCAGCCGTCCTTGCCCGCGCCGTTTCCGACGGCGGGGCCCGATCCGACCGGGACCGACAACATGACCTGTGACGACGGGTTTCTCCGCCTGCCGGGCCCACCCGATCGGCGCTTCGCGGCCGGCTGGGAGGTGCCGCCGGTCCTCGTGCGCGGCACCACGCTGGACATCTACTACCTCGGCACGACGGG
>CAYMRB010000694.1:3151-3364 GCA_964392615.1 uncultured Planctomycetia bacterium | reverse complement strand
CGCCTCGAGAGGCAAGAAGCGAACGAGCCAGGCGGGCAGACTGATTCTGGCCGGGCTCAAGAAGGCGGTCCAAGCGACCGAGATCAAGACCGGCATCCGTTCCCCCGAAGGCGCGTACAACGTCGCCGAGGTGGCCAAGGCGTGCCTGCAGAACGACCCCGCGCCCCCCCGCGCGGGGGGCCGGCGGGTTAAGCCCCGCGTAGCCGCCTGGGG
>CAYMRB010000694.1:0-3141 GCA_964392615.1 uncultured Planctomycetia bacterium | reverse complement strand
GACCCCGCGACCGCCGTCGCGGTCGCACTGATGATTCAGCAGCGCTTCGACTCGTTCGCCACCGGTGACCTTATCAAGCTCGTAGCGACGCCGAACTCGAGTCGCGAGAACACGCCATACGGCCTCTACTCCACGCTTGCCCAGCAGCCTCCTGGGCAGCGCGAGGAGCTGACCGACATGCTGTTCAAGGGCTACCGTCAGGAGTTCATCCAGCGCATGGATGCCGAGAAAGGCGAGAGCCTGGCGCTGGTCGACACGATCATCGACCTGACCAAGCTGAGGAAGCCCATCGCCGGCTGGAGGCCGGTGGGAAAGGTGAAGCCCGAGGACCGCATCTGGCGCTTCACGTCGTTCGATCCGCTGACGGAGAAGGACAGGAAGCACCCGCGCGAGAAGAAGCGCTTCAGGAACGTCAAGCTGCCCGACGCGCTGAAGGGCTGGTACAGGGTCGACTACGACGACAGCGCGTGGAAGCAAGGACGGGCGCCCATCGGCGTGGGCGTTTGCAGGCAGGGCCGCGTCTCCTTCGAGAACAACTCTGACTGGGGTCAGGGCGAGTTTCTGGTGATGCGTACGACCTTCGAAGTCGATGCCGTGGATCGTGACTCGTACCGCCTGAGTATCCTGGCCCGCCAGGGCTTCGACGTGTACCTGAACGGCCGCAGGATCAACACCTACATCTGGTGGAAGAACAAGCCCCACTACCGCACCATCGTGCTCGACGCCGGCAAGATCCGGCACCTGAAGAAGGGCACGAACGTGCTCGCGGCCTATGGCAACGTCGAGTACGACCCGAAGACAGGTGAACCGCTCGGGCAGATGGACCTCTTCATCGAAGGACTGAAGCTGTCGGACCTGAGATAGCAGGTCCTACCCAGAGAGCAAGCCTGTCAGGATCTCGCAGCATGCACCACGCGATCACGCGCTCGATAGGCTCGAGAAGCGGCGCGAGTTCGAGGTGTTCGTCAAGATGTGCGCGCTGCGAACCGGGCAGCTCGTGAACTACACCGACCTCGCGCGGGACGCTGGCATCTCGGCGACGACCGCGAAGAGCTGGCTCGGTCTGCTCGAGGACAGCTTCCTCATCCGGCTCGTTCACCCGTACTTCTCGAGCCGATCGAAGCGACTGGTGAAGTCCCCGAAGATCTACTTCCTCGACGCGGGGCTCGCCGCACATCTCGCCGGCTGGCGCGATCCGGAGATGCTACGGCTGGGACGGATGGCCGGTGCCGTGTTCGAGACGCACGTGTTGGGGAACATCCTGCGCTACTTCCGCCACCGAGCGCGCGGGGTCGACATCCACTTCTGGCGTACGCGACACCGACGCCGATGGCGAGCTGCGCATCACCGACGCGGTCGCGACCTTGCAGGCCCTCTTCGCCGGCAGGCCTCCGGCGGAATGTCCGGAAGCGGCGGACTGCAACGCTTCGGGTGAGGTCGACATCGCCGACGCGATCTACACGCTCGAGTACCTGTTCAATCGCGGCCCCGCGCCGCCGGAGCCGTTTCCCGCATGCGGGGAGGTGGAGGGGCTGAGCGTCGAGGACTGTCCGCCGGGCTCGACGGCGTGTGCGTGATGGATGTTTCGGGCGGCCGAGGTGACTCTTCCGAGCGGGGCTTGCGCGCTTCGGAGTCATAAGTAATGTTCTTGAAACGGATTGGCTAATCGCTACCATGCTGTGGATATGCCAAAACGCTGGATCCCCCGCACGTCCGAAGCCCTCCTCACGCAGCCGAGCGCCGGCCTCGAGCTGTTCCCGGTCTGGCTGCTGCTAGGTCCGCGTCAGGTCGGCAAGAGCTCGCTCCTGAAGCGCTGCGCCGGAGAAGGGCGGCAGTTCATCGACCTCGACGACCTCGACGTGCGCACGCGCGCGCAGCAGGATCCCGTCCTCTTCGCGCGCGACCTGCAGCTTCCTCTGCTGATCGACGAGATCCAGTACGCGCCGGGCCTCTTGAGCGCCGTGAAGCGGTTGGCGGACGCGGGCGCCGAGCCCGGTTCGATCTGGCTGACCGGCTCGCAGAACTTCGAGGTGATGGCGGGCGTCCAGGAGTCGCTGGCCGGCCGTGTCGCGATCCTCCATCTCTACGGTCTCTCCGATGAGGAGAAGTCGCTCGACGAGAACGATCCAGCGGCGTACTTCCGCTCGCTCTGCGGCTCGACGTTTCCGAAGCTCCATGGCATCGACGACGCCGACGCTCGAGCGCTCTATCTGTCGAGCTACTCGAGCACGTACATCGAGCGCGACGTCCGTGAGCTCCTCGGCGTCGAGAAGCGGCGCGAGTTCGAAGTGTTCGTCAAGATGTGCGCGCTGCGAACCGGGCAGCTCGTGAACTACGCCGATCTCGCGCGGGACGCCGGCATCTCGGCGACGACCGCGAAGAGCTGGCTCGGACTGCTCGAGGACAGCTTCCTCATCCGGCTCGTTCACCCGTACTTCTCGAGCCGATCGAAGCGACTGGTGAAGTCCCCGAAGATCTACTTCCTCGACGCGGGGCTCGCCGCACATCTCGCGGGCTGGCGCGATCCGGAGATGCTACGGCTGGGACCGATGGCCGGTGCCGCGTTCGAGACGCACGTGTTCGGAAGCATCCTGCGCTACTTCCGCCACCGAGCGCGCGGAGTGGACATTCACTTCTGGCGCACGCGCGACGGTGGCGAGATCGACTTCCTCGTCGAGGCCGACGGCGTCTGCCATCCGATCGAGGTGAAGCTCGGCATGCCGGACGGTCGCGATCTCCTGCCGCTCGACAAGGTTCGCGAGAGTCATTGGCAGCGGGGGATGGTCGTTGCGCTTGCGCGCTTGGGGACTCCGGAGCCCGCGACGATTCACGAGGACTGGGTCGCTTGCGGGCCGGACTCGCTGGAGTTCTGACGGGGGGGAGCGGCGAGCCAACTGCTGAAACTGCCATGTCTCGACCTGCTCTCAGTACACAGGTGTGCACGTTCCGCCATACCGAGGCGTCGCCGCGTCGTCACTCGACGAATCGCCGATGGCCACCGGCGAAAGAAGTTTCCTCGCCGCGCGGCGCCACGTCGGAGTACGATCGACGCGACAGGTACGATGGGCTCGAACACCTGTAGCGTCGAGGCAGAGGTCAGTAGGTGGCACCATGACCGCGATCGCGAAGAGCTCCTCGCTC